>NZ_AKIY01000251.1 GCF_000282615.1 Bradyrhizobium sp. YR681 | reverse complement strand
CCCTCTCCCCTTGTGGGAGAGGGTGGCTCGCCGCGCAGCGGCGAGACGGGTGAGGGGTAGCCACGAACTCCGACCTCGCTTGGGGCTACCCCTCACCCCAACCCTCTCCCACAAGGGGAGAGGGGGCGCAGTAGAGTGCGCGGCACCACCTCGGATACATTCAACGCGCGCGAGGAGCTCCCCATGCTGACCATGATCGGCAAGCGCCTGATGTTCGCGATTCCCTCGCTGATCGGCGTCGTCATCGTCACCTTCCTGCTGACGCGCGCGCTGCCCGGTGATCCCGCGGCGTATTTCGCCGGCCCCGCCGCCACCAAGGAAGCCGTCGAGCAGATCCGGAAAAAGCTCGGCCTCGACAAGCCGCTGATCGAGCAGTTCTTCCGCTACACCAACGACCTCGCCCACGGTGATTTCGGCAACTCGCTCACCACGGGCCAGCCGGTCGCCGCCGAAATCCGCAATCGCCTGCCGGCCTCGGCCGAGCTGACGCTGCTCGGCCTGATCGTCTCCATCGTCATCGCCATTCCACTCGGCGTGCTCGCCGCGACGCGGCCGGGATCATGGATCGACCATCTCTGTCGCATCACGACGACGGCCGGTGTCTCGCTGCCGGTGTTCTTCACCGGCCTCGTGCTGGTCTATGTCTTCTATTTCAGGCTCGGCTGGTCGCCCGCGCCGCTCGGCCGCCTCGACGTGTTCTACAGCGCGCCGCCGACGGTCACCGGCTTCTACCTGATCGACACCCTGATTGCGCGCGACTTCGAGGCGTTCCGTTCGGCGCTGAGCCAGCTGATATTGCCGGCGACGACGCTCGCGATCTTCTCGCTGGCGCCGATCGCGCGCATGACGCGCGCCTCGATGCTGGCGGTGCTGTCGTCGGAGTTCGTGCGCACCGCGCGCGCCAGCGGCCTGTCGCCCGCGACCGTCATCGTCACCTACGCCTTCCGCAATGCGATGCTCCCCGTCATCACCACGCTCAGCATGGTGTTCTCCTTCCTGCTCGGCGCCAACGTGCTGGTCGAAAAAGTGTTCGCCTGGCCGGGCATCGGCTCCTACGCGGTGGAAGCGCTGATTTCGTCCGACTTCGCGCCGGTGCAGGGTTTTGTCCTCACCATGGCGGTGATGTACGTGCTGCTCAATCTGATCATCGACATTCTCTACGGCGTGATTGATCCACGCGTGCGGTTGGAGGGCTGAACCATGAGCTCCGTTGCGCCTGCCGTTGAACCCGTCGGTCCCGCGCGGACGTCGGGACTGACTGCGATCCTTGAGCAAACGCGCTATGTGCTGAGCGAGAACAAGGTCACGGGCTTTTCCTTCGCCCTGTTGATCGTCATTCTCCTTGCCGCGATCTTCGGCCCCTATGTAGTGCCATATGATCCGCTGGCCTCCGACACCGCCGCGTCGCTGAAGCCGCCTTCGGCCGCGCACTGGTTCGGCACTGACCAATTGGGCCGCGATATCTTCAGCCGCGTCGTCGTGGCCACGCGTCTCGATACCTTCATCGCGGTCGCCTCCGTCGTGCTGGTGTTTTTGATGGGCGGCCTCGCCGGCATCGCGGCCGGCTATTTCGGCGGCTGGACCGACCGCATCGTCGGCCGCATCGCCGACACCATCATGGCCTTCCCGCTGTTCGTGCTGGCGATGGGCATCGTCGCAGCCCTCGGCAACACCGTGCAGAACATCATCCTGGCCACGGCCATCGTCAACTTCCCGCTCTATGCCCGCGTCGCGCGTGCCGAGGCCAATGTCCGCCGCAACGCCGGCTTCGTGCAGGCCGCGCGCCTGTCCGGCAACGGCGAATTCCGCATCCTGCTGGTGCACATCCTGCCGAACATCATGCCGATCATGATCGTGCAGATGTCGCTGACCATGGGCTACGCCATCCTCAACGCCGCCGGCCTGTCCTTCATCGGCCTCGGCGTCCGCCCGCCGACCGCCGAATGGGGCATCATGGTCGCCGAAGGCGCGGGCTTCATGGTGTCAGGGGAATGGTGGATCGCACTATTCCCGGGCCTTGCGCTGATGATCGCCGTGTTCTGCTTCAACCTCCTCGGCGACGGCCTGCGCGACATCGTCGATCCCCAGCGGAGGACGTGATGGCAAGGGTGCGGCAGGAATTCTCCAATGATTTCAGTGGAGCTTCTACTGTGCATGGGGTTGTTTTCGCGCTTTTGAGTGACCGGAGCCGTCCATGACCGCCCAGCCCCTGCTCGACGTCCAGGATCTCACCGTCGAATTCACCACCCGCCGCGGCATCGTCAAAGCCGTCCAGCACGTCAACATCTCCGTCGCCAAGGGCGAGACGCTCGCCATCGTGGGCGAGTCCGGCTCGGGCAAGTCGGTGACCTCCTACGCGGTGATGCGCATCCTCGACCGCGCCGGCCGGATCGCCGAAGGCTCGGTGATGTTCTCCGGCATCGACGTCAAGGCCGCGAGCGAAGACCAGATGCGCGACCTGCGCGGCCGCGAAGTCTCGATGATCTTTCAGAACCCGCGTGCGGCACTGAACCCGATCCGGAAAGTCGGCGACCAGATCGAGGACGTGCTGCGCACCCATGTGCAGCAGGCCACGGTTTCGGACCACGGCGAAAAGGCGATCGAGGCGCTGGAGCAGGTCAAGATCGCCCGCCCGCGCGAGCGCTACCACGCCTATCCGTTCGAGCTGTCGGGCGGCATGTGCCAGCGCGTCGTCATCGCGCTCGCGCTCGCCTGCAATCCGCAATTGCTGATCGCCGACGAGCCGACCACCGGCCTCGACGTCACCACCCAGAAGGCGGTGATGGATCTGATCGTCGAGCTCACAAAACGCAAGGCGATGTCGACCATCCTGATCACCCATGACCTCGGCCTCGCAGCCGCCTATTGCGACCGCGTCGTGGTGATGGAGAAGGGAAGGGTGGTGGAGACCGCCAAGGCCGCCGACATCTTCGCCAACCCGCAGCACCCGTATACGAAAAAGCTGATGCGCGCGACGCCGCGGCTCGGCGTGTCCTTGCGGGACCTGCTGCCGGAAGAGGAGGGCGCTTCCTTCGCCTCTCCCAGCACCGTGCTCGCGCAGACTTCCCCTCACCCCGACCCTCTCAGCGCGAGCGAAGCTCATCGCGACCCCGCAAGCGGGGAGAGGGAGAAGAAGCCCCTTCTCCTCATCGAGAAGCTGGTCAAGGAATATCCCCGCCAGGGCGCCACCGCCGTGCTCGGAAAACTGTTCGGCCGCAAGCCTGCGCCGGAGCCGGATGTGTTCCGCGCCGTCGACGGCATCAGCTTCTCGATCGGCCATGGCGAGAGCGTCGGCCTGGTCGGCGAATCCGGCTGCGGCAAATCGACCACGTCGATGATGGTGATGCGCCTGCTCGACCAGACCTCGGGCCTGATCCAGTTCGACGGCGAGGACATCGGCGCCATCCCGCCGGCCGGCTTCGCGCGCCTGCCGCAGCGCAGCCGGATCCAGATGGTGTTCCAGGACCCGACCGACAGCCTCAACCCGCGCTTCACCGCGGTGCGCGCCATCGCCGACCCCATCATGCAGCTCGGCGACGTCAGGGGCCGCGATGCCCTTCGCTTCCGCTGCGAGGAGCTGGCCACGATGGTCGGGCTGCCGCACAATCTGCTCGACCGGTTTCCGCACCAGCTATCCGGCGGGCAGAAGGCCCGCGTCGGCATCGCCCGCGCCATCGCGCTGCATCCCAAGCTGGTCATCCTGGACGAGCCGACCGCGGCCCTCGACGTCTCGGTCCAGGCGGTGGTCCTGAACCTGCTCCAGGACCTCAAGGCGCGGCTAGGTATGAGCTATCTGTTCGTCTCGCATGATTTGAACGTAGTGCGCTTGTTGTGCGATCGTGTCATTGTGATGCGGACGGGTCGAATCGTCGAGGAAGGTTCTTCCGAGAGGGTTTTGAGCGATCCGCAGGACGACTACACCAAGGAGCTGCTGACGGCGATCCCGCATCCGCCGTTGCCGGTTCACTAAGAGCGCATTGATTGTTTGGGAGCGTGATGGCCGAGCCGCTGGACGATTATATCGACGCCGTATCGAAAGCGCTGGCATTGCCGATCGAGGAGGCCTGGAGGCCGGCGGTTCGCGCCAATCTCGAAGTCTCGCTGCGGCTTGGCCGGCTCGTCGATGAATTCGCGCTGCCGGACGAGACCGAGCCGGCGCCCATCTTCACCGTCTGACGCCGCCATGACCACCACGCCAGAGATGAGTGCTGCCGACATCGCGAAAGCGGTGGCCGGCGGCCGATTGTCCGCGCTCGATGCCACTGAAGCTGCGCTCGCGCGCGTCAAGCAGCACGACACCACCCTCAATTCCTTCACCGACGTCACTGTAGAGCGCGCCCGCGCCAAAGCGCGCGCCATCGACGCCGACATCGCCGCCGGCAAGACGGTCGGCCCGCTCGCCGGTGTGCCCTTCGCGGTGAAGAACCTGTTCGACGTTGCGGGTCTGCCAACGCGTGCCGGCTCGAAGATCAATCGCGACCTCGCACCCGCCAAGCGCGACGCGACGCTGATCGAGCGCATGGAAGCGGCCGGCGCCGTTCTCGTCGGCGCGCTCAACATGGGCGAATACGCCTACGACTTCACCGGCGAAAACGTTCACGATGGCCCCTCGCGCAACCCGCACGATACCACGCGGATGAGCGGCGGCTCCTCCGGCGGTTCGGGAAGTGCCGTTGGCGGCGCGCTTGTGCCGATCGCGCTGGGCTCGGACACCAATGGCTCGATCCGCGTGCCGTCCTCGTTCTGCGGCATCTTCGGTTTGAAGCCGACCTATGGCCGGCTGTCGCGGGCGCGCTCGTTCCCATTCGTGGCGAGCTTCGATCATCTCGGCCCGTTCGCGCGCTCCGTCACCGATCTCGCGCTCGCCTATGATGCGATGCAGGGCCCGGATGCGGATGATGCCGCCTGCACCACGCGCGGTCTGGAGCCGACCGTGCCCCTGCTCGCCAATCCGGTGTCGGATCTGCGCATCGCCATCGCCGGCGGTTACTTCCAGAAGAACGTGTTCCCCGAAGCTGTCGAAGCCGTCGGCCGTGTCGCCAAGGCGCTTGGCGCGACGCGCGTCGTCGAAGTGCCCGAAGCCGCGCGCGCCCGCGCGGCGGCTTACGTGATCAGCACCACCGAAGGCGCCTCGCTGCATCTCGATCGCCTGCGCAGGCGCCCGAACGACTTCGATCCCGCCGTGCGCGACCGGCTGATTGCCGGCGCGATGGTGCCGGCGCCGCTGGTCGACCGCGCGCAAAAATTCCGCCGCTGGTACCGCGCGCAGCTCGCCGAGATCTTCAAGACGGTCGATGTGCTGATTGCGCCCGCCACGCCATGCACCGCGCCAAAACTCGGCCAGGTCAATTTCAACCTCGACGGCGTCGAATTGCCGGTGCGCGCCAATATCGGCATCCATACTCAGCCGATCTCGTTCATCGGCCTGCCTGTCGTCGCCGTGCCGGTGCCGCTCGAGCCGCTGCCGATCGGCGTGCAGATCATCGCCGCGCCCTGGCGCGAGGACATCGCGTTGCGCGTCGCGCATGCATTGGAGAAGATGGGCGTGGTATCTGCGCCGTCGCCGAGAGGATTCTGAGATGGAGATCGATCTTCCCGAGGTGATCGCGGAAGTCAAAGCCGCGTTCGATCGCTATGAGCAGGCCCTCGTCAGCAACGACGTCGCCGTGCTCGGCGAGCTGTTTCGCAACGATCCCCGCACGCTGCGCTACGGCATCGGCGAGAACCTCTACGGCTATGAGGCGATCTCCGGCTTCCGCGCCGGCCGCTCGCCGGTCGGGCTGAACCGCCGCACCGCGAAAACCGTCATCTCCAGCTATGGCCGCGACACGGCGGTCGCCTCCACCCTGTTCTATCGCGACACGGCTCCCGGCAAGGTCGGCCGGCAGATGCAGACCTGGATTCGCTTCCCGGAGGGCTGGCGCGTCGTCGCGGCCCATGTCAGCATCATCGACGAGTCGAAAGAGACCTGACCGTATGACGCTTGACGATTTTCCGCCCGGGACGCTGCCGGCCGAGCCGGTGGTGCCACGGGTCGACCGGGCGCAGCCCAGCGTGCACAAGGTCACGCGCGCCGAGGAGCTGCGGCTTCAGCTTGCCGACGAGATCGTGCGCGGAACCCTGGCGCCCGGCGCGCCGCTGGACGAAACCGACATCGCGCGCCGCTTCAGCGTGTCGCGGACGCCGGTGCGCGAGGCTCTGCGGCAGCTGGTGGCGAGCGGCCTGGTCGAGGCAAGGCCCCATCGCGGCGCGGTGGTGGCACAGCCGTCGATCGAGCGGCTGACCGGCATGTTCGAGGCGATGGCGGAGCTCGAGGCGCTATGCGCCGGCCTTGCCGCCGAGCGCATGTCGGCCGCCGAGCGCCACGGCCTCGAGGCGGTCCACGAAGAGCTGCGCGTGCTCAGCTACGCCGGCAATCCCGACCGCTTCCACGAGGTCAACGAACGCTTTCACAACGCGATCTATGCGGGCTCGCAGAACGGCTACATCGCCGAGATCACGCTGGCGACGCGCGTGCGCGTGCAGCCGTTCCGGCGCGCCCAGTTCCGCAACCTCGGCCGGTTGGCCAAGTCGCAAGCCGAGCACGACCGCGTCGTCGTCGCCATCATGCGCGGTGACAAGCAGGGTGCGGCCGCCGCGATGCGCGCCCACATCGAGCTGGTACGCGGGGAGTACGAGATCTACGCGGTGTCGGTGTGATGTCGTAAGGTGGGTTAGCCGAAGGCGTAACCCACCACTTCTGTCTCTGCGGAAATTAACGAGGTGGGTTACGCTACGCTAACCCACCCTACGGCACCTACGCCGTCGCAGCGTCCGCCATGAACTTTCGCCAGCCGCCATAGCTCGTGATGTCGCGCGCTTCGCCCAGCACTTCGGGCTCCACGAGAAAACCCTTCACGCTGCGGCCGTCGGCCAAGCGAACAGTGCCGATCGCCATCGGCGCCGGAATCGCATTGACGAATTTGCCGAACGCCGCCGACGACAAAGACCAGATCTCCAGCTCGATCGCCGCGCCCTTGCCGGCTTCGACGCGCAGCATGCCGGGCTTCGGCGGCGTGGTTTGAAGCGCGTAGAGCTTGTAGTCGGCAGCCGTCCTGGTCGCCTCGACCAGCTTGCCGTTCAGCGCGGTCAATTCACCGTTCAGCGCCATGCCGGACAGATGCGCGCCGACCACGGCGACCGGAATCTCGTCGCCCCCGTTTGCAGGCAGCGGCGCGAGCGGTGCTTGCGGCACGCCTCTCGCGCCAACGGTCAGCTTCGTGTCCGCATGGAAGGCGCGGCCGATGCTGGCCAGCATCGCATCGCGGCCGGCAGGTGCAAGCAGCGTGATGCCGAACGGAATGCCGTCGGCGCGCATCGCTGCCGGCACGGCGAGGCCGCAGAGGTCGAGCAGGTTGACGAAATTGGTGTAGGTGCCGAGCCGGCTGTTGAGCTCGACCGGGTTGGCCAGCACCTGTGCGGTCGTGTAGGCCGTCGGCGCTGTCGGCAGCACCAGCGCGTCGATATTGGCAAAGGTGCGCTCGGCGATCTTGCGCAGGCCCTGCAGGCGATAGAGTGCGGAGAAGGTGTCCGCCGCCGTCAGCCGCGCACCGGCCGCGGTGATCTCCCGCGTCACGGGATGGATCGTGTCAGGCGCGGACGCCAGCAAATTCTTGATCACGAGGTAGCGCTCGGCGACCCAGGGCCCTTCGTAGAGCAGCCGCGCCGTCTCGTAGAACGGCTCGAGATCGAACTCGACCAGCGTGGCGCCGAGCGCGGTCCAGCGCTTCAGCGCGTCGGCGTAAGCGGCTTCCGATTTCTTGTCGCCGAAGAAGATCAGCTGCCCGTTGCGCGGCACGCCGAGGCGCAGATTGGTGGGGAACGGCGTGATCGCGCCAAGCGGCCGGTCGCGCGAGAACGGATCGGCCTGGTCGGGGCCCGCCATCACGGACAGCGCCAGCGCGGCATCGTCAACCGTCAGAGCGAATACCGAGATGCAATCGAGCGTGCGGCAGGCCGGCACCAGACCCGCGGTCGAGATCATGCCGAGGCTCGGCTTCAGCCCGACGATGTTGTTGAGCATCGCCGGCACGCGCCCGCTGCCCGCGGTGTCGGTGCCGAGCGACAGCGGCACCAGCCCGGCGCCGACGGCGGTCGCCGAGCCCGAGCTGGAGCCACCGGGAATGAGGTCGTCGCGGATCGAATTTCTGGGAATGCCGTAGGGCGAGCGCACGCCGACGAGGCCGGTCGCGAACTGGTCGAGATTGGTCTTGCCGATGATGATGGCGCCGGCCGCACGCAGGCGTTCCACCGCGGTCGAATCGTGCGTCGGCGTATAGGCGAAGGCCGGACAGGCCGCGGTGGTCGGAAAGCCCAGTGCGTCGATATTGTCCTTCACCGCCACCGGCACGCCGTAGAGCGGCAGGCTGGCGGCATCTTTCGCGGCAAGCTTTTCGGCCTCCGCCATTGCGTCCTTTTCGTCGCGCAGGCTGATGAAGACCGCGGGATCATTGTGGTCGCGGATGCGCCGATAGGTCCGCGCGACCGTCTGCGCAGGCGTGACGGTGCCCGCGCGATGCGCGGCCACAATCGCGGCGATCGTTTCAGGCTGCTCAGCCCCCATCTCAGCCCTCATGGCGACAAAACTCCGGCAACAGGTCTTACCCCGGATTGAAGCAAGCGATGTGCCATTGTGTACAGAATCCGGGCACGGTGATTGCTCCGGATGTTATCGCAGGATCAGTAGGTTGGGTGATATTTCGATGGCCGGGAGGGTCGCCTTGCCAGCGCCCTGTTACGGGCATGTGCACAAATCGCAGGCAGACGGGGTCAGGTGAAGCCGGCGAGGATCTCAAGCAGCCGCTCCCGGTTCGCCTTGCCGATCTTCTCCTCGACGTGCCGCTCGTGCTCGGCGGCGAGCCGCTTGAATTTGGCCAGCGCCGTCTCGCCCGGCGCGGTGAGATGAAGCGCGTGCGACCGCCGGTCCGCCTTCGACTTGATCCGCTTCACCAGCTTGCGCTGCTCGAGGCTGTCGAGCAGGTGCACCAGCCGGGCGCGCTCGATGCCGAGGCGCTTGGCCACCGCCATCTGCGACAGGCCGGGATTGGCGCCGATCACCGTCAGCACCGAATATTGCGTCGGCCGGATATCGACCGCGCGAAGCGTCCTGACGAAGTCCTGGAAAATCCAGATCTGGAAGCGCCGCACCGCGTAGCCGGCGTGCCCGACCAGGGCGTCGAGCCCGATCTCGTCCGCGTCGATCCGCCGCGCGGCGTCGTTACCGGCGTGTTTGCGCGGGGAGGGGCGGGTGTCGGCTCGGGCTGCGCTGGCTGTCACGTCGTGTCTCCTGCCGGTCAACCCTAGCGCCACGACGGCCAAAGTGGAAGATTGTTGTTGACGACAACAATTGTCGTGCCCAACATTATGGCCAGAGCAGCCCGGAACGAGGCTGCGGCCGATCCCGGCTTCCGGGCGAGGAGGAAACACATGACAGCCGCCCCACGCGGTGACGCGTCAAGTCTGTTCGCAGCGCCAAGGACGATCGCCGAGCATCGCGCCGACGGCAGCATCGTGCTGCGCTCGGCAGAGCCCCTGGGCGACAGCGCGCGCTGTGTCGGCGACTGGCTGGAGCATTGGGCGCGGCAGACGCCGGACACGATCTTCCTCGCCGAGCGCGACAGCGCCGATACGCCGTGGGCCACCATGACCTACGCAGGTGCCCTGCGGCGGGTCCGCGCGGCGGCGTCCTGGATCCTGGCGCAGGAACTCAGCGCCGAGCGCCCCGTGGTCATACTCTCCGACAACAGCATCGACCATGCGCTGCTCGCGCTGGCCGCCCAGCATGTCGGCGTCCCCTCGGCCGGGATCTCGCCGGCCTATTCGCTGATGTCGAGGGATTTCGACAAGCTCAAGAGCATGATTGCGCTGCTTCAGCCGGGCGCGATCTATGTCTCCGCGACCAAGCCGTTTGCCGCGGCGCTGGCCGCGATCAGGCCGCTGCACAGCGCGCAGATCATCAGCGGCAATGCCGGCGATGCCGATGCGCTCGCCTTCCGTGACATCGCGGCGACGCCTGAAACGGACGATGTCGAAACGGCCTTCGCCGCAGTAACGCCTGACACGATCGCGAAATTTCTGTTCACCTCGGGCTCGACCGGCACGCCCAAGGCCGTCATCAACACCCAGCGCATGCTGACCACGAGCCAGCAGGCCAAGGCGCAGACCTGGACCTTTCTCGAACAGGGCCACGATGATCTCGTCATTCTCGACTGGCTGCCCTGGAGTCACACCTTTGGCGCCAACCACAATTTCAATCTCGTGCTGCGCAACGGCGGTTCGCTCTATATCGACGGCGGCAAGCCTGCACCCGGCCTGTTTGCGACCTCCCTTGCGAATCTGAAAAGCGTGATGCCCACGGTCTATTTCAACGTGCCGCGCGGCTTCGATATGCTGATCGCGGCCCTGCGCGGCGACGAGGCGCTGCGCCGCCGTTTCTTCGCCGAGGTGAAGTTCGCGTTCTATGCGGGCGCCGCGCTGCCGCAGAACCTCTGGGACGCGCTCGAAGAACTTTCGATCAAGACTGTCGGCCGTGCACTGCCGATGGTCTCGGCCTGGGGTTCGACCGAGACCTCACCGCTCGCCACCGACTGCCATTTCCTCGCCGAACGCTCCGGCAATATCGGCGTGCCGATTCCCGGGACGGAGCTGAAGCTCGTCGCGTCGGGCGACAAGCTGGAAGTGCGGGTGCGCGGCCACAACGTCACGCCGGGGTACTGGAAAGCGCCGGAGCTGACGAAGCAGGCTTTCGACGAGGAGGGCTTCTATCTCATCGGCGACGCCGTGAAGCTTGCCGACCCCGAGCGCCCCGAGCGCGGCCTGTTCTTCGACGGCCGCGTTGCCGAAGACTTCAAGCTCAATTCCGGCACCTGGGTCAGCGTCGGCACGCTCCGCGTCGCCGGCATCGCCGCGCTGGCGCCGCTCGCGCAGGACATCGTCGTCACGGGGCACGGCGGTGACGAGGTACGGTTTCTGGTGTTCCCGAATATTGCGGCGTGCCGTGCCCATGCCGGTTTGCCAGAGACGGCAGATGTGAGTGACGTGCTGGCGCATGACAAGGTCCGGGCCGCGACTGCGCAGGGCCTGGCAAAACTGAAGCAGCAGGGCGCCAATTCCTCCGGCCACGCCACGCGCGCGCTGTTGCTGGCCGAACCGCCTTCGGTCGATGGCGGCGAGATCACCGACAAGGGCTACATCAACCAGCGCGCCGTGCTGACGCGGCGGGCGGATGCGGTGGCGCGGCTGGACGATGATGCGTCGGCGGAGTGGATTGGTCTGTAGCCACCCGCTGATCAAGCCGGAGTGAGGTCACGCTCTCTCCACATCGCTCGCAATGACGGGGATGGGCCCGGCAGCTCGCAAAATAAGCCAGCCAACCTGCCGCATTATCCCCGCATGATTCTTTTGTTGCTTAAGCAACTAATTCGTGCGAACCGTTTCGAACAAGGATGACGGCGGGGGAACCGCTGCGCCTGATCTCGGAGGAAACGATGCTCGGCAGGAACGGTGCCGCGGGCAAATGCCTGCGCATGCCTGAAGGTGGCAACACGGCGCGCCTCACGCCCATCGCGTCAGCTGGTGCTGCTGCCCGTCACCGCGCCGAGATTTTCGTGAAGCCGCCGCAGCAAATCGATCAGCACCTCGCGCTCGTCCTTGCTCAGACACGACAGCAGCCGCCGCTCGCGCTCGAACGCGGCGACGATCACCTTGTCATGGGTGGCACGGCCCCTTGCCGTCAGCGAGATCGAATGGGTGCGGCCGTCGTTCGGGTCGGTGCGGATCGACACCAGTCCGCGCTTCTCCAGGCCCGCGAGCGTGCGGCTCACCGGTCCCTTGTCGAAGCCGATGACGTGGCAGATGCGCGAGGCCGGAATGCCGGGCTCGATCGCCAGCAGCGACATGATCCGCCATTCCGTGACGTTGACGCCGAACTGCTTCTGGTAGAACGCCGTCGCGCTGTTCGAGAGCTTGTTGGCGATGAAGGTGATGAACGCCGGAACGTAACGGTCGAGATCGAGCGTCGGCCCCGTTTCGACGGGGGCGGGCTTCTGGCGGGCTCTGGTCGAAGACGGCGGCATATCGGACTTCTTCATCGCGGCGTGTCAGCAGACCTAAGGATAAGCGCGGCCCTTTCACAAGATCAAAATGAGGGAGGACCTTTATGAGCGCACCCGACTCGACTGTATCGGGCGTCCCGCATCTCGACGTCGACCCCTTCGACATGAAGTTTTTTGTCGATCCCTATCCCACCCATGAGAAGCTGCGGGAGGCGGGGCCGGTGGTCTATCTCGACAAATGGAACGTCTATGGCGTGGCGCGCTATGCCGAGGTCCATGCCGTGCTGAACGATCCCGCGACGTTCTGCTCCGGTCGCGGTGTCGGTCTGTCCGATTTCAAGAAGGAGACGCCATGGCGGCCGCCGAGCCTGATCCTCGAGGCCGATCCGCCCGCGCACAGCCGCACCCGCGCCGTGCTGTCAAAGGTGCTGTCGCCGACCGTGATGAAAGGGCTCCGCGAGCGCTTCGCCGCGGCGGCCGAGGCGCGGGTCGACGTCCTGCTGGAGATGCGCAGCTTTGACGCCATCACGGATCTTGCGGAAGCCTATCCGCTCTCGATCTTTCCGGATGCGCTGGGGCTGAAGCCGGAGGGCCGCGAGCATCTCATTCCCTATGCGAGCGTGGTGTTCAACGCGTTCGGTCCGCCGAACCAGCTGCGCCAGGAGGCGATCGCGCGCGCGGCGCCGCACCAGGCCTATGTCACCGATCAATGCCAGCGCGACAATCTCACGCCCGGCGGCATCGGCGCCTGCATTCACGCCCATGTCGACGAGGGCGCGATCACGGCGCCCGAGGCGCCGCTTCTGGTGCGCTCGCTGCTCTCCGCCGGCCTCGACACCACCGTCAACGGCATCGGCGCCGCCGTCTATTGCCTCGCGCGTTTCCCGGACCAATGGCAGCGTTTGCGCGGCGATCTCACGCTGGCGCGCAACGCGTTCGAGGAAGCGATCCGGTTTGAAAGCCCGGTGCAGACCTTCTTCCGCACCACGACGCGTGAGGTCGAGCTGTCAGGCGCGACGATCGGCGAAGGCGAGAAAGTCCTGATGTTCCTCGCCGCCGCCAATCGCGATCCCAGGCGCTGGGACAAGCCTGACAGCTACGACATCACCCGCCGCACCTCCGGCCATGTCGGCTACGGCTCCGGCATCCACATGTGCGTCGGCCAGCTCGTCGCGCGGCTCGAAGGCGAGACGATGCTCTCGGCGCTGGCGCGTCGCGTCGCCGGCATCGAGATCACGGGCGAACCAAAGCGCCGCTTCAACAACACGCTGCGCGGGCTCGACAGCCTGCCGGTGACGATCATTCCGGCCTGACGCGACCGGAAACGAAACAAGAGGGGAGGGACCAATGAAGAACCTGAAATGGACGCTCGCGCTCGCCGCAAGCCTGATCGGCGGCGCGGCCCATGCCGAGATCTCCGACAACGTCGTGCGCATCGGCGTGCTCAACGACATCTCCGGCATCTTCCAGGACACCAACGGCATGGGCTCGGTGGAGGCCGCGCGCATGGCGGCCGAGGATTTCAACGGCGGCGGGAAGAACATCAAGGTCGAGATCGTCTATGCCGACCACCAGAACAAGGCCGATGTCGGCAACGCCATCGCGCGCAAATGGCTCGACGTCGAAGGCGTCGACGCCATCGTCGACGTGCCGAATTCGGCCGTCGGCCTCTCCATCAACACGCTGCTGCGCGACAGCCGCATGACCTTCCTGGCGTCCTCGACCGCGAGCTCCGATCTCACCGGCAAGGCCTGCTCGCCCAACACCATCCAGTGGGTGAACGACACCTGGGCGACCGGCAACACCACCGCGGCCGCGATGATGTCGCGCGGCGGCAAGGACTGGTATTTCCTCACGGTCGACTATGCGCTCGGCAAGGGCATCGAGGCGGAAGCGCAGAAGTACATCGAGGGGCACGGCGGCAAGGTGCTGGGCTCGTCAAAACATCCGCTCGGCACCTCCGATTTCGCCTCGTTCCTGTTGCAGGCGCAGGGATCGAAGGCGCAGGTGATCGGGCTTGCCAATGCCGGCGGCGACACCATCAACGCGGTGAAGCAGGCCGCCGAGTTCGGCATCCAGCAGGGCGGCCAGAAGCTCGTCGCCTTCCTGCTCTTCATCAACGACGTCCACGGCATGGGCATCAAGGTCGCGCAGGGCCTCCAGCTCATGGAAGCCTTCTATTGGGACATGAACGACGACACCCGCGCCTTTGCAAAACGCTTCGCCGCGCGGCCCGGCATGAACGGCAAGATGCCGAGCGGCAACCAGGCCGGCGTCTATGCTTCCACGCTCGCCTATCTCAACGCGGTCGCGGCCACCGGCAGCGACAACGCAAAGCAGGCCGTGCCCGAGATGAAGAAGTTCAGGGGCAAGGACAAGCTGTTCGGCGACACCACCATCCGCCAGGACGGCCGCGTCGTGCATCCCATGTACCTGTTCGAGGTGAAGAAGCCGGAGGAGTCGAAATATCCCTACGACTATTACAGACTGGTCTCGACGATCCCGGCCGAGCAGGCGTTCCGGCCGATCGCGGACGGCGGCTGCGAGCTGGTGAAATAGGGGTTTTGCCTCGCCTGGCATGTTTCTGGCGGGAAGCGCGCCTGCATCGCACGCTCAGGTCGCGCTTCCTCACGCATCCGTAACTCACCTTACCTTCCACCCCTCGCCAAACTGGCCTAACCTCGTCGCGTTCAACGGAGGCCGGCCATGCGGTTTCGTGTTCGCAAAGCAGCCCATGTGTTCGAGCGCGTCGGCCTGGCGATGGCAGGCGCGGCGTGCGGGCTGTTCGTCGGCGCCTATGTCGGCTCGGCGATCCCGTCGCTGACCACGCAAGGTTTCCTGATCCTGATGATGGGCCTCGGCGCCATCGGCTTCTATCTTGGCATCGACACGCCGCAACTTCCCTTCGACGAGGCGCACAGCGCCATCGACGCCGCGGAGCTGCTGAGCTCGGCCGGCACGCTCTGCGCCACGCTGATCGCGCTCGGCTCCGTCGCCGTGATCGTGCTCAGGCTCGAGCCGCATATCCTCTGGACCTGGCTCGCTCTGCTCGGCTGGATCGCCGGCGTCGCCATGCAGATCGTCGCAGGCGCCAAGGCCAGGCTGCGGACGTCGGTCGGCGGGAGAGATCACGCGCCCTAAAACACCACGCCGACCCGCGTGCCGCGCTTCCAGGCGATGCGGCAGCGCTTCCTGGTGTTGACGTGCAGCAGCTCGAACCGCTCGGGAATGCTCACCTGGCCGCCGAGATCGACGCAGGCGCCGCCGGGCGAATAGTCGATCAGCGTGCAGGGGATTACGGCCGCGCGCGGATCGGTGATGATCTTGGCCTGGCGGGACACCAGGCCGGCGGGTTTCACGCGGGCGAACTTTCGCGGATGCATTGGCACATCTCCTCCAACTCCGCAGATATCGCGGCGGGCTTGGCGGGGATGATGCGGAGCAGATGATGCGATCCGGCTAAAGCGGGCGCGAGAATTTTAATGAAAAGTAGCGGTGATGGGGGAAAGCGGAGGTAGTGGGATGCTCCGCCGCCGCTCCAACCTGCGCAATGACGAGCGCCCGTCGCCAGCTTCACCCCGTCACGATCTCATCCGCTTCCGCACCCGCGCCCACATGCGGCGGCACCGGCATCGGCACGGTCTCGTACCGCGCCGGCAAATTCACCGGCTTGTACGTCGGATCCGCCTCCTTCCGCTTCAACACGCTCTCATGCACATGCGCGCCCTCGGGGATGAGGCGCGGCTCGCAGCAGGGGATGTATAGGCCGAGAAACACCTTCCGCTCCGGCCATTCCCGGTACTTCGCGCTTTTCGGGATGACCTCCAGCACGCGCCAGAGCGCCGTCATCGAATTGTGCAGCTCGCCAACCTTGCCGGTGTAGGCGGGGGCTACGTATTTGAACGGCGAGTTCTTGCGCTGGATGCCCCAGGCGAGCTGGTTCACGGTGCGCTTGTTGAAGTTCAGCCCGGCCTTTTCGGCCTCGTCGATCATCCAGATCAGCGGATATTTGGACTCGCCGCTCTCGGCCTCGGCATAGCCGCCCCCGACGTCGCTGTGCACGCCGGCGAACCACACCTGCATGATGTCCTGCGGCACCTTCTTCTCGTCGGGCACGTAGCGGTTGCTCCAATAGTCCTGCGGCTCCTCGTATTTGTTGAGGCGGAACATGCGCCGCCGCTCGTCGATCGCGATCGCCTGCCGAAAGATGGCGACGCTCGGATTGCGCCGCGTGAAGGCGAGCTCCTCCAGGCTGAACACGAAGAATAAATTGTCGCGCCGCGGCACGATCACGCTCGCCACCGTGTCCCACACGCCGATGAAATGGATGGTCGCCCAGCGCGTCGAGGTGATGCGCGCGAACTGGGCGGCGAGGTCGAACTCGTCCTTCGGCAGTGGCCCCTGCTCGTCGACGGCGACGTCCTTGAGGTCCTCGACGTCGTTGCCGCGCCCGGTGCCGGAATATTGCTTGTAGGCGACCATGCCGGAGCCGGCGAGGTTCGACTGCTCCGGCGAGATCAGTCCGATCTTGTGGATCAGCCCCGCCAGCACGCGCACCGTGTAGGCGCCGCGCGAAAAGCCGAACAGATAGATCTTGTCGCCGGGCGCGTAGTGCTCGACCAGGAAGCAATAGGCCGACAGCACGTTGTCATCGAGCCCGTAGCCCGTGGCGAGCCCCAGCACCAGGTTTACGTCCGCCTTGATCTGGTGCCACGTCGTCGGCTCCGTCACCGTGCCGACGCCGGGATCGTAGAACACCATCTGCCGCGGCTGCGTCTTGTCGGTCTTGCGCAGGCAGCGATACAGCTTCAGGACGTTGGAGATGTTCTCCGAGATCTCGTTGCCGGTGCCGTCGCAGCAGATGACGAGGTTTTTCGGTTCGGTTCTGGCGTCGGTCTTGTGCTCGTGCTCCACGGTATGCCCCTCCCGGTGATGCTACCGGAACGAGTATAGCCGAAAAGCGCGACGGACAAGAGACGATGGTGGTTCTTGCCCTCTCCCCTTGCGGGAGAGGGTGGATCAATCGCGCCACGCGCGATTGAGACGGGTGAGGGGTCTCTCTCCGCGCATTCATCTCTCTATTTGAATTCCCGGAGAGAGACCCCTCATCCGGCGCTTCGCGACACCTTCTCCCGCAAGGGGAGAAGGGAAGGCAGAACCGCAGCCCTACTTCTTCTTGCCCGGTCCGAAATCCGGCTGCCATGCCGCGTCCTTGCGGCTCGGTGCCGCGGCGATGACCTTGGCCTTGTCCTTCTTCGGCTTCTTGGTCTCGCGATTGCCCTTTTGCTGTCCCTTGGCCATGGTGTCGGTCTCCTGTGGGGGTTTGAGTTCGTCCAGTTCGTCCGATTGCAGCACGCGGCCGCGCGGCGTGCAGACGCGCACGTCCATGTAGCCCTCGCGCAGCAACTTGCGCGCCAGCCGCAGCGCCACGGTCGCGCTGCCGCGACCGACATTGGCGCAGCCATATTCGTTCGTGCCGCTGACGAGATAAGCCACGCGCACCGCCCTAGCCATTTAAGATCGCCGCCGCGCAGACGAGCAGCAGCAGGAACAGCGGAACGACGATTGGCGGAACGATCCATTCCGAAGCGCGAAAACGCGACATCGCATGCCCCCGCAAGAGCATGACGAGGTCATGCCCTGATGACTGGTTTCTCGGCGGGAGCGCGCGTGACCCTCAGTCACCGGTCGATGCCGTAGCGGAAGATGCGGTGATGCCGGCGAGCCTACGCCTGCCTCCCGCCGATAGCGAGGACTAATACGCCGCGCGCGGCCTGGAGCGATAGTGCTGGCTATTGCGGCGGGATGGGCGCATGCTTGGGGGAAGCAGCGTCGGTTGGGGCCGCTCTCGCAGGAAGGCAGGCATGCATGACCATCCGCTCGCGGCGCGAAACCGTCACGTTCAGGCATCCGTTCTACATCCGCGGCGTCGATCGCGAATTGCCGCCGGGCTGTTATGAGATCGTCACCGACGAGGAGGCGATCGAGGGCCTCACCTTTTCCGCCTATCGCCGCATCGCCACCTCGATCATGGTGCCCGCGGAAGGCGCGCACCACGCCATGGAGACGGTGTCGATCGGCTCGGTCGATCTCGCCAACGCGCAGGCCATCGACGCGTGCGCCGGCCCATGAGCGACCATCCCGTTGATCTGGACAAGCACCGCGGCATGGCTGCGCAGAAGGCGACCGATCTGCGCCGCGCGCTGGCCGACGTCGAGACCCATGTCAGGGAGCTGCGCGAGCGCGAGGCCGATCTCGAAAACCGCATGATGACGGTGCCGGCGATGTCGTGGCCGGAGGCCGCGGTGAAGGCGCGCCATCTGCTCAACCTCTATGCCGCGAGCCTGCCCGTCGAGGACACCCGCCACCGCGCGCTGGTGGCGGCGCTGCTGGATGATTTCGCCCGGCTGTCGGGGGAGAGCTGAGGCGACCCACGGCCGCTCGCGTCCCGCCCCGCGCGTGCCGCGGACGGCACGCGGGCGGCCGGCCAAGGGGCTGCCATGATGTTTGACGGCGATCGCCCTGGAAGCAATCGCGTAAGGAGTAAGCCATGACACTGACCAGCAGCCGCTTCGTCGGCTACGAACAGGACCGGGGCATCGTCCAGTTCCTGATGCAGGACGGATCGAAGGAGATCGCTTGCGCGATCTCCACCTCCGCGATGGACTATCTTGAGCGCGGTCCGCAGACGAAGCCCGAGCAGCGCGAAGCCCAGTTCACCCGCCTGCGCGACCGCATCGAGGCGCAAGCCGCGAGCAAGTATCGCGCGACGGAGTTCGAGGGGACACCGCCGGGGATCGTGCTGCGGAGCATTGATTTTCGGGGGTAGGGGGGAGGGCGCTCTTTGTCGACTTGGCGCAAGCAGCGCCCCCAAAAAAAATTACGCCAGATTGTGGGAGATTTCCTCTCCTGTTGCCGGCGCGGAAGCGCAGATGAGAAACGCGCCGTTCCTATGCCGCTTTCCTGACCTTCCGATCGGCCGCCCGAAGAGCCTCGATGAATCCCGCCGGAACGCGGAGTCCTCCAGCAAGAACTCGCTCAATGAAGCCGTCCAAGGCACGATCGGACAATCGTGACCAATCGCCATTTCGAAATTCTGCAATTGATCTCGGTGGAAGGGCTACCGGCCAGTCACTCGCAATAACCGCAATACGCTCGCCAGCGACATTCCAAGCCGCGCTGGGCCATTTCCCTGAAACGATCTTTTCTTGCCGAAAATTGAGAACGTCTCCGGGATGCACGATGCGCTTCGCGATCCATTCGGCAACGGGCACCGAGATGGCATTGCCGAGCATCCTCCACTCAGGCCGTCGACTATGGTTTAGCTCGATGTCTGTCCATCCCTTTGGAAAGCCTTGAAGCGCTTCGCAAGCCCCCAAACCCGGAGTCAGCACTTCCCCGTCGGGGAAGAGAACAGCTGGGGCGGAAGGAATTCCGAGAGCCGATCCAACCTTCAGAGGAGGGATGCCATCTACAGTCAAGCCGATGCCCGAACGACCTTCGGTCCAATAAAACCCAAGCGGTTTCGACAAAGTCGGCTCTTCCTGCGCCGGGGCCCCGTGCTCATCGGCAAACAGAACAGAGCGGGGATCGATCGTCCGACTCGCGATCATGTACACTCGGCGCCGCCGCTGGGGCAATCCAAATGCTGCAGAATTCAGGATTCTATAGGCCCATTTGTAGCCCAGCGCTTCAAATCGATCAGCCAGCCATCGCATGCCATTTCCGCGGTCTAGCTGAAGCATAAAGTAGACGTTCTCGATTACGACTGTCTGGATATGGGATGTCTCGATCAAATCGAACATCTTTTCCACAACCCCGGACTTGGTGCCCGCAATCCCGGACTTGTCGCCGGCCATGCTAAGATTTTGGCATGGGAACCCCGCGGTCATGATGTCGGCATCTTCTGGAAGTTTTCCGAGTGTGGCGACATCTCCCCGAAGTTCAATCTCTGGGAACCTCTCTCTTAAGACGGCGGAGGCTGCTGGCTCTATCTCAGCCATTAAGCTTGTCTTAAAGCCGGCTCGGGCGAACGCCAATTCGAAGCCGCCGATCCCGGAAAAAAGTCCTACCACTGACATTGTGTTAATAAGATCAAGAGGGGCAATGCACCATCATTGTGGCGGTTCGCGCTCAGTAACCCTATATTAAGGTTTGGCCGCCGGCACTATGACTGAAATTGCCTTTCGACAGATATCTCGCGCTCCCGGCTCCTCTGCGAGAAAGAGGAAGCTGGAGATCGAGGCGCTACACGGCCGTTGCGGGATCTACACCAGGCCTGACGTTGTGGCCCGCATTCTGGATGCGGTCGGTTGGTTAGATTCCGCAAAGATCTATCAGGGGCGCCTTCTTGAGCCCGCCGCGGGCGACGGGGAGTTCGTTCTTCAGGCGGCCCAGCGCCTAGTAAGATCTTGTCGGAATCACGGCGTCTCTCCTGGCCTTAGGTTGCTGCGGAATTCAATTTGCGCGTTTGAAATTCATCCGCGCGAAGCCCAAAAGGCGCGGCGCCGCGTATCCGATGCGCTTCAAGCCGATGGATTGCGGCGTCAAACCGCGACCGAGTTAGCCCGTTCATGGATAAGGACGTCGGACTTTTTGCTGGCAGCCGAGTTTGCCGCGAATTTCACGCATGCTGTTGGAAATCCGCCCTATGTGCGTTGGTCGCGAATACCTCGGGGTCTGGAGAGCGAGTACCGGCGCGTTCTTCCAAAGCGGATGACCGGGGGTGACATATTCATACCCTTTCTCGATCGAGCCTTGGAGGCTCTTCAACCTGGCGGTAAGTGCGGGTTCGTTTGCTCTGACCGTTGGCGCTATACGGCGTTCGCCGAGGGTTTTCGGGCGAAGTGGCTCAGCCGAATCGAAGTCTCATCCGAAGAAGAGTTGCTTGCCACGCAGGCCTTCAAGAAGGAGGTTGACGTTTATCCTACAATTCTGATTGCAGTGGTCTCTAAATTCTCAAGATCAGCTCCCAAGTCACCCGTCGTTCACGCGCGAAAGACGTTGTTGGAGCGTGGGTATCAAATCAAGGTCGGCCCAGCTCTTGGTTGCACCCCTGCCTATGTGCTTGAACCAGGGGAACCACAGGTTGAGGAGAGCTTGTTGTGGCCATGGGTAGATGGATCAGAAATAGTGGATGGTCGCGTAGATTGGCGCGGACGGCGGATAGCTGCTCTTTATGATGATGCCGGCGCTCTTCTTAAGCTCGGTCGATTTCCTCTGCTGGCCAAGCGATTGAGACGGTTCAAGCCAAAATTGGTGCAGCGTTCGATCGTCAAAAGCGGTGGTGCGCAATGGTTTCAGCCGATCGATCGAGTGAAGCCTTCGGATTGGGCCAAGCCCAAGTTGTTGATTCCCGAGATTGCCAAGGTCCCGCGCGTTGCGCTGGACTTTTCGGGGGCAATTCCGTCCCACGGGGTTTATGCTATCTTTGCTCCTCAGAACGAGATCGGTTCGGTCTACGGACAGTTGTCCGCGGGGGGGCTGGCTAGGGCTCTAGAAGGCATCGCTCCCAAAATCAAAGGCGGATACGTACGTTGCTATAAGCGGTTCTTAGCTCAAATCAGGCTATGAGTGTCCAGAGTTCGGACACCAACATCTTTCTCGTGGTCCACAGATGATCGCGCAGCTCTTGGTGGAGTAGGATGGCTACATTTGAAGTCGATACCAAGCTGTTTGGTGAGCTAGGCGAATTGTTGGTAGGACGAGATTCTACCGCGCTTGTTGAGTTGATAAAGAACGCTTACGACGCCGACGCGAGTAAGGTCGAGATTTTGGGACGGAATCTTTCTGAGCCCGAAAAGGGAGAGATTATCATTGCAGACGACGGCGTCGGAATGGATGCGGAGGATTTTTCTCGGGGCTTCTTGCGAATCGCTGGTCGGACCAAAACGGAGGCTGATCGACGTTCTCCATGGTTCAAACGTCGATACACCGGTGAGAAAGGCATAGGACGGCTTGCCGCTCATAAGCTGGCAAGGCAGTTGAGCGTTGTCTCCAGGAAGTGGGATGGGCGCGGGCGCGACAAGGTCAAGAGCTTTGTAGCTGGGAGCGGTGTGAAGGCGACTATTGATTGGGAGCGCATCGAGAAGCTCGAAACGCTCGCTGATGTTGCCAAATCTCGCGCTATTCAGGTTGACCCACTCCCGAGATCCGAGCTCACCAATCGATCATCTGGAACGCGTCTGAATCTGAGCAGGCTCAGAAAGCCGTGGACCCAACAGACGTTGAACTCATTCTTCGAGGAGGTGGCAACCCTGACGCCGCCTCCGTTGGTTACGGCTCCGCTGCCGCCGGGACTTATCAAGGAGCGGAGCATACTGCCCGAGATTACTATTCGTGATGCACGGAAGGAGGCAGGATTCGAGATCGTTTTCGCTGGAGATCTTTCGCTTCATGAGCTTGAGTTGGCTGCTGTCCCACAGAGCGCAAACTGGATCATTGAAATTGATTGCGACGCAGATGCGAGATACTTGACGATACTCGTGGCCCCAACCAAAGCTGGGTTGGCGGAAACCCCTAACGCCGAAGCATTCAAGTTGAAGAAAAAGTTGCCGGAAGCTATGGCAATAGTCGGTTTCCAGGCGAGAATCTTTCAGAAGCAGAACAGCGCCTGGCCAAGGTCGCTTATCGGTGTCCGCGTATACTACGAAGGATTCCGTGTGCTTCCATACGGTGACATATCATCCTACGATGATTGGCTTGAGCTTGATCGAGATTACCGTTCTCGCGGTAAAGGCGAGCTGGGGCGTTTGCGTCAGTACGCGAAGTGGAATCTTCCGGAGGGGACTGATCGCGAAGGTTTAGTGCTGCAAGGAAATAGGCAGTTTAGCGGTGCTGTATTCTTAACGCGCGAGAACGCGCAAGACCTAAAAATCCTGGTTAACCGCGAGGGCTTCCTGCCTGGACCGCAGTTTTCCTTCATTCGAGAGATGACGCGTCTCGGAATTGATTTGCAGATACGCCAAAATTCGGCAGCGCGCGGAGAAGTTCAGCATGCGCGTAAAGTCGATCAGCTTCGACAGCAGCGTGCAGTTGAGCGCGCTGACGCTTCGGCGCCGCCGTCGGCGTTTCTGCTTACTTCGCTTCAAGACAGTGCCTTGGATTCACTTAAGGACGTTAGGGCAGCTATCTCGCGAGGCGATGTCAGGGCGGCGCGGGCAACATTAGACAATGTAGAAAAGAGCCTACAATCGGCGAAGGAGTTCTCTGAAGAGACGGCTTCGGAAGCAACGATGTATCGTGTGCTCGCTTCGATGGGTCTAGAGCAGGCCGCTTTTGTCCACGAGGTAAACGCAATCGCTATTCTTGCGCAGGGAGTTGCTCAGGCTCTTGACGCAATCGTTAAAGAACTAAAAGATCAGAAATTGTCTCGTAGGCTGAGTGGAATCGCTGCCGAAGCGCGATCTATCCGTGAGCGGTTGCGCCGAAATGCCATCTATCTTACCGATATGACGGGGGTCGAGGGGCGCCGAAGACGATCTCGACAAGATCTATTGGAGCGATTTTCGAAGGTTGCGGAATTCTATCAACCGTCCATTCTGAAGCAGCGGATAGAGCTCGTTGTAGATATACCCAAGGGGCTGCGCACATCGCCGATGTTTCCGGCTGAAGTCTCCGCCATTTTTACGAATTTGCTCAGCAACGCGATCAAGTTTGCCGGTGCAGGAGGGGCGATCAGGGCGGCGGGGGAGAAGAGAGATGGCGAGCTCATTTTTAAGCTGGAGAATACCGGCGAGCCTGTGGATCTGTCGTCCGCGAACAGATGGTTCGAGCCCTTTCGTTCCACTACCGTCGAAATCGATGAGGCTCTTGGGCAAGGTATGGGGCTTGGGCTCACTGTAACGAGAAGTCTGCTTGACGAGTATGGTTCGACGATCGAGTTCGTCCGCCCTTCGAAAAGCTTTGCGACGGCTTTGGAAATAAGGATGCCAAGCAAATGACCGGATTTGTTTTGAGCATTGATGATGCGGAAGAGGAGGTGGCGCCTCTAGTGTCGGGGGAGCACACTCTTGAAGTGGTTGATCCGGGCGACGAGGACTTGGCTCAAAAATTGGCGGAGAAGCTTCCGCTGGCTTCGGTGATACTGCTGGATCAAAAGTTCTTTGCTGATATGGACCCGCTGTCCTTGAAAGCAGCGGATGGGGCGAGCTTCGTAGCGCACTTGCGATCGTGGTCGCGAAAAGGCGCCATAGCACTGGCACCCCTTATTTTGCTGACGAATGAGGAGCAGGCGTTCGCAAATGAGGTCCCTGCCGTGGGAGCGGCCTTGCCCCTCGGGGGTACATTTGTAGGCAGGGAATTTCGAATCGCGCCAGCGCTAGACGTAGAATGGGTGCAGCTGAAGAGCGCCGACGGGACCAAAAGTCGAATTGATCAGCTAGTTCGGGCGTCGGACAACGCGGCAAGTCTTGTCGGCGATGATGGTGTCAGCCTTGCTGAGCTAGAGGACTTGCTATGCCTTCCAAGTGACCGAATCTGGACTGAAAAGGCGAGGCTGGAACTCAGAGCCGCTCGGCCTCCCGTCTCTCAGACTAGCGACGAGGCTTCTGATCCGTTTGGAGCCTCTCAGATTATTCGTTGGCTTTGTCATCGTGCTCTTCCATTCCCGGGTATGCTGTTTTCAGACATTCATGCAGCTTGGGCCTTAGGAGTAAGTGTTGAGGACTTTCGTTCGATAAGATCTTCGAGTGCGGAAACACCTTGGATGGACGATTTAATCGAGGCGGAATATTGCGGTCCTCTCGATGAATTTATGGGCCGACGGTGGTGGAAGAGTGGCATCGACTACCTTGTTTGGAAGTTGGATCAGGAGGCCGTAAGACAGGGAGACCGTGCGAGCGCAATCAAAGTGTTGGCGCCGGGGGCGCAAGTCAAAGAGTTCTTTTCTGTTTCAGCGCACGTGGTGACGTGGACGCCTGATTTGCAGGAAGAAACCATCTCTTCCATAGATGATTCGGCGCAGTTGCGGCCTCCGGGATGGCCGGTAGAGGCATTGGAGCCATGGATCCAAAAGTGCGATCTGGATAACGATGCGATTTTGACATCGATGGTTGCGGAGGATGACTAGGCGTTGGGGGATAAAAATTGGCGATAGTGTTTGATGTCCAATCCTTGGGTGCCGACCTGAAAGCGTTCTCGCAGGCTGCTCGAGGTTTTCTCAGCAACCATCAGCGTTTGGTAGCGTTAGAGGCGCAGCTGTCTAATGCCGCTTCGGAAGCTAAGCTCGGAAATCGTACGCTTGAATGGACAACGAATGTTGGCGAAGGGCCGATTTGCTCTCTGCCTAGCTCCAGCTACCGCAATGGTCCGACTGGTACCAAAAGTCTCTTGGCGGAGGTGTCTTTCGATTTTCGCGGAGCCCTTGATCCGCAAAGCGACAACAGATTTGTTGTGACGGCAGGCGGAACGAACGTCAAACTTCGATGGAATGATGAAGGCGGCGGCGAGGCATCTTATCATTTCGATATCCATCCTGGCCAAGCTGGCCATCCTATGATGCACATTCAGTTCGCCGGTGCTGTTAAGGATATTCCCCGACTGCATTCGGTCCTTGCACATCCGTTGGATGTTCTTGAGTTCACGCTCATGGAGGTATTTCAAGAAAACTGGCGCAAATCGCGTGTTACGACTACCTTCCGCGATAGAATTCGAAAATATCCCGCCAATCAGAGAAGACGAATTCTTAGATTGCTTGAGACCTACAAGAGCTGGGTCGAGTCTCCAGATCCCGCATTGATGTCTCTTCTGCGGTCGCCGACGACGCCAATCGATATGTACCCAGCTGGATGAGTCGATTACCTAAGCCTAAGAAACTTGATGGTGTAACGCCCTCGCGCTCGGCTCTGATGGGCAGGATAAGAGGTTCAAATACGAAGCCTGAGATCGCTGTGCGTTCGATGGCTCACAAATTGGGATTTAGATTTCGCCTAAATCGCAGGAGTCTGCCCGGAAGTCCTGATTTGGTGTTCCCGAGGTTACAAAAAATCGTATTTGTACACGGCTGCTTTTGGCATAGGCACCCCGGTTGCTCGCGTACTACAAACCCGAAGACAAGAGAGAGCTTCTGGCGCGCAAAGTTCGAGAGGAATGTGGAACGCGATAAACAAATTCTAGAACAACTGCATTCTACAGGATGGGATTGTCTCGTCATTTGGGAATGCGAGACATTCGATCGTTCCTCCTTAAGAAAGAAGCTCAAACAGTTTTTGTCCCGCCCCCAAAAACAAAAACGGCCGGATCTTCCGATCCGGCCGAAACGCAAAACTCTACTTGGCTAAGCCTACGCCACGCGACGCAACTTAGCCCCCGCCCAATTTGAAAATTCGCTTAGCTCGCCTTCTTCTCCGGCGCAGGCGTCGGGCCGACCTTCTTCTGGATGGCGCGCTTCAGCTCGAGGGCGCGCGGCGACAGGACGTCGGCCTTGGCCTTGAGCAGGAAGGCGTCGAGGCCGCCATTGTGGTCGACGCTCTTGACCGCGTTGGTCGAGACGCGCAGGCGCACGTTGCGCTCCAGGGCTTCGCTGATGAACGTCACGTTGACGAGGTTCGGCAGGAAGCGGCGCTTGGTCTTGATGTTGGAGTGGCTGACCTTGTGGCCGACGAGGGGGCCCTTGGCCGTCAGTTCGCAGCGGCGAGACATGTCACAAATCCTTGTTTCGAACCCCCAACGAGTGCGGCCGCCATCCGGGGCGCCACGGGGGCTAATTGTCTGTCCTTGCAGGGAGCGGGCGGACGTATAGGGGGGAAGGGGCGGGACGTCAAGGTGACGGGCCGTTTTTGGCCCGTCGTCCCGGGGCGCGCGGGAGCGCCGAACCCGGGATCTCGAGCCTCATAACAGGTGTCATCGCCCGGCTCGCCGCCTTCGCCGAGGCTTCGGCGGCCGAGCGCCTCTGTGGGCCCGGCGTAGCCGAGCGGAGCCGGGACCGGGCGATCCAATACGCCGAGGCGCCTGTTCGTGACCAGAGAGGCCGCGCCGTACTGGATACCCCGCTTTCGCGGGGCATGACAGCGGAGAGGGCCGGGAGAGGTGCGCGCCCCCTGACACACCCCCGATATCACCAAAACGGCAATGATTGTCGCGCCTTACCATCACATAAAGGGCGTAATCGCGCCCGAAGAGTCCGTCTGAGTTCCGCAGCTGACATGCCGGGACGCATTGTTTGCCGCGGCTTTTGGCTTAAGTAACAACCGTCGCGCCCCGATTGGATTGTTTCGTGCCCACATCCTCCCGATTTTTGCCCAAGGGCCTGCCCAGTCCCCGTGCCGGCCGGCTGGCCTTCGCGGCGCTTTGCGGGCTCGTCGTGGCGTGGGGCGCGGAGCCCGTGGCGGCGCAGGGCAAGCTCGAGGCGCAGTATGAGGCGACGCTGGCGGGCATTCCCGTCGGCAAGGGCGCCTGGAATATCGACATCCAGGACGACGTGTTCGCGGCCGCAGCCAGCGGCGGCACCTCGGGGCTGCTGAAATCCTTCGCGGGCGGGTCCGGCACCGGCGCCTCGCAGGGCCGGGTGGTCAACGGCGCGCTGGTTGCGACCGGCTACCAGGCCTCCACCACGACGTCGAAGAAGACCGAAGAGATCCACATCACGCTCGACAAGGGCAATGTGAAGGAGTTCGGCATCGTGCCGGAGCCGCCGGTCGATGCCGACCGCATCCTCGTCACCGACGCGCATCGCCGCGGCGTCTGGGACCCGATGACGGCCTCGCTGCTGCGCGTGCCCGGCACCGGCGACCCCGTGACCCCGGAGGCCTGCCACAACGCCGCCCCCGTGTTCGACGGCCGCATGCGCTACGACCTCAAGCTCGATTTCAAGCGTATGGAGACCGTGAAGGCGGAGAAGGGCTACAAGGGCCCGGTGGTGGTCTGCGCGCTCTATTTCGTCCCCGTCGCCGGCTACATCCCCGACCGGCCCGTGATCAAATACCTCGCCGCCCAGCGCAACATCGAGATCGCCTTCGCGCCGGTGGCGGGCACGCGCATCCTGGTCCCGTTCTGGCTGAAAGTGCCGACGCCGCTGGGCCCCGCCATGCTGGAAGCGACCAGCTTCCTGACCTCGGCCCAGCCGCCGAAGGTCGCCAAGACGCAGTAGGCTGCGGCCCGCCCCTGAGCCGGAATTGAAGTTCAACGAATTCAACGACATGCCTACTGTGCATGGGGTTGTTTTCGCAAAAATGAGCCGGGACGCCCTGGATCGGGGAATCCATTTGACTCCTTGCCCATTCTGATTCGACTCCGCGCCGTCCCCAATTTTAAGGAACCTGCCCTTAAATCGTCGCTTGTACGGCGGGGCGAAACTCCATCTAGTGCGAGCTCAAGACTGGCCCCGCGACATGTTGCGTGAACGTAACGGGACTCATCGGGGAGTCAGCGATTCGGCCGCGATTCGTTCTAGAGTCGTTCCGAAGCTTAAAGAGAACGGGAAAAGCGTCGCAAAGTGAGACAGTTGCGCGGGGAATTTGGAAGCCGCCCCCACACGCAGGGTGTCGCCTCCCGTCATCCTGAGGTGCCGGAGCGCAGCGGAGGCCTCGAAGGACGACGGGCCCGGCTGGTGCCGCGAGCACGCGCCCGCCTGGCAGACCGGGCCGCTCATCCTTCGAGGCTCTCCGCCCGGAGCTCCGCGCCGCGCGGCTCGCACCTCAGGATGACGGATCTGGCACAAGCCGCCGGCACGCCTCATCCGGCACTGACATTCGCCCAAATCGCCACTACCTAATCCCCAGATGCCCTTTTCCTCCTCCCCCTTCGCTTCCGAGCGCGCCCTTTCCGGTCGTGTCCCCGGCGCCGGCGTCACCGCGGTGCTCGGGCCGACCAACACCGGCAAGACCCATCTCGCCATCGAGCGGATGCTCGCGCATCCCTCGGGGCTGATCGGCCTGCCGCTGCGCCTGCTCGCGCGCGAGGTCTATAACAAGATCGCAGCCAGGGTCGGCAGCGAGGCGGTCGCGCTCGTCACCGGCGAGGAGAAGATCAAGCCGAAGAACCCGCGCTATTGGGTCTCCACGGTCGAAGCGATGCCGCGCGACCTCGACGTCTCCTTCCTCGCCGTCGACGAGGTCCAGATCGCCTCGGATCTCGAACGCGGCCACGTCTTCACCGACCGCATCCTCAACCGCCGCGGCCGCGACGAGACGCTGCTGCTGGGCGCGGCGACGATGCGTCCGATCATCGAGCGGCTGCTGCCCGGCGTGTCCATGATCACGCGCCCGCGGCTGTCGCAGCTGGAATTCGCCGGCGACCGCAAGATCACGCGCCAGCCGCGCCGCACCGCCATCGTCGCGTTCTCCGCCGACGAGGTCTACGCCATCGCCGAGCTGATCAAGCGCCAGCATGGCGGCGCCGCCGTGGTGCTGGGCTCGCTCTCGCCCCGCACGCGCAATGCGCAGGTCGAGATGTTCCAGAACGGCGACGTCGACTATCTCGTCGCCACCGACGCCGTCGGCATGGGCCTCAATCTCGACGTCGACCACGTTGCCTTCGCCTCCGACCGCAAATTCGACGGCTACCAGTTCCGCCGCCTGACGCCGTCCGAATTCGCGCAGATCGCCGGCCGCGCCGGCCGCGCCACGCGCAACGGCACCTTCGGGACGACAGGGCGCTGTGCGCCGTTCGAGCCCGAGCTGGTCAACGCGCTCCAGAACCACACCTTCGAAAACGTGAAGATGCTGCAATGGCGCAATTCGAAGCTGGATTTCTCCTCCCTCGGCGCGCTCCAGGTGTCGCTGAACCAGTCGCCCGGCCATGAGGCGCTGACCCGCGCCCCGATCGCCGAGGACATGCGCGTGCTGGATCATGCCGCCCGCGACGCCGATGTGCGCGATACCGCACATGGCAAGGCCGCCGTGGAGCGTCTCTGGGAGGCCTGCCAGGTCCCGGACTACCGAAAACTGTCACCCGCGGCCCATGCGGAGCTGGTGACGACGCTGTATGGCTTCCTGATGCAGAAGGGCTGCATCCCCGATTCCTGGTTCGCGGCCCAAATCGACCAGGCCGACCGCGTCGACGGCGACATCGACACGCTGTCGGCCCGGATCGCGCAAATCCGCACCTGGACCTTCGTCGCCAACCGCCCGGACTGGCTGAGAGACCCCGAACGCTGGCAGGGGATCGCCCGCGAGGTCGAAAATAAATTATCGGATGCGCTCCATGAACGCTTGACTGAGCGTTTCGTTGATCGCCGGACCAGTGTATTGATGCGCCGCCTGCGGGAGAACACGAGCTTGAATACTGAAATCGGCAAGACCGGCGAAGTCATCGTCGAAGGCCATGTCATCGGCCGTCTCGATGGCTTCACCTTTGCACCGGATGCTGCGGAAGCAGGCTCCGATGCGAAAGCCTTGCAGGCTGCGGCCCAAGCGGTGCTCGCCGGCGAGATCAACGCGCGCGCCGAGAAACTGGGCAATGCACCGGACGACCAGTTCGTGCTGACCTCGGAAGGCACCATCCGCTGGACCGGCGATGCCGTGGCGCGACTGTCCGCCGCAGAGGAGGCGCTGCATCCGCGCATCCGCATCATCTCCGACGAGCGCCTGACCGGCGCACCGCGGGAGAAGGTGCAGGCCCGCCTCGAGCTCTGGCTCAAGACCCATATCGAAAAGCTGCTCGGGCCGCTGTTCGAGCTGTCCAAGGCCGAGGACGTCACCGGCATTGCCCGCGGCATCGCCTATCAGCTGGTCGAGGCGCTCGGCGTGCTCGAGCGGCCGAAGATCGCCAGCGAGCTGAAGGATCTCGACCAGCCCTCGCGTGCCGTGCTGCGGAAGTACGGCGTGCGCTTCGGCGCCTATCACATCTATTTCCCCGGGCTGCTCAAGCCCGCCGGCCGCGCGCTGGCCGCGCTGCTCTGGGCGCTGAAGCAGGACAATGTCGATCTGTCCTCGCTGTCGGGCGCGCAGCATCTGGCGTCGTCCGGCCGCACCTCGTTCCCGGTCGACAAGCAGCTGCCGCGCGATGCCTATCGCGTGCTCGGCTACAAGCAGGCCGGCGAGCGCGCCGTGCGCGTCGACATCCTGGAGCGCCTTGCCGATCTGATCCGCCCGGCGCTGGCCTGGCGCGAGAACGCGCCCGGCGAAAAGCCCGCCGGCGCGTTCGACGGCCGCAGCTTCGTGGTGACGCAGGCGATGACCTCGCTCACCGGTTCGGCCGGCGAGGACTTTGCCTCCGTGCTGCGCGCGCTCGGCTACCGCATGGAGAAGCGTGCGCCGCTGCCGGTGAAGCCGGCCGCGCCTGTCGCGGAGACGCCGGCTGCGGAGACGTCTGCTGCGGAGACCCCTGCGGCAGAAGCTTCTGCCGAGGCGCCCGCGACCGAGGACGCCGCAGCACCGGTTGATACAACGATCGAAGCCGCGGCCGAGCCGGTCACCGTCGAAGACGCGCCCGGCATGGAGCAGCACGACGAGCCCGCCCACGAGGAGCCGGCGCTCGAGGCCTCTGCTGAAGCACCCGTCACGCCCGAGGATGCCCCCGGCATCGCGCCGCCGGCCGAGGAAGAAGCCGCTGCGCCCGCGGAGGCCGTGGCTGACGCCGCTCCGGCCGAGACCGCCGCGACGGAAGCCGCCGCATCGGCCGATGCCGCCGCACCCGTCGAGGCCGCAGCCACGCCCGCCGAGCCGGAGCTCGTCGAGGTCTGGCGCCCCGGCGGCCGTCACGAGGACCGCAAGCCGCGTCACGAGCGTCATCGCCACCAGCGTCACAACAACAACCAGCGTCCGCAGGCCGGTGCCGAAGCGGGTGCCGCGCCCGCAGAGGGCGAGGCCGCGCCGGCTGCCGACGGCGAGAAGCGCAACGAGCGTCATCGTCATGGCGGACATCGCCGCGATGGCGGCCGAGACTTCCGCAAGCCGCGCGAAGGTGGTGCTGAAGGTGCGCCGCGTCCCGAGGGGCGCGGTGACGGAAACCGCCGTTTCGAGGGCAAGGATCGCGACAACAAGGATCGCAACCGCGACAACAAGAAATTCGGCGGCGATCGCGACAAGGGCCGCGACAATCGTGGCCGGGACCGCGACAAGGGGCGCGACCGCCAGGGCGGTCCGTCGCTGCGTCCGTACGCATCGAGCGCCAACCCACGCGAGCGCGACCGTCCCGCCGATCCGAACTCGCCCTTCGCAAAGCTCGCCGCGCTGAAGGAGCAGCTGTCCGGCCGCAAGGAGTGATCCCACGACCGAGCGGCAGCGCATCGACAAATGGCTGTGGCACGCGCGGGTGGTGAAAGCGCGCACCTCCGCGGCCGAGCTCGTCGAGTCCGGCCACGTCCGCGTCAACGGCTCACGCGAGAAATCGCCCGGCCACGCGATCAAGATCGGCGACGTGATCACCGTCGCGCTCGATCGCACCGTGCGTGTGCTGAAGGTGGTCGCCTTCAACGAGAAGCGCGGCGATGCGGCCTCTGCGCGCGTGCTCTACGAGGAGCTGAGCGAAGGGAATCAAAGTTCTTGGCGCAATTAATTGCGCTTTGAATTCATTTCTTGGTCGATCAAACACATAAAGCCGTCATGATCGGGGCTTCCCGACCTTGCAGCGCCGGGCCATCCGCGCTACGCAAGCCGCGACTTTTAGAAGAGCTTTTCGGAGCGTTGGATGACTTACGTCGTCACTGAAAACTGCATCAAGTGCAAGTACACCGACTGCGTCGAGGTCTGCCCGGTCGATTGTTTCTACGAGGGCGACAACATGCTCGTCATCCATCCTGACGAGTGCATCGACTGCGGCGTGTGCGAGCCGGAATGCCCCGCCGACGCCATCAAGCCGGACACGGAACCGGGCCTGGAAAAGTGGCTCCAGGTCAACGCCGACTACGCCAAGAGCTGGCCGAACATCACCCAGAAGAAAGAATCGCCCGAAGACGCGAAGGAATTCGACGGGCAGGAAGGCAAGTTCGAGAAATATTTTTCTCCGAACCCCGGCTCCGGAGACTGAATTCCGGCGCAAACTTAACCCTAATACCTTCGTCAGCGTCGAAAACCAGCCCTGAAGACCCCTAAATCATTGATTTTTGCGGGAAATGTGCTATATTGGGCACATTAAGCTGAACCCCCGGTCAGCCCAGTTGGCCCCGTTGGGTTCCCGTGAAACCAAATGTCGAACAGGGGCGTGGCAGTTTCCGCGCGCAGGCTGTGTCACAGAAAACGCGTAAAAAGAGTACTTCAGCGAGGGCTTCCCATAAGGAGGCCAAAAAAGTCGCCGCGGCCAGCCGTAGCGCATCCAAGGGTCGGACCGCGACGAAGGCGCCGGCTGCAAAGTCCTCGAAGAACAAAAGAAGCGCAATGCCTAACAAGACTGCCAAACCGGCCGCGAAAGCGACCGCTGCAAAGCCTGCTGTTGCCAAGCCCGCTGCCGTCAAGGCTCCCGCTGCCAAGCCCGTCGCGCCGAAGGCCCCCGTTGCCGCTGCTCCCGCCAAGGCACCTGTCGCCGCTGCGAAGCCGGCTGTGAAGGCCGCTGCACCTGCGCCGAAGGTCGAGGAAAAGAAGGTCGTGACCCAGCGTCAGGGCTTCAAGGCCAACGAATTCGTGGTCTATCCCGCTCACGGCGTCGGCCAGATCCTGGCCATCGAGGAGCAGGAGATCGCCGGCGCGAAGCTCGAGCTGTTCGTCATCAACTTCATCAAGGACAAGATGACGCTCCGCGTGCCGACCGCCAAGGTCGCCAATGTCGGCATGCGCAAGCTGTCCGAGCCTGCCCTCGTCAAGAAGGCGCTCGAGACGCTGAAGGGCCGTGCCCGCGTCAAGCGCACCATGTGGTCGCGCCGCGCCCAGGAGTACGAAGCAAAGATCAACTCGGGCGACATCGTCGCGATCGCGGAAGTCGTGCGCGACCTCTATCGCTCGGAGTCGCAGCCGGAGCAGTCCTACAGCGAACGCCAGCTCTATGAAGCGGCGCTCGACCGTCTGTCCCGCGAGATCGCGGTGGTGCAGCACTCGACCGAGACCGAAGCGGTCAAGGAAATCGAGTCCCAGCTCGCCAAGAGCCCGCGCCGCAACGCCAAGGCAGAAGCCGCCGAGGGCGAAGGTGAGGCGGATGCCGAGGGTGCCGACGATGCCGATGGCGACGACACCACCGTCGCCGACGAGGCTGCGTAAGCCCAGGTCGATCGCAACAGATCGAAAGCCCGGCCCGTTTGGCCGGGCTTTTTGTTTGGGGCGTCGCGTCGTGGTCGCTTCGCAGGGCGTAATCCACCCTGCGTCAGAGAATGACGAACGAAGTTGGTGGGTTACGCTTCGCTAACCCACCCTACGTGCTCGCAGAACTACTTCACCGGCCGCTTCTCGAGTTTCCGAGCGAGAGTCCTGCGGTGCATCCCGAGCCGCCGCGCCGCTTCCGAGATATTGAAATCGGTCTCGATCAAGGTCTGGTGAATGCGCTCCCATTCCAGTGTCTTGATCGAGGTCGGCCGTGCATCGAGCGCGACCTCGGCGTTGCCCTCGGCCTTGTTGAAGGCGGCCTCGATGTCGTCGGTGTTCGACGGCTTTGCCAGGTAGTGGCAGGCGCCGAGCTTGATCGCCTCGACGGCGGTGGAGATGCTGGCAAAGCCCGTCAGCACCACGATCAGCATGTCGGGATCATGCGTGTGCAGCAGCTCGACGCAGGCAAGGCCGGAGGCGCCGCCAAGCTTGAGGTCGACCACGGCATGGCCGAAGGAGCGCTCCTCCAGCACCTTGCGCACCTCTTCGATCGAGGCGGCCAGCACGACCTCGTAGCCGCGGCGCTCGAACGAGCGCTTCAGCGTGCGCGCAAAACCTTCGTCGTCCTCGACGACGATGAGCGAACGGTCAGGCGTCAAAGCTGCCTCCAATCGCGAGCGTTGCGAGCGGCAGCGTCAGGCGCACGGTGGCACCGCGCTTCCGGTGGTTCTCGGCGGTCACGCTGCCGCCCAGCTTGCGCACCACGTTCACCACCAGGAACAAGCCGAGCCCGCCGCCGGCGCGGCCCTTGCTCGACTGGTAGGGCTTTCCGAGCTGTACCAGCATCTCCGGCGCAAAGCCGGGGCCACGGTCGCTGATCGACAGCACCAGATTGTCGCCCTCGCGCTCGGCCAGCAGTTCGACCCAGTCGCGCGAGACCTCGTAGGCGTTGTCGAGCACGTTGAAAATCACCTGCTTCAGCGCGATGTCCGAGACGATCGCGACGTCTTCGCCGAAGGTGTTGACGAAATACAGCGTGCGCGCCGAGCGCGCGTCGCGCCACTCCTCCACCAGCGCGGTGACGAAGGCCGTCACCGTGGTCGGCGAGGAGCCTTCGCCGCGCGCTTCGCCCGCCGAGACCAGGATGCCCGTCACGATCGACTTGCAGCGTTGCAGCGAGGTCTCCATCTCGGAGAGGTCCTCGGCGAGTTCCTGATCGGCCGCGAGGTCGGGCATGCGGCGCCAGTCGCTCAGGATGACCGAGAGCGAGGCGAGCGGCGTGCCGAGCTCGTGCGCGGCACCGGAGGCGAGCAGGCCCATGCGGACGATGTGGTCCTGCTCGGCGGCATGCTGGCGCAGCGCGGCCAGATGCGCATCGCGCTCGCGCAAATTCCTGTTGATGCGGGTGACGAACACGACCAGCAGCACGGCGTTGAGGGCAAAGCCCAGCAGCATGCCGGCGACGGTCAGCGTGTAGGTCTCGCTGAGCGGGTTCGGCGGCAGGTCGAGCGGGCGGTAGGCCAGCGTCAGCCAGATGAAGCATGCGCAGGTCAGTGCCACCAGCGACCAGGTCGAGCGGGCGTCGAGCAGCACGGCGGCGAGCGTCACCTGGAGCAGGAACAGCGAGGTGAAGGGATTGGTGGCGCCGCCGCTGAGGTAAAGCTGCGCGGTCAGCGCGGCGACGTCGAGCATCAAGGCGACCAGCAGCTCGTTGCTGGAGACGGCGGCGCGATGGCGCACCCAGACCAGGCTGGAGACATTGAGCAGCACCAGCGCGCCGATCACCGCGCCCATTCGCTCCAGGGGCAGGGGAATGCCGAGCCAGAAATGCACGCCGCCGATGGTCACGATCTGGCCGACCACGGCGGTCCAGCGCAGCTGGATAAGCAGCGCCATGTTCTTGCGGTTGGTCTCGTCGTCGGTGGGCGCAGCGCCGATCAGCTCGCTGCGCGCGTCCGCCTGCGATTGCAGTGTAACGGCCAGTTCGCCAAGCGGTCGGGGAGGCGTTCTTCCGTCGTCAGGTCTGTTCGACGATCGTTCCAGCATCTGATCCCGTCCTGCGGGCGGAGGCATCGGGGCCGCCGGCCGGTTCGTGGACGAAGCGCTTGCGGCGGAATAGCCCGCCGCCGAATGTAACGAAAAGCCCGCCGGCCAGCATGAAAGCCAGGGCAAACCACGTCAGCGCATAGATCAGGTGGTTATTGGGAAAGCGGATCACGGTCAATCCGCCGATTGGGCCGCCAGCGGTTTGTGATCCGGCGTCGGTATCGATGAAGAACGGCGCGACCTTGTCGAGGCCGCGGGCCGCCGCAATCGCGGCAACATCCCGCGAGTACCAGCGGTTGTGCTGGGGCACGTTGTTCCGCAAGAATCCGCCCTTCGGCTCCGTGATCCGCAAGAGGCCGGTGATCTCGACCCGGCCGTCCGGATTGCCGGTCTGGCGGGTCGATGCGTCGCGCCGCTCGGACGGCACGAAGCCGCGATTGACCAGGACCATCGTGCCGTCGTCGCGCAGGAGCGGCGTCAGCACCCAATAGCCGCCGCCTTCCTCGGTGACGGCCTGAACCAGCGTCTCGCGGTCATGCAGGAAGCGGCCGGCGACGTTGACGTGCCTGTATTCGTCGTTTGCGGTGGAGACCGCGGGCCAGGACGCCGGCGAGGGGATCGGCTGGGCCGGAGCGTGGACGCGCTGTTCGACGCGGTCGATCAGCGCCAGCTTCCAGGCGCGGCGCTCGATCTGCCAGACGCCGAGCGCAATCAGAACGGCAAAGGCCGCAAGCGAGAGGACCGCGAGCCACAGGGCGGGGCGCGCGGCCTTGCGGCGCGTGCCCTTTGCCCTGCTCGTCACGGTCCGGATCTCGCTCACTTCATTCCCGTCATCTCGTGCATCGGCATCATGTTGCTGTTGAGGTGGTTCATCACCCACAGCGAACCCGACAGCGCGATCACCACCATGACGATGGTGAAGATCAGCGCCATCATGGTCCAGCCATTCTCGGACTTGGGGCTCATGTGCAGGAAGTAGATCATGTGCACGACGATCTGCACGATCGCGAAGGCCATGATGACCAGCGCGGTGATCTGCTTGCTCGGCAGCGTGCCGCTCATCACCAGCCAGAACGGGATCGCGGTCAGCACCACCGAGAGCACGAAGCCGAGCATGTAGCCCGAGAACGTGCTGTGGGCGTGGCCGTCGTCGTGGTGATGGTCGTGCGCGCCGGCTGCGTGGGTATCGGTGTTCATCGCAGAACTCCCAGGAGATAGACGAAGGTGAAGACGCCGATCCAGACCACGTCGAGGAAGTGCCAGAACATCGACAAGCACATCAGGCGGCGGCGGTTGGCTTCGATCAGGCCGAACTTCTGGACCTGCACCATCAGCGTGACCAGCCAGATCAGGCCGCAGGAGACGTGCAGGCCGTGGGTGCCGACCAGGGTGAAGAAGGCGGACAGGAAGGCGCTGCGCTGGGGCGTGGCGCCTTCGTGGATCATGTGGGCGAACTCGGTGAGCTCGATGCCGATGAAGGCGAGGCCGAACAGGCCGGTGATCGCCAGCCACATCTGCGTCTGCGCGACCTTGTTCTGCTGCATGGTCAGCATGGCGAAGCCATAGGTGATCGAGGACAGCAGCAGCATCGAGGTGTTCACCGCGACCAGGTCGAGGTCGAACAAATCCTTCGGCGCGGGCCCGGCGGCGTAGTTGGCGCCGAGCACGCCGAAGGCGGCGAACAGCATCGCGAAGATGAGGCAGTCGCTCATCAGGTAGATCCAGAAGCCCAGCGAGGTGCTGTAGCCTTCCGGATGCGGGTGTTCGTCGGCGAGATAGAAGACCGGCTCGCCGGCCTGCGAGGAATTGACAGCGACAGTCATTTACTTGGCTCCGGCGAGCAGTTTGGTGCGCGCGTCCTCGGTCCGGATGACGTCGTCAGCCGGAATGTCGAAGTCGCGGTGATAGTTGAAGGTGTGACCGATCCCGACGACGAGCATCGCGATGAAGCTCGCTGCCGCCAGCCACCAGATGTACCAGATCAGGCCGAAGCCCATCGCGGTGGCGAAGCCGGCGAGAATGATGCCGGTGCCGGTGCTGGAGGGCATGTGGATCGGCTTGAACCCGGTGAGCGGACGCTGGTAGCCGCGCCTCTTCATGTCCCACCACGCGTCATTGTCGTGAACGACGGGGGTGAAGGCGAAGTTGTAGTCCGGCGGCGGCGAGGATGTCGCCCATTCCAGCGTGCGCGCATCCCAGGGATCGCCGGTGACGTCCTTGAGCTGCTCGCGCTTGAGGAAGGAGACCGCGAACTGCATCAGCATGCTGAGGATGCCGAGGAAGACCAGGAAAGCACCGATCGCGGCGATGACGAACCATATCTGCAAGGACGGATCGTCGAACACGCGCAGGCGGCGGGTCACGCCCATCAGGCCGAGCACGTAGAGCGGCATGAAGGCGAGGTAGAAGCCGACGACCCAGAACCAGAACGACAGCTTGCCCCAGAACACATCGAGCTTGAAGCCGAACGCCTTCGGGAACCAGTAGTTGATGCCGGCGAACGCGCCGAACACCACGCCGCCGATGATCACGTTGTGGAAGTGAGCGATCAGGAACAGGCTGTTGTGCAGGACGAAGTCGGCCGGCGGCACCGCGAGCAGAACGCCGGTCATGCCGCCGAGCACGAAGGTCAGCATGAAGGCGATCGTCCACATCATCGGCAGCTCGTAGCGGATACGGCCGCGATACATCGTGAACAGCCAGTTGAACATCTTCGCGCCCGTCGGGATCGAGATGATCATCGTGGTGATGCCGAAGAACGAGTTGACGCTGGCGCCCGACCCCATCGTGAAGAAGTGGTGCAGCCACACCAGGTACGACAGGATGGTGATGACCACGGTGGCGTAGACCATCGAGGTGTAGCCGAACAGGCGCTTGCCGGAGAAGGTCGAGGTGACTTCCGAGAAGATGCCGAAGGCCGGGAGAACCAGGATGTAGACTTCAGGATGGCCCCAGATCCAGATCAGGTTCACGTACATCATCGGGCTGCCGCCGAAATCGTTCGTGAAGAAGTTGGTGCCGACGTAGCGGTCGAGCGAGAGCAGCGCGAGCACGACGGTCAGAACCGGGAAGGAGGCGACGATCAGGATGTTGGTGCAGAGCGAGGTCCAGGTGAATACCGGCATCTTCATCATGGTCATGCCGGGGCAGCGCAGCTTGACGATGGTGCAGATCAGGTTGATGCCGGACAGCGTCGTGCCGACGCCGGCGACCTGCAGCGCCCAGATGTAATAGTCGACGCCGACGTCGGGACTGTAGCCGATGTTCGACAGCGGCGGATAAGCCAGCCACCCGGTGCGGGCGAATTCGCCGATGAACAGCGAGGCCATCACCAGCACCGCGCCGCCGACCGTCATCCAGAAGCTGAAATTGTTCAGGAACGGGAACGACACGTCGCGTGCGCCGATCTGGAGCGGCACGACGTAGTTCATCAGGCCTGTCACCAGCGGCATCGCCACGAAGAAGATCATGATCACGCCGTGGGCGGTGAAAACCTGGTCGTAGTGATGGGCGTTGAGATAGCCTTCGGAGCCGCCAAAGGCGAGCATCTGCTGGCCGCGCATCATCAGCGCGTCGGCGAAGCCGCGCAGCAGCATCACGATGCCGAGGATCATGTACATGATGCCGATGCGCTTGTGGTCCACCGTGGTGAACCATTCGCGCCAGAGGTAGCCCCAGAGACGGAAATAGGTGAGGCCGGCGAGCAGCGTGGCGCCGCCGAGCGCGACCATCACGAAGGTGCCGACGACGATCGGCTCGTGCAGCGGCAGCGATTCGATGCCGAGCCGGCCGAAGATGAGCTTGAGAAGATCAGGAGACATGCGAGCTCTCTTTAGGAGTCTGACTTCGGACGCTGTCCGAGGAAGAAGGACGAGGACTTCAGCGGCGTGAAGGTCGGCCGCTTCAGGCCGGCGCCCGTAAGCGGCGCGGTGTCGACGGGAGCCGTGATGGAGGCCGTCGTCCTGCCCTGCGGCGCATCGGGCGTGCAGGTGCCGGCGACGAAGGTCGGCTCCGGCCCGAGCGGGCTGCTGCCGCGGCGGGCATACTTGTCGTAAGCGAGCGGCAGCGTGTTGTTCAGGCCCTCATGGCCGCGGCCGCCCTTGGCGTCGATCGCCATCATCTCGCTCTGGCACATCTTGCCGGTCTCGACGCACATGTTGAGGATCAGGCGGTAGAGATCGGAATCGATGGTGCCGTAGCGCCGCACCGGCTCGTTCTGGCTGGGCTTTTCCAGCTGGAGATATTCGGCGCGGCCGAGCGAGCCGCCGGCGGACTTGGCGCTGGCGATCCAGGCGTCAAAGCCCTTGTCGTCCAGGCCCTGGAAGTTGAAGTGCATGCCGGAGAAGCCGGCGCCACTGTAATTCGCCGAAAAGCCCTTGTAGGTGCCGGGATGGTTCACCACCGCGTGGAGCTTGGTCTCCATGCCCGGCATCGCATAGATCTGGCCGGCCAGCGCGGGGATGTAGAACGAGTTCATCACCGAGGAGGCGGTGATGCGGAAATTGATCGGACGATCGACGGGGGCGGCAAGATCGTTGACGGTGGCGATGCCGTAGTCCGGATAGATGAAGAGCCATTTCCAGTCGAGCGCGACGACGTCGACCTCGAGCGGGGCCTTGGACTGGTCCACGGCGCGGTCGGCATGGATGCGGCCCAGCGTGCGGTAGGGGTCGAGCAGATGCGTGCCCATCCAGGTCAAGGCGCCGAGGCAAATGATGATCAGCAGCGGCGCCGACCAGATCACCAGCTCGAGCTTGGTCGAGTGATCCCATTCCGGCTCGTAGCGGGCCGAGGTGTTGGACTGGCGGTAGCGCCAGGCGAACACCACCGTCAGCGCCATCACGGGGACGACGATCAGGAGCATCAGGACGGTGGAGATGATGACGAGGTCGCGCTGCTGGGCAGCGATGTCGCCGGCTGGCGCCAGCACGACGTAGTTGCAGCCACTGAGCGCGACTGCCAGGGGTAGCAGCGCCAGGATCTTGAGACGGGACACGGGCCGAGCCTTTGAGAATGAGTTTCCGTTGCGGGGCCAACGGGTAGCTGCGGCGCAGCAATCGGGACATTGGACAATTTGTCCAATGTTGCAGTGCGGAATGTTGCGCCAGACAGGGCCGGATTGCCTGGCGCCCCGCCGGGCGGTCGGCTTTGGTTTTCAGGACGTTAAGGGCGCACGAATGGCGACGGCACAGACCCCCGCACTGGCAGAAATCCCCTCGGGCGAGCACGGCCACGACCTGGCCAGTCCCGGCGAGATCGCCATCGGCGTCATCATCGGCCGGACCTCGGAATTCTTCGACTTCTTCGTCTACGCGATCGCCTCGGTGATCGTGTTCCCGCGCCTGGTGTTCCCGTTCACCAGCGAGCTGACCGGCACCTTCTATTCCTTCATGATCTTCGCGCTGGCCTTCATGGCCCGGCCGATCGGCACCGTCATTTTCATGACGGTCGACCGTGAGTACGGCAAGACGGCCAAGCTGGTCTCGGCGCTGTTCCTGCTCGGCACCGCCACCGTGGCGCTCGCCTTCCTGCCCGGCTATCACGAGATCGGCAGTGCCGCGATCTGGCTGCTGGCGCTGGCGCGTATCGCGCAGGGTCTGGCCTGGGGCGGCGCCTGGGACGGTATGGCCTCGCTGCTGGCGCTGAACGCGCCGCCTTCCCAGCGCGGCTGGTACGCGATGGTGCCGCAACTCGGCGCGCCGCTCGGGCTGATCGTGGCGAGCGCGCTGTTCGCCTATTTCGCCGGCAACCTCTCGGCAGACGATTTCTTCGACTGGGGCTGGCGCTATCCGTTCTTCGTCGCCTTCGCCATCAACGTCGTGGCGCTGTTCGCGCGGCTGCGCATGGTGACGACGGAAGAATACGCCACGCTGTTCGAGACCCGCGAATTGCAGCCCGCGCGCATCTCCGAGACGGTCGCGCGCGAAGGCCAGAACATCATGCTCGGTGCGTTCGCGCCGCTGGCGAGCTTCGCGCTGTTCCACATGGTCACGGTGTTTCCGCTGTCCTGGGTGTTCCTGTTCACCCGCGAAAGCCCGGTGCGCTTTTTGATCATCGAGATCGTCGCCGCCGTGTTCGGTGTCGCCGCGATCGTGGCCTCAGGCATCATCGCCGACCGCGTCGGCCGCAAATCGCTGCTGATGGGATCGGCGATCGCGATCGCGATCTACAGCGGTTTCGCTCCGCAGCTGCTCGATGCCGGCGCGTTCGGCGAGACCATCTACATGGTGATCGGCTTCATCCTGCTGGGTCTCTCGTTTGGCCAGTCCTCCGGCGCGATCGCCTCGAACTTCCGGCAGGCCTACCGTTACACGGCTTCGGCGCTGACCTCCGATATGGCCTGGCTGTTCGGCGCCGGCTTCGCGCCGCTGGTCGCGCTGCTGCTTGCGACCAATCTCGGCGTCATCGCCTCGGGTGCGTACCTGCTGTCCGGCGCGTTCTGGACCCTGCTCGCGCTCTGGCTCAGCGGCCAGCGCGAGGCCGGCGATATGGACGCGGGCGGTTAGATCCCCGGCACGCAACCCGTAGCCCGGATGAAGCGCAGCGCAATCCGGGTAAGCTTATCCGCGAGGAGAGAATCCCGGATTTCGCTGCGCTTCATCCGGGCTACGACGCGCGCTTGGCGCAGCGTCAATCCGCGACGATCTTCACGCGGTCCCGCACCTTCACCTGCGCATTGCGGTCGAGGCCGTTGAGCACGCGAAAACGCTCGGCGGGATGATCGACGCCGGCCATGCGGTGCGAGAGCGATTCCACGGTGTCGCCGGGCTGCACGGTGATGACCTTGATGCGCAGCGGGCGCGCGGCCTGGATCTCGTCGAGCGTCAGGCGGCGGAACGAATTGACGGTCTCGCGCGCGTTGCGCTCGCTCTCGGTCGACTTCTGCCTGGCGGCGAAGATGAAGCGGTAGACGTCGCTGCCGAAGCGCAGCGCGTAGACCTTGAACTGCCACTGATCGCCCTTGGCGGTGGCGGATGCGGCCGGAAAACCGTTGATGGTGATGTCCTCGGTGGACGCCTTCTCGACGCCCTCCATCCAGCCGGAATTCAGGTAGTCGCCGAGCGACTGCTCGGCCGGCACGCGCACCACGTCGAAGCGCATCGCCTGCGAGCCGCCGTCGCGCACGCCGATCACGGCCTGCGCGGTGTTGTCGAGCGTAAAGTTGTCAGGCGCCTGGAAGGTGAAGCCGAGTTTTGGATGCAGGAAACGCCGCCCGCGCACAAAACCTTCGCTGGGGTCTTCGCCATAGACGAGGTTGTCGATCGCGGCGAGATAGGTTTCGCGGTCACGCTCGCCGCCTTCCGGAGCCACGTATTGCCGCGCGATGGTCTGCGCGTTCTGCACGCGCTCCGGGGTTGCCGGATGCGACGAGGTGAAATCCTGCGCGCGCGGATCGAGCGAGGTCTTGCCGGCCTTCAGCTCGGCATTGCGCTCCATCGCGGAGAGAAAGCGGGCGGCGCCATACGGGTCGAAATGGGCCTTGGCGGAGATGCCGACGCCGATGCCGTCGGCCTCGAACTCCTGGTTGCGCGAAAAGCTCGCCATGGTGAGCTTGGTCTTGGCGAGCGCGAGCGCGGTGAGATCGGGGTCGTTGCTCATGTCGGTGACGACACGGGTGACGATCGCGGCCTGGCGCGCCTGGTCCTCGCGCATCGCCGCGTGCTTGGACAGCACATGCGCCATCTCGTGGCTGAGCACGGAGGACAATTCCGACGTATCGCTTGCAAGCGCGAGCAGCCCGCGCGTGACATAGAGCTGGCCGTTCGGCAGCGCGAAGGCGTTCACCGCGCCGGAATTGAGGATGGTGACCCTGTAGCCCTGGTCGGGGCGGTCGGAGGCGGCGACGAGCCGGTCGACCGTCTTGCTGACGAGCGATTCGAGCCGGGGATCGTCATACGTCCCGCCATAGCTCGCCAGGATGCGCTCGTGCTCTTTCTCGGTGGCGGGGGTCTGCGCGACGGCCGGTTTCGGCTTGGGCATGGCGACCGTCGGCGGCGCCGTCGCGGTCTGGAACCGGTTCATGTCGCCGCAGCCGGCGAGAAGACCGCTCAGCACGAGGCATAGCGCGGCCGGCGCAGCCCGAAGGCGGCGGCCTTCACCCGTCCAGTGCTGTTCTAGCACCCCATTCACGTCGATTAACCCGTGCCTGGCCCTTTTAGGGCCTTACCCCTGTCGGCTCGTTTGCGCCCAGCAACTCGACCTGCCCCGCGAGGCGCGCATCAATGCGCGGCCCCGTATTCCCCTCGACCCAGCCCCGGACGCGAACACGCTTGTTTTCCAGGGACTTAAGGGAAGTCCCGGCGTTTTCGAACGCCGGTAACGCACGCCTTGAAATAGTCACGGCAAAGCCGCGTGTCCAGTTCCGTCCGAAGTTGAGGTAGGTCATTGCCCCAGCTTGCCGGACCGACAGGACTTTGCCCTCGACCACCATAAAGAGCCCGATCCCGGCCAAAATATCGTCCGGACTTTCCGCGTTTTTTATGGCCGACGGGTCAGCCCAGTTGCCCTTTTTTTGGCGCCGCGCCTCGGCCTCCGTCGCCATCAGGGCCGCCGCGCAGTCCTTGTCGGCGATTTCGGCGGAGACGATGGCTTCGCCCTGGGCGAGGAGGCTGGCCTGGACCGAGACGTCGCTTTCGCCAATGAACAGGATCGCGCCTTGCCGGCCGTAGCGGTCGGGCGTGTCGTCTGCGCTTCGCAGCGTGACGTCGCGGCCGACGAGCAGCGAGGCCAGCGCCTGCTTCGTCGTCGCGCTCGCCTCGATCCCGGCGAGACGGATTTCGCGACCGTCGTCGAGACGCACGCTGCGGGCATCGACCATCGCCGCGACGTGGCCTTCGCCCAGCGTGTCGAATTGGCACGGCGTTGCGACCGCAGTGCGACCCGCGACGAGAAGAAGTGCGGCGATGAGATGAAGCAGTCGCGTCACGTTGCCCGGGGAGGTTGCGTTATGTTCTAGCTTTAACCCAAGCGTAGCGGATCGCGAAGAGGCTTCCTCACACGTCGTCATTGCGAGCGCAGCGAAGCAATCCAGAATCTCTCCGCGGAGACAGTCTGGATTGCTTCGCTGCGCTCGCAATGACGATGTGGAAACATTTGGGGCGCATCTCACCATTCCGCTTTGCGGAAAACATGCGCGGCAATCGTGCGCTCGCAACGCCCTCGCGCTTGCTGCGCTGTCGCGCATGCGGCATGATTGTGGCAACACCAATAACCAAGCCGCCATCAGAGACAGGCGATCAAGGGAGGTCTTTTTCAATGAAGAGAATTTTGTCGGGCATTTTTGCTGCGTCGTTTGCTTTGAGCGCAGGCGCCGCGCAGGCCCAGGACAAGCCCCCGCTGAAGATCGGCGGCATCCTCGACATGTCGAGTCTTTACGCCGACATCACCGGCCCCGGCAGCGAGACGGCGGCCAAGATGGCCGTGGAAGACTTCGGCGGCGAGGTGCTCGGCCGCAAGATCCAGGTGCTGGCGGCCGACCATCAGAACAAGGCGGATCTCTCCGCCAACATCGCGCGCGACATGCTCGACAACCAGGGTGTCGAGATGATCTACGACGTCGCGGCCTCCGCGACCGCGCTTGCCGCCGGCGAGATCGCGAAAGCGCGCAACAAGATCATCATGTTCAACGGTCCGGGCTCGATCCGTCTCACCAACGAAGCCTGCGGTCCCTACACCATCCACTACGTGTTCGACACCTACGGCCAGGCCAACGTGACCGGCCTTGCAGCCGTGAAGACCGGTCTCGACAGCTGGTTCTTCCTCACCGCCGACTACGCCTTCGGCCAGGATCTGGAGAAGGACACCAGCGCCGTCGTGACGAAGACCGGCGGCAAGGTGCTCGGCGCCGTGCGTCATCCGCTCAACACGTCGGACTTCTCGTCGTTCCTGCTCCAGGCCCAGGCCTCCAAAGCCAAGGTTATCGGCCTTGCCAACGCCGGCGGCGACACCGTCAACGCCATCAAGCAGGCGGCCGAGTTCGGCATCACCAAGGGCGGCCAGAAGGTCTCGCCGCTGCTCGCTTTCGTCACCGATATCGACTCGATCGGGCTGGAGACGGCACAGGGGCTGTTGCTGGCAGAGGCCTTCTACTGGGACCTCAACGACGACACGCGCGCCTTCTCGAAGCGCTTCACCGAGCGCATGAAGCGGCCCCCGACCTCGGCGCAGGCCGGGGTCTATTCCTCCATCACGCACTATCTGAAGGCCGTGAAGGCCGCCGGCACGACGGATGCGGCCGCGGTCATCAAGGTGATGAAGGAGACGCCGATCAACGACTTCTTCGCCAAGAACGGCAAGATCCGCGAGGACGGCCGCATGATCCACGACATGTACCTGTTCGAGGTGAAGAAGCCGTCGGAATCCAAGGGGCGCTGGGACGATTACAAGCTGCTCGCCACCGTGCCCGGCAGCGAGGCGTTCCAGTCGCTGGAGCAGTCGCGCTGCCCGCTGGTGAAGAAGTGACGGCGTGACCAGCGAGCCAAATAACCGGTTGTCATCCCTGGGCGCGACGAAGTCGCGAGCCCGGGATCCATAACCACCATCGTGAGTATGGATTCCGGGCTCGCGCCAAGAGGCGCGCCTCGGAATGACG
>NZ_AKIY01000250.1 GCF_000282615.1 Bradyrhizobium sp. YR681 | reverse complement strand
CGGCAGCCGCGGCATCCGCTCCTCGCAGGACTACGTCCGCAAGGGCGGCGCCACCGCGCGCGTGATGCTGATCGAGGCCGCCGCGAATGAATGGAAGGTACCGGCCTCCGAATGCACCGTCGCCAAGGGCGTCATCACCCACAAGGCGTCGGGCAAGACGACGACTTACGGCAAGGTCGCCGAAGCCGCCGCCAAGCTGACGCCGCCGGCCGACGTCAAGCTGAAGGACCCCAAGGACTGGACCATCGCAGGCAAGGGATTGCTGCGGCTCGATACCGCCGACAAGACCACCGGCACGATGATCTACGGCATCGACGTCAAGCTGCCGGGCATGCTGAACGCCGCGATCAAGGACTGCCCGGTGTTCGGCGGCAAGCTGAAGAGCTTTGACGAAGCCAAGATCGCCGGCATGAAAGGCGTCAAGAAGGTCGTCAAGGTCGGCGACACCGCGGTCGCGGTCGTTGCCGACACCTGGTGGCAGGCCAAGACCGCACTGGAGGCCTTGCCGATCGTCTGGGACGAGGGCGAGAACGCCAAAGTCTCGAGCGAGTCGATCGCGAAATGGCTGGCCGAAGGCCTCGACGATGCGCAGCCGGCCTATGTCGGCAACAAGAACGGCGACGTCAAAGCCGCGATTGCCGGCGCTGCCAAGAAAGTCGAAGCCGTCTACAACTATCCCTACCAGAACCACGCCACGATGGAGCCGATGAACGCCACCGCGCTCTACACGGCGGACAAATGCGAGGTCTGGTGCGGCACGCAGAACGGCGAGGCCGTGTTCGCGGCGGTGCTGGAGGCCTCCGGCCTGCCGGCAGAGAAGTGCGACATGTACAAGGTGATGCCCGGCGGCGGCTTCGGCCGGCGCGGCCAGACCGACTATGTCCGTCAGGCCGTCATGATCGCCAAGCAGATGCCGGGCACGCCGATCAAGCTGTTGTGGTCGCGCGAGGAGGACATGGCGCACGGCCGGTATCACCCGATCACCCAGTGCAAGATGACCGGCGCGTTCGACGCCAACAACAACCTGATCGGGCTGCACTACCGCCTGTCCGGACAGTCGATCCTGTTCTCGCTGCGCCCCGAAGCGCTCCAGAACGGCATGGATCCGGCCGCCTTCCAGGGCGTCGCCCAATCCGGCGAGGCCGCGTTCGGCTATTCGGTGCCGAACCTGCTGGTCGAGCATGCGATGCGCAATCCGCACGTTCCGCCGGGCTTCTGGCGCGGCGTCAACGTCAATCACAACGCGATCTACATGGAATGCTTCATGGACGAGCTCGCCCATGCCGTAGGCCAGGACCCGCTCGCGTTCCGCCGCAAGCTGATGGGCAACCATCCCAAGCATCTGGCGGTGCTCAATGCCGTGGCCGAGAAGATCGGCTGGGACACACCGGCGCCGAAGGGCGTGTATCGTGGCATCGCGCAAGTCATGGGCTATGGCAGCTATGTTGCCGGCGCCGCCGAGATCTCGGTGACCGAGGGCAACAAGATCAAGGTGCACCGCATCGTCGCCTCCACCGACCCCGGCTACGTCGTTAATCCGGCGCAGGTGGAGCGGCAGATCGCGGGCTCCTTCGTCTACGGCCTGTCTGCGCTGTTCTATGGCGGCTGCACCGTCAAGGACGGCAAGATCGAGCAGAGCAACTTCGACACCTACAACTCGATGCGTATCAACGAGATGCCGAAGGTGGAATCGGTGATGGTGCCGAGCGGCGGGTTCTGGGGCGGCGTCGGCGAGCCGACCATCGGCGTAGCAGCACCGGCGGTGCTCAACGCCTATTTCGCGGCGACGGGCAAACGCATTCGCTCGGTGCCGCTGCGCGACCAGAACATCACCTTCGCCTAAAGAGACGCGCTGCGGCGGCCCCATCGGCCGCCGCAGCATTTTCCGGACAAGCCTCATGAACGTGCCGGTGACACGGCGGGACGCCGTCCTGGGCATCACCGCTGCAGCCACATCGCTCGCCATCCCGACGATCCTGCGTGCACAATCGTCAGGCCGCATCGTCGTGGTCGGCGGCGGCTTTGGCGGCGCCGCCTGTGCGCGTGCGCTCAAGCGTGCGCAGGCAGACTTGCAAATCATCCTGATCGAACCCAATACGGTCTTCACCTCCTGCCCCTTCAGCAACGAGGTGATCGCGGGCCTGCGCGACATCGACGCACAGCAGTTCGACTACGACAAGCTCGCCGCCGACGGCGTCACAATGATCGGCCAGGCCGTGACCACGATCGAGCCGGACCGGCGCAGCGTCGTGACGACCGACGGCGTCGCGCTGCCCTATGACCGTCTCGTCCTCTCCCCCGGCATCGACTTCCATTTCGAAGCCCTGCCCGGCTATGACGAAGCCGCATCGGCCAAGATGCCGCATGCCTGGAAGGCAGGCGCACAAACACTGCTGCTGCGCCGGCAGTTGGAGGCGATGGACGACGGCGGCACGGTCGCCATCGCGATCCCGGCCAATCCCTCGCGCTGTCCGCCGGCGCCTTACGAGCGTGCCAGCCTGATTGCGCATTACCTGAAGACGAAGAAGCCGCGCTCGAAGGTGCTGATCCTCGATGCCAAGGACAGTTTCTCGCAGCAGCGGCTGTTCGAGAAGGCGTGGAAGGAGCTCTATGGCGACATGATCGAACGCATTGGTCTGTCGCAAGGCGGCCGCGTCACCTCGGTCGATCCTTCAACAAGGACTATCGTCACCGAATTCGGCAACTACACCCCTGAGGTCGCCAACGTCATTCCCCCGCAGCGCGCCGGACGCATCGCCGAGACCGCGGGAGCTGCGGATGCGACCGGCTGGTGCCCGATCGATCCGGTGACCTTCGAGTCGAAGCTCGTTCCGAATATCCACGTCATCGGCGATGCCTGCCTCGGCGGCGGCATTCCCAAATCGGCCTCCGCCGCCGGCGCGCAAGGCAAGGCCTGCGCCGCTGCGATCGTCAGCCTGCTCGCGGGCCGCGCGCCGGAGACACCGCGGCTGACCGGCGTTTGCTACAACACCGTCGCGCCCGGCTACGGCTTCTCGCTCGCCGGCAATTACCAGCCGAAAGGCGACATCTTTGCCGAAGTCGAGGGCGGCGCGACCAGCCCGGTCGATGCCCCGCGCGAGCTGCGCGCTCGCGAGGCGGCCGACGCCGAGCGCTGGTTTCAAACCATCACGGCGGACACCTTTGGCTAAGGCAGCCGTCCATATCGCGGCGCTGATCGCCGCAAGTGTTGTCTGCGCTGCCAACGCGGACGAGCTCGTGCCCTACAAGATCGCCGGCGACGGCATCGCAGAATCGCTCACCGGCGCGCCCGGCGATGCCGCGCGCGGTCGCGCGCTGGTGCTGGCGCGCACCACGACCTGCATTCTCTGCCATTCCGGACCGTTTCCGGAAACGCGGTTCCAGGGGGACCTCGCGCCTGACCTGACCGGCACCGGGAACCGCTGGACACCAAGCCAGCTACGGCTTCGTCTGGTCGATGCGTCCCGCTTCAACCCGGAAACCATCATGCCGTCCTATTATCGCCATGACGGATTCGTGCGTGTTGGGCGCAATTTTGCCGGCAAGCCGATATTGTCGGCCGCGGAGATCGAGGACATCGTGGCTTTTCTTGCTTCGCTTCGGGACTAGATTCATGCCAACCACGCGACGACAATTTCTGAGCCTCGCCGGAAGCGCGACAGTCGCCGGAACGATCCCGATCGTCACGCTCCGGCCGCTCGAGGCGACGCCGGCCATGCTCACCGCTGCGATCCGCAACGTCGTCGGCGAAGCCCAGATTCGCACCGGCAAGGTCAAGCTCGACATTCCGCCGCTGGTCGAAAACGGCAACACGGTGCCGATGACCGTGAGCGTCGCAAGCCCGATGACGGCGAACGATTACGTCAAGAGCATCCACGTCTTCAACGAGAAGAACCCGCAGCCGAACATCGGCAATTTCCATCTTAACCCCTCCTCCGGCCGCGCCCAGGTCTCGACCCGGATCCGGCTCGCCGACACCCAGAAGGTGGTCGCGATCGCGCGTCTGTCCGACGACACGTTCTGGCAGGTCGCTACCGAAATCGTCGTGACGCTGGCCGCCTGCACCGAGGAGATGAACTGATGGCCGCGCTGATCAACGTTCCGGCGAAGGCCAAGCGCGGCGACATCATCGAGATCCGCACGCTGACCTCGCACATCATGGAAACCGGCTTCCGACATACTGCCGATGGCCAGCTGGTGCCGCGGGACATCATCACGAGTTTTACGTGCCGCTATAACGGCACAGAGGTCTTTCGCGCCGATCTGTTTCCCGCGATCGCCGCGAACCCCTATTTGTCCTTCTTTACCATCGCGAAGGAGAGCGGCAAGTTCGAGTTCGAATGGATCGGCGACAACGGCTATTCGTCGACCGCATCGGCATCGATCACGGTCGAATGACTCTTTGGCGCGCGATAATGGTGGCGGCGCTTGTCGCAGCAGCGCCTGCCCTGCTCGCCGGCGAGATCCCGCCCGATGCGCGCCGGTCCGGCTACACCTTTATGGGGCCGGACACGCGCGCGATGCAGGATGACGACACATCCAATCCGGGCATGCTGTTCGTGCTCGACGGAGAGGCGCTCTGGGGCAAGAAGACAGGCGCCGCCGGGAAAGCCTGCGCTGATTGCCACGGTGATGCGCGCGGCAGCATGAAGGGCGTCGCGGCGCGCTATCCCGCCTTCGACAAGGCCCTGGCCCGCCCCGTCACCCTCGATCAACGCATCAATCTCTGCCGCGCCGATCATCAGCAGGCAACACCGCTGCCCTATGAGAGCCGTGACCTGCTGGCGCTGTCCGCCTTCGTCGCCCACCAGTCGCGCGGCGTCGCGATCACGGCTGGCGACGACCCGGCGTTGAAACCTTTCGTTGCGCAGGGCCGCGACCTGTTCATGCAGCGCGAGGGCCAGCTCAACCTCGCCTGCACCAATTGCCACGACGACAATTTCGACAGGCGCCTTGCCGGCGCGCCGATCACGCAAGCGCAGCCGACCGGCTATCCGCTGTACCGGCTGGAATGGCAGACGCTGGGGTCGCTGGAGCGGCGCTTGCGCAGCTGCATGAGCGGCGTTCGCGCCCAGGCCTATGATTACGGCGCACCGGAGCTCGTCGCACTCGAGCTCTATCTGATGTCGCGGGCGCGCGGCCTGCCGATGGAGACTCCGGCGGTTCGCCCCTGATCCGAGATTAGGACTAGGCAGGCGCGGCACGGACGCTAGTATCCGCCCCCAAAGACGATGAGTCACAGGGAGGACTAGAAGTGGTCGACTACAGAATCTCGCGCCGTACGCTCTTGACCGGCACCGCAGCGGCTGGCGCGCTCAGCCTGACCGGGTTGCCGGCGCGCGCCGAGGTCAACTGGAAGAAATATGCCGGGACCAAGCTGGAGGTCATTCTCGCCAAGGGTCCGCGCGGCGACAATCTGCAAAAGAACATCAAGGAATTCACCGACCTCACCGGCATCCAGGTCGAGGCGGAGCAGATCCCCGAGCAGCAGCAGCGCCAGAAGGTCGTAATCGAGTTCACCTCGGGCCGGCCGAGCTTCGACGTCGTCCATCTCAGCTATCACGTGCAGAAGCGGCAATTCGAGAAAGCCGGCTGGCTGGCCGACATGACGCCCTTCATGAAGGACCCGAATCTGACCGCACCCGACCTCGTCGAGAGCGATTTTTCCGCCGCGGGCCTGCAATACGCCAAGAACGGCAAGGGCCAGATGCTGTCGCTGCCCTGGTCGGTGGACTATTTCATACTCTATTACAACAAGGAGCTGTTCGAGAAGAAGGGCGTGGCGGTGCCGAAGACCCTCGACGAGATGGTTGCCGCCGCCGAGAAGCTGACCGATCCCAAGGAAGGCATCTACGGCTTCGTCGGGCGCGGCTTGCGCAACGCCAACATGGCGATGTGGAGCAACTTCTTCCTCGATTATGGCGGCGAATTCCTCGATGCCAAGGGCAACATCCTGACCGACGGTCCGGAAGCGATCGCCGCGACCAAGCTCTACCAGACACTGCTGACCAAGACCGCCCCGCCCGGCGTCGCCGGCTTCAACTGGATGGAGTCGATGGCCTCGTTCACGCAAGGACGCTCGGCGATGTGGATCGACGGCGTCGGCTGGGCGCCGCCGCTGGAGGATCCCGCTGCCTCGCGCATCGTCGGCAAGGTCGGCTACGCCGTCGTGCCCGCCGGGCCCAAGGGACAGTACTCCTCGACCTATGGCGACGGCATCGGCATTGCGGCGGCGAGCAAGAACAAGGAAGCTGCCTATCTGCTCTGCCAATGGGCGGTCTCGAAGCAGCAGGGCGCGCGGCTGCTCCAGGCCGGCGGCGGTGTGCCGTTCCGCAACTCGATCCTCGGCGATCCCGAGGTCCAGAAGGGCGTGAAGACCAAGGAGTGGCTGCAATCGGTGATCGAGTCCGGCAAGATCAGCAAGCTCGGGCTGCCCGTCGTGATCCCGGTCGCCGAATTCCGCGACATCGTCGGCGCGGCGCTCACTGCGACCCTGTCCGGCGCCGATCCCGCAGCGGAATTGAAGAAGGCCAACGACCAGTACCGGCCGATCCTGGAGCGTAGCGAAAAGACGTGAGTGCGTTGACACAATCGACTCCGGCCGCGGCACAGTCTGGTGCCGCGCCGGAGAAGGAATTGCGGCCGCCGTCCTACTGGCCGTTCGTGGTGCCGGCGCTGGTCGTCGTGGTCGCGATCATCATCTTCCCCTGGGTCTTCACCATCTGGATGAGCCTGAACGAGTGGAAGGTCGGCTCGCCGACCACCTTCGTCGGGCTCTCCAACTATCTGCGGTTGACCAGCGATCCGCGCTTTCTCGAGGCGGTGGTCCACACCATCGTCTACACCGCGCTGTCGGTGCTGCTGCCGCTGGTGTTCGGCACGTTCGCGGCCGTGGTGTTCCACCAGAAGTTTGCCGGCCGCGGTTTTCTGCGCGGTGTCTTCATCATGCCGATGATGGCCACACCCGTCGCGATCGCGCTGGTCTGGACCATGATGTTCCATCCCCAGCTCGGCGTGCTGAACTATTTGCTGTCGCTGGTCGGTATCCCTCCGCAGCTCTGGGTGTTTCATCCCGCGACCGTGATTCCCTCGCTGGTGCTGGTCGAGACCTGGCAATGGACGCCGCTGGTCATGCTGATCGTGCTCGGCGGTCTCGCGGCGATCCCGACCGAGCCCTATGAGAGCGCGCAGATCGACGGCGCCAATCTCTGGCAGGTGTTCCGCTTCATTACCTTGCCGCTGATCATGCCATTCCTGTTCATCGCCGGCATGATCCGCATGATCGACGCGGTGAAGAGTTTCGACATCATCTTCGCGATTACCCAGGGCGGACCGGGCTCGGCGTCGGAGACCATCAACATCTATCTCTACAGCGTCGCCTTCACCTATTACGACCTCGGCTACGGTTCGGCGATCGCGGTGGTGTTCTTCCTGCTGATCGTCCTGCTTGCCGCGGTGATGCTGTACGCCCGCCAGCGTATGGTGTGGACCGAGATCGAGAGCGGCGCATGAGCCCCCGTCAAATCCTTGGCCAGATCGGCCTGTGGCTCTCGGTGTTCGTCATCGTGTCGCCGGCGATCCTGTTCTTCCTCTGGATGCTGTCGCTGTCGCTCAAATTCGAGATCGACAACGCCGCCTACCCGCCGGTGTTCTTCCCCGAGCATATCGCCTGGAAGAACTATGCCGACGTGCTCGCCTCCAACCGCTTCCTGACCTATTTCATCAACAGCCTGGTCGTGACGGGCAGCGCGACCGCGCTGGCGCTGATCGTCGGCGTCCCCGCCGGCTACGGCATCGCACGCATGGCCGCGCACAAATCCGCGATCGTGATCCTGATCGCCCGCATCACGCCCGGCCTGTCCTATCTGATCCCGCTGTTCCTGATGTTCCAGTGGCTCGGCCTGCTCGGCACGCTGGTGCCGCAGATCATCATCCATCTCGTGGTGACGGTACCGATCGTGATCTGGATCATGATCGGCTATTTCGAGACGACGCCGCTGGAATTGGAAGAAGCCGCTTTGATCGACGGCGCCACGCGCTGGCAGGTGTTTCGCCACGTCGCCTTGCCGATCGCCAAGCCTGGCATCGCGGTCGCCTTCATCCTTGCGGTGATCTTCTCCTGGAACAATTTTGTGTTCGGCATCGTGCTGGCCGGACGCGAGACGCGCACTTTGCCGGTCGCCGTCTACAACATGATCTCGTTCGATCAGCTGAGCTGGGGACCGCTTGCGGCTGCCGCACTGATCGTCACGCTTCCGGTGCTGTTGCTGACGGTGCTGGCGCAGCGGCAGATCGTGGCCGGGCTGACGGCGGGGGCGGTCAAGGGCGGGTAGCTATGATCGGAGGTTTTGGTCTTGCCGACGTCAGCCGGCACAGACCGGAACCTCTGCGTCGCAACGCCGGCAATGAAAGCTGCCGAGGAAATTGCGCAGAAGCATGGCGGCTGGCCTGGGCTGAACACGGTCCGCGAGGCGGATCAACCGCACGATCGACGGTGCGAGCTTTCTGTTCTCATCGACAGGCATCATGATGCCGTCAGATCGCGAGGGCGTTCCCTCTTTCATGTCGAGCAGTGGCCGCCGATCCATTCCGGCAGCCGGAATCGACGAGCGCTGTTCGGCGTAGAGAGCCACCTGATCTCCGAGCAAGGCAAACTGATGACCCAAGCCACAACCCGTACACTTCAACCAGCCCTCCTGGCCCTGGAAAAACAGATTGCCGAGGTCGCGATGCCCTTCCGCCGCGGCGATGCCTCCCAGCAAAGGCATCACAGCGCTCTCACGCTCCGGCTTTTCCAGCAGCGCCTGCTCGCAGGTCTTGCTTACGGTTGATAGCAGAGACAGGAATTCCTGCCTGATCTCGTCGATCGTGCCGAGATCTGCGACTACGACCGGCCCGGCAAGCAGGATCCGCCTGTATCGAGGCAGAGACCTCGCCAGTTCATGGTGGGATGGCCGCCTGCTCGGATCCTCAAGCTGCGCGACGAGACTGCGAAAACAATCGAGCTTCTGATCCCACTCCTCGGCGGTCCGGGGAAGTCCGGACAGCTCTTGATCGTCGCCCTGCTCGCGGGGCATCAACGCGTTGAGCACCACGTATCCGCAGAAGAGCGCGATCTCGAGCCGTTGATGCCGGTTGGCGTCGACCCGCGCGATCGTCAGCAGATGCGGGATTGCGGCGTAGGTTGCGCCGTAACACGTGCCCTGATGACAAAGGCAGTCCCAGAAAAGTGAATTCGCGCTGTCGTCATCCCAGGCTTCCGAAAGCCTGGCCAGCAGTTGCGGGATATCGCGATCCCGATGCGCGTCATCCAGCCTCTTCCAAAGTGGATGGTCCAGCGGCAGCATCGAAAGGCCCGGTTGAGGTGACGGCTTCTATACCATCAAGAGTAGAGCAGTTTGGCCGAACCAGACAAGACAGCCAATGCCGCGCCCGCGCGCGCGTCAGTCGGCCCCGGCGACAAAGAAACGGCCGGGACGTGCCCGGCCGTTCCGAACAGATTGAAACCGGAGTCTACTCCGCCGGTGCGGCGTGCATGTCCGCGTGCGGCACGTAGTGCTCGCTGGTGCGGCGGCTGAGAGCGTACAGTCCGGCAGCCATCACGGCGTAGGCGAAGGCTACCGAAGGCGTGACGCCGAAGCCACCGCCGATGCCCACGGATTCGCCGTGCATGAAGCCGAAATAGGTGAGCACGGCGCCAACCAGGGCGAACGCCGAGGCCTTCTCGAAATCACGCTCGATGATGAAGACGCCGATCGCACCCAGGATGAGGCCACCAAGGATGGAGCCTCCCCCCATGATCTCGAGGCCGTGATAGAACACGCCCTGCTGCGGCAGCGCGGCGATCGCAGCGGTCTTGACTGCGTCGGCCTTGTCGGCCGCCATGCCGCCGACGGTCGCCGCTGCATTCATCGTCGAGCCCAGCATGGTGTCGATCTGGAGCTTGGCCCAGGCCGCCAGATGCGGGGTCAAGGCCAGCACGATCGCGGGCGCGTGCTTGACCGGCGTGGTCTGGAACGCCTGCGCGCCGATGAGCATGCCGATATAAAGCAGGATCGGCGAGATCGCGACCACAGGCACGAGCGCCAGCAGCACCGGGATGATGCCGAACCACGCCAGCACCACCACCATCAGGCCGGTCGCGGCCGAGTAACCGATGCGGCCGCCCATCGCCTTCCAGCCGGGATGGCCGATATAGACAGCGTTGATGAAGGGATTGCCCATCAGGCAGCCGATCAGGCTGACGACGCCGTCCGCGGTCAGCACGCGCGTGGTCGGATATTCGTCGCCGGCCGCTTCCGCGCTCTCGACATTGTCCATGGCCTCGACCAGGTCATAGATGCCGAACGGAATGGCGGTGACCAGGATGACGCCGAGGAATTCAAAGCCGGAGAAGACGTAACCGACAGCCGGGATCGGCACCGAGAAGCCGAAGCTGGCAAACGCGTCGCCGACGCCCTTGATGCTGAGTCCGCCGAGATTGAGCCCGAACAGGTTCGAGCCCCAGGCGATGACCATGCCGACCGCGATCGCGATCAGGCCCGCCGGAATGCTCTTCGGGTACTTCACGCCGCCGAACCAGCTCACCAGGATGATGGCGAAGCAGACCAGACCGATCTGCGGCGTCATGTACATTTCGAGAGCAGGCCGCATCGAGATGAAGGTGACGGAGACGCCGGCAAGCGTGCCGAGTAGCGCCGCACGCGGCGTGATCTTGCGGATGAACGGTGCGATGAAGCCGCCGATCATCAGGATGAAGCTCTGGAAGAACACCCAGACGAGACCGGCCGACCAGCCCTTGAGGGGATCGCCGGTCTTGATCGTGATCGGCAGCATGATCACGAAGGTGACGATGAACATGTGCGGCACGCTGACGCCGGACGGCAGCGCGCAGACGTCGTTGCGGCCGGTCTTCTGCGCGAGACGATAGGCGAGATACGCATAGTAGAAGGTCGAGAGGCACATCATCAGCCCGAGCGCAGGCAGGATTCTGCCGAACACGAGACTGTCAGGCATCTTCAACACAAAGCGCAACAGGCCCGTGAGCACCAGCATGTTGACGAGGATGTTGGTGCCGAAGCCGAAAAACGCGTTCCAGTCGCCCGATGTCCATAGTGCCGGCTTGAACTCGGACGTTTTCAGATCAGATTTGCCGGCCGTCCCCGTCAATGTGCTCATGATATCACCCCTGTTTGGTCGAAACCTTCATCGCCTCCAGTACTGCGGCTGAGCTTGCTACCCAGCCGAAGATGCCGCCCTGGGCCTTGATCATCTTCAGGCCCATCTCGTGAAACTCGGGGAAGTAGGATGCGCAGCCGTCCGAGATGACGACGCAGCGATAGCCGCGGTCATTGGCCTCGCGCACGGTGGTGTTGACGCACACTTCAGTGGTGACGCCGCACACCAGCAAATTCTCGATGCCGTATTTCTCCAGCACGTCGGTGAGCTCAGTGGCATAGAACGCGCCCTTGCCGGGCTTGTCGATCACGACTTCGCTGTCGAGCGGATAGAGTTCGGGAATGATGTCGTGGCCGGCCTCGCCGCGAATGAGGATGCGCCCCATCGGACCGGGATCGCCGATGCGAAGGCTCGGCGCACCGCGCTCGACCTTCGCCGGCGGCGCATCGGAAAGGTCAGGCAAGTGTCCTTCGCGGGTGTGGACCACCAGCATGCCGGTGTCGCGCGCCGCCTTCAGCACCGCGCCGATCGGCTTCACCGCGCGCGCAAGCTGGCTGACGTCGTTGCCCAGCGTCTCGCCGAAGCCGCCGGGCTCCATGAAGTCGCGCTGCATGTCGATGATGAGAAGCGCCGTGCTCGGCCAGTCGAGCTTGATCGGCTCGGGCTCGGCGCTGATCACGCCCGGTGTCGGCTTGGTTGAGTTCAACATGACGCAGGCCCCCGCGAGAACTCTCATTGCCAGGAGTTCTGCAAGCGCCGTGCCATTGTGTACAATAGCGATTGCGAGGAGCGTTCGCGGAAATTGTCTGCGCTATCAGAATGTTATCAAGAGAGCACGGGTCTGCTTATTCGCTGTGCGGCGGCTTTGCGACGTGCATTTGCTTAAAGGATGAGCGGCACCCAAGCTCGCTTTTCTAGCGGGCAGCATCTCCGTACAGCCGCCGATACTCTTCTTCATATGGCGCGTAGGAATCCTTGAGCGTCGCCATGTTCAGCAGCATCGTCGCCACCACCGCGCCCGCCTTGTCGAACACACGCGTCTTCGCCCAGGCGCTCTCGGTGCGGCGGCTGCCGGACAGCGCGACCACCTCGCGCTCGACGTCGTACTCTTCGTCGACGAACAGCGGGCCCTTCACCAGCCGGATCTCCTGGTCGGCGAACAGGCCGACCGCCGGTCCCTTTGTCGGCAACGGATCGTCCTTGGACCGGTACTGGAACAGCACGCTCAGCATCTCCATCGGGATGATGGCCCTGCCCCAAGGATTCGAAGAAGCGTTGTCCGCTCCCAAATAGTAAGGAGAGTTCTCGGTGATGACGGCAAGCTTCTGCCGGAGCGAGAACGGATAGAGGTCGCCCATGTTCTGGTCGAACGCCATCCGCACCGTCTGACGCTTGCTGGTTTGCGCCACCTTGACGTCGCGCAGGATCACGGGATCGGCAAGCGGCTTGAGCTCGCCAAGGCGGGCTTCGAGCGCAGTCGGCGCGTCCGGTTGACCGACTGAAGCCGTACCGCGCAGCACCTCGGTGCCGTCGCGCTTCACCATCTGGATCTGGCACTGGCGCGTGCCGGGCAATGGTTTCGACAGGATCGCCTGCACCTCCTCGCCCTCGTAGCAGACGCTGCGATAATGCGCGGAGAGGCAGCCGCTCTCGAACCAGGCGCGTCCCCACAGCCGTTCGCCGAGCGGCGCAAACTGGCTGAAATGCGTCGGGCCCTCGATGGTGCCGCCCTTGAAGCCGAGTTTTTGCGCGGTCGCATCGTCGTGGATGGAGGCATGCGCGTCATAGACCTGCGCATGGAGCATCTGGCGCGGCTGCCGCCACGGGCCGAGCAGCGCCTCGGCGGTCTCGGTGATCTCGGTCTTGAATGCGTTTGCCATCACAGGCTCCTCCACAGGGCAGCCATGACTAGCAGGCCCGCCACGGATGCGGCTAGCCGTATTGACTTCGCTGGCCCATGCTCTTGACTGCCTCATCCTGCTTCGCAAGCCGCCGCTCTTTCCGCGGCGCAAAATTTCCGCCGGACCACGACAACAAGGACTTCCGAAATGACGCTGATGCAGGTCGAGCTGGATGACAAATACCGGCTCGAATCGAAGCGGATCTTCCTGTCCGGCACGCAGGCCCTTGTACGGTTGCCCATGTTGCAACGCGAACGCGACCGCCTCCAGGGCCTCAACACCGGCGGCTTCATCTCCGGCTATCGCGGTTCCCCGCTCGGCATGTACGACCACGCGCTGTGGCGCGCGAAGTCGCACCTGCAAGAGCACGACATCGCCTTCGTCCCCGGCTTGAACGAGGACCTGGCGGCGACCGCGGTCTGGGGCAGCCAGCAGGTCGGCCTGTTTCCCGGCGCCAAGGTCGATGGCGTCTTCGGCATCTGGTACGGCAAAGGCCCCGGCGTCGATCGCTCGGTCGACGCGCTCAAGCACGCCAATGCGGCCGGCACCTCGCTCAACGGCGGCGTGCTGGCGCTCGCCGGCGACGACCATGGCTGCCAATCCTCAACGCTGGCGCATCAGAGCGAGCAGGTGTTCGCGGCGGCACTGATCCCCGTGATCAACCCGGCAACGCTGCAGGACTATCTCGATCTCGGCCTCTACGGCTTTGCGCTATCGCGCTTCTCCGGCTGCTGGGTCGGCTTCAAGGCGATCAGCGAGACCGTCGAGAGCTCGGCTTCGATTGACAGCGATCCCGAGCGCATCAAGATCGTGCTTCCCGATGATTTCGAGATGCCGCCCGGCGGCCTCAACATCCGCTGGCCCGATCCGCCGCTGGACGCCGAGAAGCGCCTGTTCGGCCCGAAGATGGCCGCGGTGCAGGCTTTTGCCCGCGCCAACCAGCTCGACCGCATCGTGCTCGACTCGAAGCCGGCCCGGCTCGGCATCGTCGCGACCGGCAAGGCCTATCTCGACCTGCGCCAGGCGCTCGCCGACCTGGGCATCACCGACAAGGACGCGCAGGATCTTGGTTTGCGCATCTACAAGGTCGCGCTGACATGGCCGCTGGAGGAAAGCGGCGCCAGGCGCTTTGCCGAAGGGCTTCAGGACGTGCTGGTGGTCGAGGAGAAGCGCGGCTTCATCGAAGACCAGCTGATGCGCATCCTCTACAACATCGATGCGTCCCGGCGCCCGACGGTCACGGGCAAGCGCGACGAACGCGGCGCGCCGCTGCTGCCGAGCGAAGGCGAGCTGACGCCGACCATCGTCGCCGGCGCGCTGGTGGCGCGCTTGCGCAAGCTCGGACATCACAGCCCAGTGCTGGAGCAGCGCCTCGCCCGCCTCGAGGCCTTTGACAATCCCGTCACATCAGGCACGCAGATCAAGCTCGCGCGCACGCCGTTCTTCTGCTCGGGTTGCCCGCACAACACGTCGACGCGCGTGCCGGAGGGCAGCCGCGCCATGGCCGGCATCGGCTGCCACGGCATGGCCCTGAGCATGCCGACCCGCCGCACCGATCTGATCTCGCATATGGGCGCCGAGGGCGTGAACTGGATCGGCCAGTCGCCCTTCACCACCGAGCAGCACATTTTCCAGAATCTCGGCGACGGCACCTACACGCATTCCGGCTTGCTGGCGCTCCGTGCAGCTTCCGCCGCCGGCATCGACATCACCTACAAGATCCTCTACAACGACGCCGTCGCGATGACCGGCGGCCAGCCGGCCGAAGGCGCCTTCAACGTCGCGCAGATCGCGCATCAGGTCTGGGCCGAAGGCGTCAAGCGGCTCGCGATCGTCTCCGACGATCCCGGCAAGTACCCTGAAGGCAACTACTTCCCGCAAGGCGCGACCATCCATCACCGCCGCGAGCTCGATGCCGTGCAGCGCGAGCTGCGCGACATCAAGGGCCTCACGGTCGTGATCTACGATCAGACCTGCGCCGCCGAAAAGCGCCGCCGCCGCAAGCGCGGGCTCTATCCCGATCCCGCCAAGCGCGCCTTCATCAACGAGCTCGTCTGCGAAGGTTGCGGCGATTGCTCGCAGGCCTCCAACTGCGTCTCGGTGCAGCCGCTGGAGACCGAGTTCGGCCGCAAGCGCCAGATCGACCAGTCGAACTGCAACAAGGACTTTTCCTGCGTCGAGGGTTTTTGCCCGAGTTTTGTTACCGTGCATGGCGGCTCACTCAAGCGCATGAAGACGTCAGCAGTGGACTCCGGCCAGCTGTTCGCCGATTTGCCGCTGCCGCCCGCGCGTGAGCTGGATGGACCCTACAACATCCTCGTCACTGGCATCGGCGGCACCGGCGTCATCACCATCGGCGCGCTGCTCGGCATGGCCGCTCACGTCGACGGCCGCGGCTGCTCGGCGCTGGACTTCACCGGCCTGTCGCAGAAGAACGGCGCGGTGATGAGCCATGTCCGCATCGCTCCGAAGCCGGAAGACATCTCGGCGGTCCGCATCACCACCGGCGGCGCCGACGTCATCCTCGGATGCGACATGATCGTTTCGGCCGGCCCGACCGCGCTCAGCCGCGCCGAGCGCGGCGTGACCAGGGCCTATATCAACGCCGACCTCCAGCCGACCGCCAGCTTCGTGCAAAATCCAGATCTCGATTTCGAGATGGGCACGATGCAGACCGTGCTGCGGGATGCCATCGGCGACAAGAACCTCGACATTATCGACGCCACAGGCATTGCCGCGGCGCTGATGGGCGACAGCATCGCGACCAATCCCTTCATGCTCGGCTTCGCCTTCCAGAAGGGCGCGATCCCGCTGTCCCTGGAAGCCCTGCTCCGCGCCATCGAGATCAACGGCGCCGCGATCGAGATGAACAAGCTCGCCTTCACCTGGGGGCGGCTGGCCGCCCACGACATGTCGCGGGTGCGCAGCGTGCTCCAGTTCAAGAGCCGGGCGTCCGCGCCGACGAAGTCGCTCGACGACATCATCGCGACCCGCGCGGAATTCCTGACCGGCTATCAGGACAAGGCCTATGCCGATCGCTATCTCGCGGCGGTCGCCAAGGTGCGCAAGGCCGAAGATGCAGCTTCCCCCGCATCCACCGAGCTAACGGAAGCCGTCGCAAAGAACCTGTTCAAGCTGATGTCCTACAAGGACGAGTACGAGGTCGCACGGCTCTACACCGACGGCAGCTTTGCGAAGAAGGTATCGGAGAAGTTCGACGGAGACTTCACGCTGAAGTATCACCTCGCACCGCCGATCTTCGCGCAGCGCGACAAGACAACGGGACATCTGCAGAAGAAGGAGTTCGGCGGCTGGATGATCCATGCCTTCCGCGTTCTCGCAAAGCTGAAATTCCTGCGCGGCGGAGCATTCGATCCGTTCGGCCGCACCGAGGAGCGCCGGACCGAGCGGAAGCTGGTCGAAGATTATCTCGGCATGATCGACCAACGGATGGCCGGGCTGAAGGCGGAGCAGATCCCGCTGCTGACGCGGCTCGCGCGCGTGCCCGAGACGATCCGCGGCTTCGGGCATGTCAAGGAAGCCAATATCAAGCTGGCGGCGGCGGAAAAAGCGCGGCTCGAGGCCGAACTGGAGAACAGCCGCTTTGCGGCTGCGGCGGAGTAACGGATAGAGCCCACGCTCTCTCCACGTCATTGCGAGGAGCGAAGCGACGAAGCAATCCAGAGTCTCTCCGCGGAGACAGTCTGGATTGCTTCGCTATGCTCGCAATGACGCGGATATAGTGGATACGACAATCAGACAGGCGCCTTCGCGGTACTCGGCGCTATCGTCACCCCCTCCGCCAGATGCCGCCCCGCGATATACCCGAACGTCAGCGCCGGCCCCAGCGTGATGCCCGGGCCCGGATAATTGCCGTTCATGATCGAACCCAAATCGTTGCCGCAGGCATAGAGGCCCGCGACCGGCGTGCCGTCCTCGCGCAGCACGCGGGCTTGCGCATCGACCTTCATCCCGATGGCCGTGCCGAGATCGGCCGGATAGATGCGCATCGCAAAGAACGGCGCGCGCATGATCGGCGCGACGCAGGGGTTGGGCTTGTGGGTGGCATCGCCGAGATGACGCTGGTAGATCGTGCTGCCGCGGCCGAATTCGGGATCGAGGCCCTCTTTCGCGTGGCCATTGTAATTTGCCACGGTCGCCGACAGCACGGCAGGCTTGACGCCGATCTTCGCCGCAAGTTGCGCGATGTCGGGGGCCTCGACCAACTCGCCGCTTCTCACATAGCGCTGGACACTCCGCGTAAACGGTTTGATGCGGCCGAGGCCATAGCTCCACAGGAACTGGCGGTCGCAGACGAGATAGAACGGCCGGTCCGGCTCGCCATTGCCGTCGCGCAGCATCGCGAGCCCGAACTCGTGGTACGACAGCGCCTCGTTGACGAAGCGCCGGCCGACGGAATTTACAGCGATCACGCCGGGCTTGGCACGATCGGTCACCGTGTGCGGGAAAACGCCACGGCTACCGTCGTCGCGACGAAACAGCGAGGCCGGCACCCAATAGGCCGGGCTCGTCGCGTCCGTGTTGAGCGCCGCACCGGCGGTCGCCGCGAGC
>NZ_AKIY01000249.1 GCF_000282615.1 Bradyrhizobium sp. YR681 | reverse complement strand
TTCATTGCCGCCGATACGGCCTGGCGCATGCTGACGCAGCGCGACCCCTATGTGAACATGCTGCGCGCGACCATCGCGACATTCGCGGCGGGCCTTGCCGGCGCCAATGCCATCACCGTGCTGCCGCATACGCTGGCGCTCGGGCTACCCGATCCATTCGCGCGGCGCGTGGCGCGCAACACGCAGCTTCTGCTGCTGGAAGAAAGCAACCTCGCCAAGGTCAGTGATCCCGCCGCCGGCGCAGGCGGCATCGAGACGCTGACCACGCAGCTCTGCGAGGCAGCCTGGGCGCTGTTCCAGGACAGCGAGAAAGCCGGCGGCGCCTTCGCCGCGCTTCAGCAGGGCCTGTTCCAGAGCAAGGTGGTCGCGGCGCGCAAAGCACGCGACGCCAACATCGCAAAACGCCGCGACGTGCTGACCGGCGCCAGCGAATTTCCGAACCTGCATGAGCGCGAGACGGCGGTGCTGACCGCGACGCCGGTCGCACTCGCGCCTTACGGCGAGCAAAAATACAAGTTCGACGCGCTGCCGCCGATCCGGCTGGCGCAACCGTTCGAGGCGCTGCGCGACCAATCCGATGCGGCGCTGAAGGCCCGCGGCAAGCGGCCGAGCGTGTTCCTGGCCAATCTAGGCACGCCCGCCGATTTCACCGCGCGCGCGACCTTCGCAAAAAGCTTCTTCGAGGCCGGCGGCATCCAGGCCGTGGACAGCGAGGGCTTTGCCGACCCGGCCGAGCTGGCGGCCGCGTTCAAGGCCTCCGGCGCCGAGCTTGCCTGCCTTTGTTCCAGCGACAAGGCCTATGCGGAACACGCCGAAGCCGCAGCGAAGGCCCTGCAAACCGCAGGCAGCAGCCATATCTATCTGGCAGGCCGCCCAGCCGAGGCCGAGGCGGCACTCCGTGCGGCCGGCGTCACGGGTTTTGTGTTTGCCGGCGGCGATGCGCTTGCCACGTTGCAGGATGCTTACGTTCGGATGGAGCAGGCATGACCGAGGCCAGCAAACCCGTTCTCACCGGCGGCTGCCAATGCGGCGCGATCCGCTTTGCGCTGAGCGCCGCGCCGAACCGGGTCTCGATCTGCCACTGCCGGATGTGCCAGAAGGCGAGCGGCGCGCCGTTCGCCTCCTTCGCCGACATCAACCGGACTGACTTTACCTGGACCAAGGGTGAGCCGTCGTTCTTCCGCTCCTCCACCATCGCCGATCGCAGCTATTGCGCGGCCTGCGGCACGCCGCTGAGCTTCGGCCGCATCGACGGCGAGCGGATCGAGATCATGACCGGCGCCTTCGACCGCCCGGACCGGCTGGTCCCGACGAGGCAATACGGAACGGAGTCGCGGCTCGGCTGGGTGGTCGGCATCTCCAACCTGCCGAGCCAGACCACGCAACAGAATTACGGGCCGGAGAAGATGGCGACGATCGTCAGCCATCAGCATCCGGATCATGATTGAGCGCCTATGATATGGTTGAAACCATGAGCCGCATTCCCAACTTCGCAGACATCGCCTTCGAGCGCGCCGCTACCGCCACACCAGCCGGCAGCGCCGAGCCGTGGCTGACGCCGGAGGGCATTCTGGTGAAGCCCGCCTATGGCGAAGCCGATCTTGCCGGGCTCGATTTCCTCGAGACCTATCCGGGCATCGCGCCATTCCTGCGCGGCCCCTACCCGACCATGTATGTCAACCAGCCCTGGACGGTGCGGCAATACGCCGGCTTCTCCACGGCGGAGGATTCCAACGCGTTCTACCGCCGCAACCTGGCTGCCGGACAGAAGGGCCTTTCGGTCGCCTTCGACCTCGCCACCCATCGCGGCTATGACAGCGACCATCCGCGTGTCGGCGGCGACGTCGGCATGGCCGGTGTGGCCATCGATTCCATCTACGACATGCGCACGCTGTTCGCGGGCATCCCGCTCGACCAGATGAGCGTGTCCATGACCATGAACGGCGCGGTGCTGCCGATCCTCGCGCTCTATGTCGCGGCTGCCGGCGAACAGGGCGTCGCGCCGGAAAAGCTGTCGGGCACCATTCAGAACGACATTCTGAAAGAGTTCATGGTGCGCAACACCTACATCTATCCGCCCGCGCCCTCGATGCGGATCATCTCGGACATCTTCGCCTATACCTCGCAGAAGATGCCGAAGTACAATTCGATCTCGATCTCCGGCTATCACATGCAGGAAGCCGGCGCGACGCAGGACCTCGAGCTCGCCTATACGCTCGCCGACGGCGTCGAATATCTGCGGGCTGGACTTGCCGCGGGCCTCGACGTCGACCGCTTCGCGCCGCGCCTGTCGTTCTTCTGGGCGATCGGCATGAACTTCTTCATGGAGGTCGCCAAGCTGCGCGCCGCGCGCCTGCTCTGGGCGAAGCTGCTCAAGCCGTTCAATCCGAAAGACCCGCGCTCGCTGTCGCTGCGCACGCACAGCCAGACCTCGGGCTGGTCGCTGACCGCGCAGGACGTGTTCAACAATGTGATGCGCACGACGGTGGAGGCGATGGCGGCGACGCAGGGCCACACCCAGTCGCTGCATACCAACGCACTCGACGAAGCCCTGGCGCTGCCGACCGATTTCTCGGCGCGCATCGCGCGCAACACCCAGCTCTTCCTCCAGCAGGAAAGCGGCACCACCCGCATCATCGATCCCTGGGGCGGCTCGTATTACGTCGAGCGGCTCACGCGCGATCTCGCCGCGAAAGCCTGGAGCCACATCCAGGAGGTCGAGGAGCTCGGCGGCATGGCCAAGGCCATCGAGGCGGGCGTGCCGAAGCTGCGCATCGAGGAGGCCTCGGCGAAGACGCAGGCCCGCATCGATGCCGGCAAGCAGGCGGTGATCGGCGTCAACAAGTACAAGCCAACGGACGAGGCGCCGATTGATATCCTCAAGGTCGACAACACCAATGTCCGGCGCCTGCAGATCGACAAGCTGACGCGGCTGAAGTCGGAGCGCAACCAGAAGGACGTCGAGGCCGCGCTCGCCGCGATCACGCGCTCGGCCGGCGAAGGCAACGGCAATCTGCTCGCGCTCGCCATCGACGCGGCGCGGGCCAAGGCGACCGTCGGCGAAATTTCGGACGCGATGGAGAAAGTGTTCGGCCGCCACCGCGCCGAGATCAAGTCCATCACCGGCGTCTACAAGCGGGAGGCGTCCAGCATGGGCAACCAGGTCGAGAAGGTTCAGGCGCTGATCGATACCTTCGAGGAAGCCGAGGGCCGCCGCCCGCGCATCCTGGTCGCCAAGATCGGCCAGGACGGTCACGACCGCGGCCAGAAGGTGATCGCCTCGGCCTTCGCCGACATCGGCTTCGACGTCGACATCGGGCCGCTGTTCGCGACCGCCGACGAGGCCGCACGGCAGGCCGTCGAGAACGACGTCCACATCCTCGGCGTCTCCTCGCTCGCCGCCGCCCACCTCACCGCGGTGCCGGAATTGAAGGCCGCGCTGAAGAAGCAGGGCCGCGAGGACATCATGATCATCGTCGGCGGCGTGGTGCCGCCGCAGGATTACGACGCGCTCTATGCGGCCGGGGCAGAGGCGATCTTCCCGCCGGGCACGGTGATCGCGGAAGCGGCGGAGGAGCTGATCCGCAAGCTGAATGCGCGGCTCGGGCATAGCGAGGCGGCGGAGTAACGTCGTGCTCCGCATCGCCGCCATCGCAGCGCTCGCTTTCCTGCCGACCCCAAGCTTCGCCGACGTGCCGCTGTGGCACGCCGTCAAGGGAGAACATTCAGAGCATCGCCTTTTCGTCGATCCCAGGATCGCCGCCGATGCGCGTTTCGTCCCCCTGCTGAAAGCGCGGCTCGATAACGCGCAAGAAGAGGTGCGGTCTTCGGATGAGTGGGCCAGGGGTGCGATCGAAGAGGCACGCAAGGAGAACACGACGTCATCTCCTCATTCCGACTTCGAGGAAAAATTGGAGCTGCTCGGAGATACCGGCCGATACGCAGCGATCCTCGAGAGCGGCGCGCAGTGCGTATTCAACTGCTCTTCAATCGAGATGGTCTCCCTCTATCGTTTGACGGACCACAAGCTGCTCAAGCCCAACGAGGTTCTCGATCTGGCCGGCCGCGGTCCCTGGCTCGCGAAACTCGCGGACCGGGACCAGAATACCGCGATCGGGCCTCAAGCCATCAATTGTGCCCAAACGCGAGATTCAGAGGACTGCCTGCCCCTATCTGATTTCCTTGCCAACTACGGATTTGGCGGCGGACCTGGCCTCAACATCAAATCTCTTGCCGATAGCACCTCCCTCGGTTTCGCCACGGACAACGGCGGCAAGATACGCTCGCTCGATCTTTATATCTCGCGGCGGCGAGCGGTGGGGACACATGCTCAGGTCTACAAATGGTCGCTCAGCGCCGAGGACGTCGCCCCGCTGCTGCGTCCGGAGATGCGCGAACTCGCTGCGAATACAAAGTCCGCATCGCCCCCTCTTGCCGCCGACCCAAAACCCGACGCCGTCGTCAAGACCAAGAGCATCGAGGCCCGCATCTTCCTCGACGAAAAGATCAAGGCAGACGCGGCGCTGGCGGCGGATTGCCTCGCCGAAGGCAGGAAGTGGCTCGACAAGAACGCAGCGGAGGCCGCAGCCTCGCGCAAGCAGGACCCGCAGTTCTTCAAGGACGGCGGCTGGGATTTCGAGCGCAAATACACGATCCGCTCTGTCGTTGCCGACCGCTATGTCAGCATCCTCCGCAACGACTACATGGACACCCACGGCGCCCATCCCAATTCGGACGTGAACACGATCCTGTGGGACAAGACATCGAACAAGCGCATCTCGATCCGCGCGTTCCTCACCGAGACAGCCGACAAGGGCCCGACCATGAAGGCGATGGTGAAGGCCGTCATCGCCTCGCTCAAGGCTGAGAAGAAGAAGCGCGACACCAGCGAGACCGCGACCGACGAATGGTTCAAGAGCGTCGAGCCGAGCCTGCTCAAGATCGGTGCCGTAACGCTCGCCCCGTCGACCGAAGCCGGCAAGAGCTCCGGCCTCACCTTCCACTATCCGCCTTATGCGGTCGGCCCCTACGCCGAGGGCGAGTATGTCGCCTTCGTGCCCTGGGAGACGCTCAAGCCCTACCTCACCTCGGAAGGCACGCGCATCTTCGGCGGCGCGCGGCCAAAGGGCGATGCGGACGAGCCGTGATCAAGGTTTGAGCAGCGACACATTGCTCACAGCGCGCTGGTAGCGCTACCTTGCAGCAAGCTCGCAAAGCCGACTAGAATGCCGCCATCGACAAGAGCGCCCGGTGTCACGGGCGCCGCTGGGAGGCATTCATGTCCAAGATTTCGCGCCGCAGCTTTGCGGCTTCTTCCGCTGCGATTGCCGCATCCGCCGCATTCGGTCTCGCGCCCGCACGCGCACAGGCCTATCCGGCGCGACCCGTCACCGTGATCGTGCCCTGGGGCGCCGGCGGCGGCACCGACGCGACTGCGCGCATTGTCGCAGCCCTTCTGGAAAAGGATCTGGGTCAGCCCTTCAACGTCGTCAACCGCACCGGCGGCTCCGGCGTGGTCGGTCATAGCGCGATCGCGACCGCCCAGCCCGACGGCTACACCATCGGCATGCTCACGGTCGAAATCTCGATGATGCACTGGCAGGGCCTCACCGAGCTGACGCCGAAGAGCTACACGCCGCTGGCGCTGATGAACGAGGATCCGCCGGGCATCCAGGTCTCTTCCTCCTCGCCCTACAAGACGGTGAAGGAGCTCGCCGAGGCGATCAAGGCGGCGCCTCCCGGCAAGTTCAAGGCGTCGGGCACCGGCCAGGGCGGCATCTGGCATCTCGCTTTGGTCGGCTGGATGCAGGCGATGGGCCTGCCCGCCAACCAGGTCGCCTGGGTGCCGTCGAACGGCGCGGCGCCTGCGATGCAGGATCTCGCCGCCGGCGGCCTCGATCTCACGACGTGCTCGGTGCCGGAAGCGCGCGCCATCATCGAGGCCGGCAAGGCCCGGAGCCTCGCCATCATGGCGCCGGCGCGCAACCCGATCTTCAAGGACGTGCCGACGCTGAAGGAGGCGATGGGTATCGACTACGCCACCGGCGCCTGGCGCGGCATCGGCGCGCCGAAGAACCTGCCGCCGGACATCGCAACGAAGCTCACCGCGGCGCTGAAGAAGGTCTACGACTCCGCCGAGTTCAAGGACTTCATGAGCAATCGCGGCTTCGGCACGGTGTGGGGCGATGCCGGTCATTTCGCCGGCTTCATGGACAAGGGCGACGCCCAGATGGGCGAAGCGATGAAGGCCGCCGGCCTGAGCAAGGCGTGATGGACTGAGCTCTTGCCACATCGTCATTGCGAGCGCAGCGAAGCAATCCAGAATCCCTCCGCGGAACGACTCTGGATTGCTTCGCTACGCTCGCAATGACGGAGTGCATATTCGATAGCCCCGCTACACGCGAGGCAGAACTTTGTTCATAGGACTTCTCCCATGCGTCTTCCCGACTCCGTCACGGGATCGTTTCTCGTTGTGCTCGGCGCGGCCGCCGCCTATGGCGGCTGGCTGTTGCCGCCGGTGCCGGGGCAGCCGGTCGGCCCCAACGTATTTCCGCTGGTGATCGGCACCGGCCTCGCGCTGTGCGGGCTCGCGATCGTGTTCGGCATCGGCCATTCCTTCGAGGAGGAGGAAGAGCTGATCCCGCTGGACGACGGCCAGACTGCAGCCGCAGCGCCATCGCAAGGCAGGCTCTACGGCCTGCGCGCGCTGCTGCCGCCGGCGTTGCTGCTGTTCTATGTGGTCGCCGCCGACAGGCTCGGCTTCATCATCACCGCGGCGATCATGGTCTACGTCACCTCGACCGCGTTAGGAGCGAAGTGGAAGCTGGCGCTGCCGCTCGCCGCACTGTCGCCGTTCGCCATCCACCTCATCTTCGGCAAGCTGCTGCGCGTGCCGCTCCCCGCCGGCCTGCTGCCGACGCCCTGGTGATCCCATGCTCAAGACCCTCGTTGAAGCGTTCGCCCTGATCTCCACCTGGGAGGTCATCATCGCGATGTTCGCGGCCTCCGTGTACGGCCTCGTCATCGGCTCGCTGCCGGGCCTGTCGGCGACCATGGCCACCGCACTCCTGGTCCCCGTCACCTTCTATCTGTCGCCGATCGCGGCGATCGCGACCATCGTCGCGGCCTCCTCGATGGCGATCTTCTCCGGCGACATCCCCGGCGCGCTGCTGCGCATTCCGGGCACGCCCGCCTCCGCCGCCTATGCCGACGAGGCCTATGCCATGACGCGCAAGGGCCAGGCCGAGCTGGCGCTCGGGGCCGGCGTCTGGTTCTCGGCGGTTGGCGGCATCGCCGGCGTGCTGTCGCTGATGATCCTGGCGCCGCCGCTCGCCGAAATCGCGCTGTCGTTCTCGACCTTCGAATATTTCTGGCTGGCGCTGCTCGGCCTGATGTGCGCCACGCTGGTCGCGCGCTCCTCGCCGGTGAAGGCGATCGCGGGCATGTTCCTCGGGCTCCTCGTCTCCTGCATCGGCATCGAGAATCCCGGCGGGGTGCCGCGCTTCACCTTCGGCCTCACCGATTTGTTCGGCGGCATCGAGCCGATCCCGGCGCTGGTCGGCGTGTTCGCGGTGGCGCAGGTGATGCGCGCGATGCTGACGCCGGAGCCGCCGCCGCTGCCTCGCCGAAAATTCGGAAGCATCATGGCCGGCCAGTGGAAGCTCACCAAGAAGTACCATTGGCAGATGACGCGCGGGAACATCGTCGGCATCATCATTGGCGTGCTGCCCGGCGCCGGTGCCGACATGGCCGCCTGGGTCTCCTACGCGATGTCGAAGCGCTTCTCCAAGGAGCCGGAAAAGTTCGGCACCGGCCATGTCGAGGGCCTGGTCGAGGCCGGCGCCAGCAACAATGCCAGCATCGCCTCGGGCTGGGTGCCCTCGCTGCTGTTCGGCATCCCCGGCGACACCATCGCGGCGATCGCGATCGGCGTGCTCTACATGAAGGGCCTCAATCCGGGCCCGACGCTGTTCACCGAGAAGGCGTCGAGCATGTATGCGATCTACCTGATGTTCATCATCGCGAACATTTTGATGATCCCGCTCGGCATCGCCATGATCCGGGTCGCCGCCTACATCCTGCTGGCGCCGCGCTCGGCCATCATGCCGATCATCATGCTGTGCTGCGCGGTCGGCTCGTTCGCGATCGGCAACAACATGTTCGGCGTCGTCACCGTCGCCGCCTTCGGCGTGATCGGCTACGTGATGGAGGCGAACGGTTATCCCGTCGCCGCGATGGTGCTCGGCATCGTCATGGGCACCATGGTCGAGCAGGCCTTCGTCACCTCGCTGATCAAGTCGGACGGCAGCATCCTGCCGTTCTTCGAGCGCCCGGTCGCCGCTATCCTCGCCGCCATGGCGATCGGCGCGCTGCTCTGGCCGGTGATGGTGTGGGTCTGGCGCAAGGTGAAACCGGTGCAGGCGGCCGCGGCAACAAGCAGGTGATAGGGGCCCGGTGGCCCTCGCCTGCCCCGCTACGGTGTTGTAGAGCAAGGCATGGTTGAGAAGAAGGCCTCGCTGGACATCAAATCCCTCGCCCGCGATCTGCGCTCCGGCAGTCGCGCGGCCCTCGCCCGGGCCATCACGCTGGTGGAGAGCCGGCGCGGCGATCATCAGGCGCTGGCGCGGGAGCTGGTGCAGATGCTGCTGCCCGACACCGGCAAGGCATTTCGCGTCGGCATCACGGGATCGCCCGGTGTCGGCAAATCCACCACCATCGACGCGCTCGGGACGTATCTGATCGAGCAGGGCCACAAGGTCGCGGTGCTCGCGGTCGATCCGTCCTCGGCACGCAGCGGCGGCTCGATCCTGGGCGACAAGACGCGGATGGCACAATTGTCGGCCTCCGACGATGCCTTCATCCGCCCCTCGCCGTCCTCGGGCACGCTGGGCGGCGTCGCGGCCAAGACGCGCGAGGCGATGCTGCTGTGTGAAGCCGCCGGCTTCGGCGTCGTGCTGGTCGAGACCGTCGGCATCGGCCAATCCGAGACCGCCGTCTGCGACATGACCGACTTCTTCCTCGCTCTGATGCTGCCTGGCGGCGGCGACGAATTGCAGGGCATCAAGAAGGGCCTCGTCGAGCTCGCCGACATGATCGCCATCAACAAGGCCGACGGCGACAACCTCAAGCGCGCCAACATCACCGCCGCCGACTATCGCGGCGCGCTGCATATTCTGGCACCGCGGTCCGAGCACTGGCATCCGCCCGTCGTCACCTATTCGGCGCTGGCCGGCACCGGAATCGCCGATCTCTGGCAAAAAGTTCTGGATCACCGCAAGGCGATGAATGCCTCCGGCGATTTCACCGCGCGGCGGCGCGACCAGCAGGTGAAATGGATGTGGTCGATGCTGGAGCAGCGCATGCTGGCGCGGCTGCGCAGCGAGGCGTCGGTGCGCTCGAAGGTGAAGAAGATCGAGGCCGAGGTCGCCGAAGGCCATCTCACGCCGGCGCTCGCCGCCGAGCAGATTCTGGAGTTGCTGCAATGAGCGACAAGCTGCGCATTCTCCTCACCGGCTTCGGGCCGTTTCCCGGCGCGCCCTACAATCCGACCCAGCCGCTGGTGGCGCGGCTGACGCAACTGCGCCGGCCGGCACTCGACGATGTCGAGATCACGAGCCACATCTTCCCGGTGACCTATGCCGCGGTGGACCGGCAATTGCCCGAGGTGCTCGCCGCGCAAAAGCCCGACGCGATGCTGATGTTCGGCCTCGCCTCCCGCACGTCCTATCTGCGCATCGAGACCCGCGCGCGCAATGCGGTCACGATGCTCTGGCCCGATGCCGCCAATACCCGCTCGAGCAAGCGCGGCATTGCCGGTCATGCGGACGCGATGACGTTCGGCCCGCACACGGCAAAACTGCTGCGCGCCGCGCGTCTCACCGGCATCGACGCGCGTTCCTCGCGCGATGCCGGCGCCTATCTCTGCAACTATCTGAGCTGGCGTGCGATCGAGAACGTCAGGGCGGGCGGACCGCAGCTTGCGGCGTTCATCCACATCCCCCTGCTCGCGCGCAGCGGTGCCGTACGCCGCAAAGGTGCGCCGCGGATTACGCTGGACGAGTTGGTGGATGCCAGCGAGGCCATGCTGATGGAACTGGTGGGATTGGCAAGGAAGACACGCACCCCGGTTGCGTAAATATTTAACCCTACCGCGAACAATCCCCGCGCCGTCAGCCGCCCTGCGCTACCTAATCCCTGCGGACCCCCGCGTCCGTCGGAGGACGCGTCATGGACCTCAATCGCCGTCATCTCATCGGAGCCTCGACCGCCGGAATTGCCGGCGCGCTCGCCATGCCGGCCGACGCCGCGCGCGCGGCGCCGCTGACGTCGCTGCTCGGCCGCGATGCCACCCAATATGGCGTGCGCCCTGGCAGCAACGAAGATCAGACCCGCGCGCTTCAGCGCGCCATCGACGAGGCGGCGCGGGCGCAGATGCCGCTGGCGCTGCCCCCCGGCATGTATCGCGCCGGATTGCTGCGACTGCCGAACGGGTCGCAATTGATCGGCGTGCGCGGGGCGACAAAACTCGTCTTCACCGGCGGCGCCTCGGCGATCCAGAGCGATAGTTCGGACTCGATCGGCCTCACCGGCATCACCTTCGACGGTGGCGGCATCCCGCTGCCGACGCGGCGCGGCCTCATCCACATCCTCGGCGGACGCGACGTCCGCATCACCGATTGCGAGATCACGGGCTCCGGCGGCAGCGGCATCTGGCTCGAGCAAGTTGCCGGCGACATCTCCGGCAACATTTTTACCGGCATCGCGGTGACGGCGGTGGTCTCGTTCGACGCCAGGGGCCTCAGCGTCTCCCGCAACACGATCGTCGGCACCAACGACAACGGCATCGAGATCCTGCGCACCGCGATCGGCGACGACGGCACGCTGGTCGCCGACAACCGCATCGAGGATATCAAGGCCGGCCCCGGCGGCTCCGGGCAGTACGGCAATGCCATCAACGCCTTCCGCGCCGGCAACGTGATCGTGCGCGGCAACCGCATCAGGAATTGCGACTACTCCGCGGTGCGCGGCAATTCGGCCTCGAACATCCACATATCGGGCAACAGCGTCAGCGATGTGCGCGAGGTCGCGCTCTATTCCGAGTTCGCGTTCGAAGCAGCGGTGATCGCCAACAACATTGTCGATGGCGCCGCTGTCGGCGTTTCCGTCTGCAATTTCAACGAGGGCGGCCGCATCGCGGTGGTCCAGGGCAACGTCATCCGCAACCTGATTCCGAAGCGGCCGATCGGCACCGCGCCCGATGACGATGCCGGCGTCGGCATCTACATCGAGGCCGACACATCGGTGACCGGCAACGTGATCGAGAACGCGCCGTCCTACGGCATCGTCGCCGGCTGGGGCAAATATCTGCGCGATGTCGCCATCACGGGCAACGTGATCCGCAAGGCGCTGGCCGGCATCGGCGTCTCCGTCGTGCCGGGCGCCGGGACCGCGCTGGTCAACAACAACATGATCTCCGAAACCCCGCGCGGCGCCGTGGTCGGCCTCGATCACGCCCGCGCCGTGACGTCAGACCTGTCGGCCGACGGCGCGCAGCGCTTTGCGCAACTGGTGATCGGCGGGAATGCGGTGCGGCGCTAGAACGCGTTCCGCAGCAGCGGGTACTTCGCTTCGAGGCCGTCGAGGCTGAAGGTGAATTCGACGACGCGCTCGGGGGCTGCGACGATTTCGGCGGCCGGCGGGGCGAATTGCGGCAGGAGCGCTGCCATCGCGGCAGGCATGGCCTGTGGCGGCCTGACGACAGGCGCGCTGGACGGCGCCATTGCGGCAGAGGCGGCGACCGGCGGCCTCACGGCAGGCACGGTGGGCGGCGCCTTCGCAGCCGGGGCCTTGAGCGGCGGGACAGCAGCAGGCGCCGTGAACGAGGCGACCACGGCAGGCGTCGCAGGCGGTACAGTCGGGGCAAGCGGCGCGAGCGGAGCTTCGGTCACCTCTGCCAGCACATCCGGCTTGGGCTCGAGCCTGACCGGCACGGCGGTTTCGGGCACGATGTGCACGGCTTTTGGCTGCATGGTTTGGGGCTGCAAGCTGTTCGACTGCAACATCTTCGGCTGCACAGCCTGCGCCTGCTCCCGCGGCGCCAGGCGCGACAGGGTCGCCGGCGACCAGCCGAATGCGGGGGAGACGCTCGCGGCCGCTGCGGCGACGTCCCCGCCAGTGGCGATGGCGCGCCAGGTCTGGACCGCGCGCTTGGCTTCCTGGATGTTTTCGAGGAACGCGATCTCGGAGTGATAGCGGCGCCAGCGTCCGGTCTCGAACATTTCGGAGAGATGTTCCAGCCGTTGTTCGGCGAGAGCGCACCAGCGCGCCGCGATGTCGCGGCTACCAGCCGTGCCTTGGCGAAGAGTCATGAACCAGCCCGTCAGGAGAAAAATACGGACGCGGGGACGCAACGCACACGAATCAATTTAGACGCGACATGAATATTTTGTGGAAAAGTTTTGACTTGTCCAGCAACGACGCCCCGTTCGTCGCGAAACACCGTAGTCGTGCGGAGATTTGCTGTGTTTTCGAGTCAAGCTTCGCACAAGCATGACGGACTTGCGGCGCACCTGACGACGTCGGCAATGCGCGCGGCCGCGATCGCTCAACCGCAAGCTGATGCCAGACGAGGCTTCAAGGAATCGGATGCCCAAAAAGAAAAGACCCGTCCGGGGGGACAACCGGACGGGTCGAGCCATATGGGCGCTTGGGGTGGATGGGCGCTCGCGCCTGATATGACTGATGGGGAGGGATGACCGCTCCCACATAATTTGGTCGTGGCAGCGGGCTGAACGTTCAACGCGGCGTTCGATTTTTTAACTTTCGCAACGCGCGCGATCCTGTCGCAGCCGCTATCGCGTCGCCGGCTTATCCGCCTGAGAAACCGTGGATTTATCGCCTGCGCTCGACAACGAGGGTTGTTGCAGAGCGCGGATTCCAGGCTCGTCGCGACGCTTCTCGATGTCTTCACGTTTAGTTGTACCGGACGCGGCGGCAACGGGCGTCGCGCTATCCGCCGGAACAGCCATGACCGCGGCAAACGCATCGGCCTCGCCGTCGCCGAACAGATCATCACGCCCGGGTGAGCCGAGATCGCGCGCGGTCTTCGCCAGCGTCATGCGCAGCGCCTCCGGCTTGAGCGCGTAATTGCGCTCGAGCAGCAGCGCCGCGACGCCGGAGACATAGGCCGCCGAGAACGAGGTTCCCGATGTCATCTGGTACTTGCCGTCGGGCGCCGGCAGGAAGATGTCGACGCCGGGCGCCGCCAGCGCGATGTGATTGCCGCGGTTGGAGGCGGTGAACAACTTGTCCTGCTGGTCGGTCGCGCTGACCGCGATCACGTTGGGATTGGCGGCGGGATAGAGCGGCGGCGATTTCGCGCCGGCATTGCCGGCGGCCGCGATCAGCACGAGGCCGCGTGCGGCGGTCGCGGCGATGGCGCGCTCGATCACCGCGTCCTTCGGGCCGGCAAAGCTCATATTGACGATCTGGGCGCCGTGCTCGGCGGCGTAGTTCAGCGAGCGCAGGATGATATAGGACGAGCTCTCGGCGCCGCCCGTGGTGCCGCCGAAGGCGCGGATCGCGATGATGCGCGCCTCGGGCGCGCTGCCCATCAGCTTGGCATGCGCGACGATGGCGCCGGCGATGCCGGTGCCGTGGACGTGCGGGCCCTCGGCGCTGCCGAGCGCGTCGAAATTGTCGGCGATGGAATTGGTGAGCTCGGGATGCCTGGCGTCGATGCCGGAATCGATCACGGCAACCGTCACATTGGCGCCGTGCGCCAGCGCGTGCGCCTGCGGCAGGCGCAGCTTTGCGAGTGCATATTGCGCCGGATCGCCCTCGGTCGGCGTCACCGACTTCTGGTCCTGGAGCACGTAGCGGAAGTTCGGCTGGACCGAGCGCACGCTGCCGTCGGCTGCGAATTCGCGCCGTACCGTTTCGGCAGGCCGGCCGTCGGCGATGCGGAACAGGCCGAACGTCGCCCCGATCAGCGGGAAGTTCTCCGATGCGACGCGTGTCAGCCCATGGCGACGTGCAAGCGCGTCGGCGTCGGCATCCGACAACCCGCCGTCGATCTCGGCGACGAATTCATTGGCGAAGATACGCTGATTCACCGCAACCGGCGTGTTGTTGCCGCGCCCCTTCCCTGCGCTCTTCCTGCCCGATTTGCCCGCCCCGTCACCGCCTGCGCCCGGCTGCGCCAGGCATTCGCCGGCGGCGTCGCGATAGGGCGCGGTGCAGGAAGGATAGAGGTTCGGCGAATAGCGCGCATAGGGCAGCACCGGTGTCGGGCCCGTCCGCGCCGTGATGGTATGCGGGATGGCAGGGATAGCCCGCGGGCCAGGGGCGACGCCCACAGCCCGCGCGCCAACACTGGGGCTGACGCGCGCGGCGATGCTGGGAGAAATGGTCGGCGTGCGCGAGGGGACGCTGATCGTCGGCGTGCGCATGATCGCCTGGGCCTGCGCGACCTCGACGCCCAGACAGGCGGCGAGCAGCAGCGCGGCTCCGACCGAGGACGTGTAGGCCCCGGCTCGTACCTTGCTCTCCACCTTGCGTGTCATCGGTGCGGCGGCGCCTTACGGCGCCGCGACGGCGAGGTTGACGAACTTTTCGCGCGACATCCTGCCGAGCAGCGAGGCGAGCTCGTCCTGGCTCATCGCCCTGTCGAACTGAAGACGGAACATGCCACCCTTGGCATCGCCGATGATCGAAGCCTGGTAGCTGTCGAGCAATACGGTGATGTCGGCGACGCGCGCCTCGGGCGTGAAGCGCACCAGAGCACGCGAAGGTGCAGCGGACGCACCGAGTTCGCGCGTGATCGGGGCGCTGGTCGAAAGCGAGGCGGTCTGGAAGGTCGTGGGCTGGGTCTTCATCAGCACCGCGCCGATGATGCCGGCTTGCAGCAGCAGCGCGACGGCGCCGAGGCTCGCCGACCAGGCCAGCGTGCGCGGTGACAGGCTCGAGAAGAAGGTCGCAATGCGCGCCGACAGCGGCAGCGAGCCGACCGGCCGCGCAGGCTCGGCGTCGATCGCAGCGAACAGCTTCTGCATCGCGCGCGCCGACGGAGCACCCAGGCTCTCGTTCAGATGGATGGTCTCTTCGTACTCGCCGCGGATCGCGGCATATTGCTTCGCAAGCGCCGGATCCTGCGCCAGCGCGTCCTCGACGCGGCGGGCGTCGCGCGCGTTCAGCGTGCCGGCGGCGTGCCAGGGCAGCAGCAGTTCAATCTCACTGGGCTCTTGCTCCAGCATCTTCTTGCTCAATGCCATCATGGCCAGCCTCGCTCAACGCCGGCTGCCTTCAGCAGTTCGGCCAGTTTCTTGCGCGCATAGAAGAGGCGCGTCTTCACGGTGTTCTCCGGAATGCCGACGATTTCGGCGACTTCTTCCACGGATTTCTCGTGGTAGTAGACGAGATCGACGATTTCCCGATGGTCCGGCGAGAGGCCCGTCAGACACTCCCGCAACGCTTCACTCGTATCCTTCTTCTGCACCGCGATTTCCGGATCGTCAGACGAATCCTCGATCGCATTGGCAGCCTCGTCGTCCAACCCGACGTCCTTCCTGCGCCGGAGCGCCGAGAGGGCCTTGAATCGGGTGATTGCCAGCAGCCAGGTGGAAACGGCGGATCGACCCTCGAACTTGCCGGCTTGACGCCAGACGTCGAGAAATACCTCGCTGATGAGGTCTTCCGCCGCCTGCTCGTCCCGCACGAGCCTCAGCCCGAACCGGTAAACCCTGACGTGGTGCCGCCCGTACAGCACCTGCATGGCGAGCCGGTCACCCTGAGCGATCCTGGCGATCAGGACCTCGTCCGAAGCCGCCTGTGTCACGCTCAATGCCCGTCTCGCAAGGTTGGTCGGGTCGGTACGGCGGACGGTTCGACGGGAGGCGCGAAATTCTTCAACTTACCGCAGTGATACGGGGGCTTGTGTGATCTACCCCACATACGCGCATTTTTCCTGTCCCACGCGTGGCAGTTGGCCGCTTCGATCCAGATCGGTAACATAATACTGAAACACTTTCCTGCGGAGTGCCTGCCCCGCACGAGCGGGCCGACCAAGTCCGGTTCCATAGCAGTCCTGCACGACGTATGTCTCACGAAGCCCTGCTTTGGCTCGACCGCATCGCAAACGATGCCTAATCGCCGGCAAATTCCCCTCACCGGCCAATATCATCCTGTTCTGCGCTGCACAGTTCGGATTCGATTTCGAAGGATACCAAACCTAAAGGCTTGCCACGTAGATTTTTGGGCTGACATCCACCATTGGCGGGACCATGAACACGGCCGCGACGTCCTTTCCGGAGAGGAATGCCGCTGAGGTCGCGGATCTCGTCCTCACGCCCGCGGCGGCTGCGCCCGAGATGCTGGCGCGGCGGGCCCGGCAGCGCCGCCAGATGTATATCGGCCAGGTCGCGAGCTATTCGCTCGGCGCCTCGGTCCTGCTGCTCTACGCCTATGACGGCGCGATCTCGCTCGATATCGCCTCGCTGTTCTGGGTCGGTGGCCTCCTGATCATCGGCACGTTCACCGTGCTGTCGGAAGCCGGCGTCGGAGACAGGTTCACCGACCACTATCTCACCGTCTTCCAGATCTCGGCGCATATGGCGCTGCAATTCGTGTTCCTGCTGTCGGTGCCGACAATCGGCATCGCCTTCATCAGCGTGCTGTTCCTGATCTTTGCCTTCGGCACGCTGCGCATGACGTCGACCCAGGCGATGCTGACCTGGACCCTCGCGGCAAGCGGGCTTGCCGCCGTCTTCCTCGCCTCCGACCTGCCGATCGGCATGCCCGTTGCGACGAAGCTGCAACGGGCCGCC
>NZ_AKIY01000248.1 GCF_000282615.1 Bradyrhizobium sp. YR681 | reverse complement strand
CCGGCGGTCGAGCCGGCGGTACTCAGCGTCGGACATATCCACGCCGGCGCCTTCAGCTCCCCGAATGTCATCCCGGCCGAAGTCGTGATCACCGGAACCGCGCGCTGCTTCTCGGCCGCAGTACGCGATATTCTCGAGCTGCGGCTGCGGCAACTGGCCGAAGGCGTCGCGGCAATCCAGGGCTGTAGCGCCGAGGTCGTCTACAAGCGCCGCTATCCGCCGCTGGTCAACACCGCAGCGGAAGTCGCGGTCGCAGCCGAGGTTGCCGCGGGCATCGTCGGCTCCGAGAACGTCGACACCAACATCCCGCTCAATACCGGCGCCGACGACTTCGCCTTCATGCTGGAGCAGCGTCCGGGCGCCTTCATCCGGATCGGCAACGGCAGCGCCGAAGACGGTCCCTGCCACCGGCTGCACACGCCGCTCTACGATTTCAACGACGATGTGCTCGCCCTTGGCTCCACCTACTGGGTCAGCCTGGTGCGGAAAGAACTTGGCGTGGCAGCGTAATCCGTAGCGCCTGCGCCGATCACGCGCCCAGCACGTCCGCGAGCCGCAACTCGGCGGCGGCGGGATCCTTCAAGAACAACTCGGCCTCGATCTCGTTCAGGTGCGACAGCATCTGCGCACGGGCGGCCTGCTTGTCGCGCTTGCGGATCGCGGCAACGATGCCGGCGTGATGATCGGTGCCGCAGGCCGGCGTGTCGTGGCGGCGGTAGAGCAGGATGATGAGCGAGGAGCGCGCGATCAGTTCCTTGAGGAAGCCGAGATAGATGCTGTGGCCGCTCATCTCGGCGACGAGCTTGTGAAATTCGCCGGAGAGCCGGACCGAAGCGCGCGCATCGCCGCGCAATTCCGCCTCGCGCTCCTCGGCAAGGTGTCGCTGGAGCCGATCGAGCCAGGCCGGCGAGACCGCGTCGATGGCATGATCGACGATGGTGGGCTCGATCAGGCGGCGCGCCTCGAAGACTTCGCGCGCGTCGGCGGGCGTCGGGCGCGCGACGAAGGCGCCGCGGTTCTTCTCGATGTTGACGATGCCTTCATGCGTCAGTTGCTGGAGCGCGGTGCGGACCAGCGTGCGGCTCGCACCGTAGATCTCGCCGATCTCGTCCTCGCCAAGCTTGGTGCCGGGCAAGAGGCGATGCTCGAGGATCGCCGCGGTCACGCCCTCCCTGATCCGGCTGACGCGATCGCTCACGTCTGGGGCTTCGGATTTCGGTCGAGTCTTGGCGGCCATCAGCTGGACGGATTGGGTTTGAGGGCTCGGTCGGAGAATATTAGTCGAGCAGCTGTATCCAATCACAGGCGAAAGATTATACAATCTACGCCCGTTTTGTGTGCAGACTATTGCCCACGCGGCAAACCGCCTCGCTACGCCGGATTCGGTCTAACAATCTGACTCCGCTTCATTGTTCTGGAATTTTAGCGGCCGAGGGCTGTTGGCACGGACCTTGCGGAGAGAACCGCAACATCGCTCCTCCTCGGACACGCCATGGCCACTCCTGCCGCTCTCGAACTGGTCGCCGTCACCAAGCGCTACGACACGACGCTGGCCGTCGACACCGTCAACCTCAAGATCCCCGCCGGCACCTATTGCTGCCTGCTTGGCCCCTCCGGCTGCGGCAAGACCTCGACCCTGCGCATGATCGCGGGCCATGAGGCGGTCAGCGAGGGCGACATCATCCTCGGCGCGCAGAACGTCACCGATCTCGAGCCCGCCAAGCGCGGCACGGCGATGATGTTCCAGTCCTACGCCCTGTTTCCGCACCTCTCGGTGCTCGACAACGTCGCATTCGCCCTGAAAATGCGCGGCATCGACCGCGCCACCAGGCACAAGCGGGCCGGCGAATTGCTCGAGCTGGTGGCGATGACCCCCTATGCGGCCCGGCTCCCGGCACAACTCTCCGGCGGCCAGCAGCAGCGCGTCGCACTTGCCCGTGCGCTGATCACCGAGCCGCAGATCCTGCTGCTCGACGAGCCGCTGTCCGCGCTCGATCCGTTCCTGCGGGTGAAGATGCGGGGCGAATTGAAGCGGCTGCAGCGCGAGCTCGGCATCAGCTTCATCCAGGTCACCCACGGCCAGGAAGAGGCGATGGCGCTGGCCGACCACATCGTGGTGATGAACCAGGGCAGGATCGAGCAGCAGGGCACCGCCCGCGACATCTTCCACCATCCCCGCACCGAATTCGTGGCGCGCTTCATCGGCGGCCACAACGTCCTCAGCGACGCCGGCAGTCTCATCGCCGTGCGCGCCGATCAGCTCGGCATCGTGCCGTTCACTGACGGCGCCTACGGCGCGCCGGCGCTGCTGACCCAGACCGAGTACCAGGGATCCTATGTCGCCGTATCGCTGACGCTCGACGACGGCACCGCCCTGTTCTCTCACGTTTCCGAGACCGCCTTCGACGTTCACCCGTTCCGACCGGGCGATCGCGTGCTGGCCACCTGGGATCCCGCCAAGGCGCAGCGCCTGCAATAGCGCCCTCGTTTTAGAAAATGCGCAACACAGAGGAGTGAGCGATATGACCGAGACGACCAAGACAACCGGCGTCAGCCGCCGCACGCTATTGAAGGGCACCGCGGGTCTTGCAGGCCTTGCCGCCGGCTCCGGCGCCATCACCGGCTTTCCCTATGTGAAGTCGGCCGATGCGAAGGTGCTGCGCTATCTCGGCACCGCCGTGAACGAGGGCGACGATATCTCCAAGCAGTGCCTGAAGGACACCGGCATCAAGATCGAATACATCACCGCGACCACCGACGACGTCACCAAGCGCGTGATGACCCAGCCGAACTCATTCGACGTGCTGGACACCGAATATTTCTCGCTGAAGAAGCTGGTGCCGTCGGGCAACATCCTTGCCCTCGACGCCAAGAAGATCAAGGAATTCGACAACATCACGCCCGTCTTCACCAAGGGCATGACGCCCGGCGGCAAGAAGATCGGCGGCCAGGGCACCGCGCCCTGGAAGGTGCTGTATCTCGAAGGCAAGGACTCCAAGAAGTTCGCGACCTCGGCGACCGAGTTCGTCACGCTGATCCCGACCGTCTACAACGCCGACACGCTCGGCATCCGGCCCGACCTGATCAAGCGGCCGATCAGCTCCTGGTCCGAGCTGCTCAATCCCGAATTCAAGGGCAAAGCGTCGATCCTCAACATCCCCTCGATCGGGATCATGGATGCCGCGATGGTCGTCGAAGCCACCGGCAAGCACAAATATGCCGACAAGGGCAACATGACCAAGGAAGAGATCGACCTTACCATGAAGGTGATGACCGAGGCCAAGAAGGCCGGACAGTTCCGCGCCTTCTGGAAGGACTTCAACGAGAGCGTGAACCTGATGGCATCGGGTGAAACCGTCATTCAGTCGATGTGGTCGCCGGCGGTGACCAAGGTCCGCTCGATGGGCATCCCCTGCACCTTCCAGCCGCTCAAGGAAGGCTACCGCTCCTGGGCCTCGGGCTTCTGCGTCTCCAAGGGCGTGTCGGGTCCCAAGCTCGAATGGGCCTATGAGTTCGTCAACTGGTTCCTGTCAGGCTATGCCGGCGCCTATCTCAATCGCCAGGGCTATTACTCGGCCGTGCTCTCCACCGCGAAAGCGCACATGGAGCCGTACGAATGGGCCTACTGGATGGAAGGCAAGCCGGCCGAAAAGGACATCAAGGCGCCCGACGGCTCGCTGCTGGAGAAGGCCGGCGCGGTGCGCGACGGCGGCTCCTACGAGGACCGCATGGGCGGCGTCGCCTGCTGGAACGCCGTGATGGACGAGAACGACTACATGGTCCGCAAGTGGAATGAATTCATCGCGGCGTGATGGACATGTCGGAAGAAGTTCTGCAACAAGCATCCCCGGGCTTGATCCCGGGGTCGGGCACAGCGCGCGCCGCAAAGCCGACGCGCCTGTCGCCGTCCTTCGTCTCCTGGCTCCAGGCCGGGCCGATGATGCTGGTGTTTCTCGCCTTCTTCCTCATCCCGCTCGTCTTCGTCGTGATCGTCTCGTTCTGGGACTACAACGAATACCAGCTGCTGCCGGCTTTCTCCGGCCGCGGCTACACCGATACGTTCGAAGGCTGCATCGCGCAGCTCCCCGACCTCTGCACGATCGGCAAGACTTATCTGAAGACGCTCAAGCTGTGCTTCCTGGTCTGGGCGATGACGCTCTTCATCGGCTTCTGGGTCGCCTACTTCCTCGCCTTCCACGTCAAGTCCAAGACCTGGCAGATGGGATTGTCGTTGCTCTGCACGATCCCGTTCTGGACCTCCAACGTGATCCGCATGATCGCCTGGATTCCACTGCTCGGCCGCAACGGCCTGGTCAATTCCGGCCTGATCAAGACGGGCCTGATCAACCATCCCGTGGAATGGCTGCTGTTCTCCGAGTTCTCCGTGGTGCTGGCACTCGTCCACCTCTTCACCTTCTTCATGGTGGTGCCGATCTTCAATTCCATGGTGCGCATCGACAAGTCGCTGATCGAGGCCGCCTATGACGCCGGCGCCACCGGCTTCCAGACGCTGGTCAACGTCATCATTCCGCTCGCCAAGCCCGGCATCGTGATCGGCTCGATCTTCGTCATCACCATCGTGATGGGCGACTTCATCACCATCGGCGTGATGGGCGGCCAGCAGATCGCGGCGGCCGGCAAGATCATCGAGACGCGCGTCAACGCGCTGCAATTCCCGGCAGCGGCAGCCAATGCCGTGATCCTGCTGATCATCACCTTCCTGATCATCACCATGATGTCGCGCATCGTCGACATCAAGAAGGAGCTCTAGAGCATGAAAGAAGGACGCCCGCGCTCTTTCTACGTGCTCGCGATCTTCTTCGCGGCCTACACGCTGTTCCTCTATGGCCCGATGATCGCGATCTACGTGCTGTCGTTCCAGGGCCCGCAGGGCGGCCTCACCTTCCCGATGAACGGCGTGTCGACCTTCTGGATCGCAAAACTGTTCCAGGGCACCGGCATCGTCGATCTCGGCGCGGCCTTCCGCCGTTCGCTGCTGCTCGGCGTCATCGTGATGATCGTCACCGTCGTGCTGTCGGTCGCCGCCGGCATGGCCTTCCGCCGCAAGTTCAAGGCACAGAGCATCCTGTTCTATTCGGCGATCGCGAGCCTTATTGTTCCTTCCATTATTACATCGCTCGGCATCTCCCTTGAATTCCGCATCATCGACGATCTGATCAAGGCGCACTGGAACGAGAATTTCGAGACTTCGATGGGCCTGCTCACCTCGGGCCTCGGCGCGCACCTGACCTGGACGCTGCCGTTCGGGCTGCTGATCATGTTCGCAATCTTCAACCGCTTTGATCCCAGGCTCGAAGAAGCCGCGCGCGATCTCGGTGCGACGCCATGGCAGGCCTTCCGCCACGTCGTGCTGCCGATCATTTTGCCCTCGGTGATCGGCATCGGCCTGTTCGGCTTCACGCTGTCCTGGGACGAGCTCGCCCGTTCCAGCCAGGCGATCGGGGCCGTGAACACGCTGCCGCTGGATCTGCAGGGCCTCACCACGACCGTGACGAATCCCGACATCTATGCGCTCGGCACCGTGATCTCGGCCGTCTCGTTCACGGTGATCAGCCTTGCGCTCGGCACCATCCACGTGCTCAACAAGCGGCAGGCGGCCAAGGGTTCGGACGCCGGCAAAGGGCTTGTCTGATCTGATGCGACTTCACGTCGTCAATCCCAACACCACTGTTACGATGACGGCGAAGATCGCCGCCGCGGCGCGCAGCGTCGCCCTGCCCGACACGGTGATCGATGCGCGACAGCCCGCGATGGGGCCCGTCTCGATTGAGGGGTTCTACGACGAAGCCTTCGCCGTCCCCGGCATGCTCGGCTGCATCCGTGACGCCGATCGCGACGGCGCCGACGCCCACATCATCGCCTGTTTCGACGACACCGGGCTCGATGCCGCGCGCGCCGCGGCGAAGGCGCCGGTGATCGGCATCGGCGAAGCCGGCTTCCACATGGCCAGCCTGATCGCCGCGCGCTTTGCCGTGGTGACGACGCTGGGTGTCTCCATCGTGCCGCTCGAGCACAATCTGAAAAAGTACGGCCTCGCCGATCGCTGCGCCCGCGTCCGCGCCGCAGAGGTCCCGGTGCTCTCATTGGAAGAGCGCAATGCCGACGCGCTCGCAAAAATCTCCGCGGAGATCACGGCCGCAATCCGCGACAACCGTGCCGAAGCCATCGTGCTCGGCTGCGCCGGCATGGCCGATCTCGCCAATGAACTCGCCGCCACGCATGGCCTGCCCGTGGTCGACGGCGTCGCCGCGGCGGTGACGCTGGCGGAATCACTGGTGCGGCTCGGGCTGAAGACATCGCGGCTCGGGCCCTATGCGGCGCCACGCTCGAAGACCTATTCCGGGCCGTTTTCGTCGTTTCAGCCCTGAATCCCCGCCATCCGGCACGAATGCCCGGGTGCAAAGCCAGGTTCGGACTGCTTTTTTGGCCTTCAGCCTCTTTTTGGTCCCAATTGTTGCTGAACAGTAACACTTTCGGGACACCCCGGCCGCCGCTTTCGGGCTGCCGGTCTTCGCCACTCACCAAGTTTCAATTTGGGTTTTGTCAGCGATGATCGATCTCGCAGAGGACACACCGTCCAACCCCCTGCTTCGCCTTGGCGCCCAGCCGATCGCGCTGACCGCCGCCGCCCTTCTCCTGCTGATCGCGGGCGTGACCTCGATCGCGATCTGGCGCGCCTATACCGGCGCTGCGCCGGAGCCCGATCGGGTGGTGGCGTCGCGACAACTCCAGGCGCGCACCGCCCAGGCTTCCGAGCAGCTGGTCGAAAAGACCAAGGGGCTGGAGGCGACCCAGCAGGAATCGATCGACCAGCTCCAGGTCGTGCAGGATCAGCTCCAGAGCGTGAAGCGGCTGCTCGCGGCCCAGCAGGCCGATACCAAGCGCCTGTCGGAGCAAGTGACGACGCTGAACGAATCCATCGACGGCTTGCGCCAGTCCTTTGCCAGTGCCCGGGCCACCGAGGTCGAGACGCCGTCGGTTACCCGCAGGAAACCGGCACGCCACCGCGTCCATGCCAGCGCGCGCAAGCGCTCGCGCGGCTAAGAGCAGCCCTCTGCACGCCGGCTTAATTTTCTGACTTGTGAACTGGATCACATTCGCCCGTATGATTCCGAGCGATGCTCGCCGTCACCGGATGGCGTGAGCCGATTTTAATGTCCGGGGCTGGCAAGGTCGTTGACGGTATACTGCGTCAACGACCTTGTTTTTTAGTGGGCCCGCAGCTCTTCCCGCCTCACTCGCAGACGTCGACGCGGCGGTATCGCCATCCTGCAGGCGTCATCACACGCTTGCGGACGACGTAGCAGCCGCCATAACCGCCATCGTCGTAGCCGGTACCATAGTAATAGGGACCGCCATAATAGGGGGAGCCGTAGCCATAATAGCCGCCGTAGTAGCCGGCACCGGCGATGCCTGCCCCGATCGCGACGCCGGGCCAGAAGCCGCCATGCCAGTGGCCGCCGTGGCCCCAGCCGCCGCCGCCGCCGCCGTGACCCCAGCCGCCACCGCCATGGCCGAAACCGCCTCGCGCCTGTGCCGCCTGCGGCACCGACAGCCCGACCACCGCGACGGCCAGTGCCGCCATCATCATCTTCCGTAACATCACTCGATCCTCCGCGTGGACACGCTCCACGCTTCAAGCAGGACCAAGCTAGCGTCATCAGGGCATTGGTGACAGCGCGCCTGCCTCACTTCCGCGCGAGCATCAGCAGCCGCGGCAGATGCTCTTCAGCTTCTTGTCGAGCATCCGGTTTTCGGTATTGACCGTCGCATCGGCGCTCCCTGCCCCGCTCCCCGTGGTGACCCCGGGGGACGCACCGGATGATTGCGCGGTACCGAGGCTGTTGGTGCCAGGCGGCGGAGCGGAAGAGTTGGCGACGCCGCCAGTCGATCCGCCGGAGCCGGCCGTGCCGCCGGTCGCTTGCGCGAACGCGACGGCCGGCATCGCGGCGAGACTGAGGATCACGATCAAGGTCTTCATCGAAACGGTTGCGGTCGATCCTGCCATTGGAAATTCTCCTTCACCGATCAACGGCTGCAGCGAAGACCAGTTCCGGAACAAATGCCGTTCGATCAGCTTGAAACCAGGAGGCAGCCAATTGGGACGCGACAGGATGGCAACGTTTCAGGAGTTCGCGGACGAAGCCTTTGCCGACCTGTTGAAGAAGCACGGCATCCCGATCGACCCCAGGGCCGCGATGCGCAAGAGCGCTGGGCGCAGTTGTGAAGCGGACAAGCCCGCCGCGCGTTCCGAAGCCAGAAAGGCCAAAGCACGATGACCGATCGAGATCCTTTTGCAGAGGGCGAACGCGCCGCGCGCGAAAACTTCCCGGCCGAGGCCAATCCTTACCTCAACGGCAGCGACGAGCATGCGCTCTGGTCCGCCGGCCACGAGAAGGTCGCGGGCGCCATGGAAGCACGCGAATCCGAGGGAAGCTGACGCCTCGCTCGCTAGGCGGCCGTCGCCATCTTCTCGGTGCGGTCCTCGACCATGGTCACGAACATGTGGGACTCTTCGCCCGCGCCGCCGATCTGGACCCGGCGGGCCGAGATCACGCGGCGCCCGCGGGTGGGATTGTCGATGGTGTCGATGATCGGCTCGAGCTGCTGCTTCTGTGCCAGAAGCTGCTGGTCGCGCCGCTCGATCAATTCGGCGGCCTCCGGCGAGAACAGTTCGCGCGCGGTCTTGCCGATGATCTCGCCGCGCGACATGCCGATCATCTTCTCGGCGGCCCTGTTGACGAAGACGTAGCGCTGGTTGCGGGCATCCTTGGCGATGATGCCCTCCGCCACGTTCTCGATGATGGTGGCGAGGAAGCGTTCCATCCGCTGAAGAATGCGCTCGCGCTGACGCTGCTCGGTGACGTCCTCCTGCACCGACACCCAGCCGCCCCCGTCCATCGGGCGCTCGTAGATCCTGATGATGCGACCGTCATTCAAGGTAATTTCCGAGGTCGCCGGCTCGCGCCTGACGATCCGGTCGAGCACCGCCGCGAGAAATTTCTCGATGTCGCCGCTGAACAAGCCACTCGTGACCCGGTGCTGGAGAATTTCCTTGAGCGTCGATCCGGCCTGGATCGTCTCGGGCAGATTGTAGATCCGCCGGTAGTTGCCGTTCATCGCGACCACGTTCGCCTTGGCGTCGAGCATGATCAGGCCCTGCGGCATGCTGTTGATCGCAGCCGACAGCTGCCACTTCTTGGCCTGGTACTTGTCGTTGAACTGATCGCGCTCGGTCATCGCCGCGTCGCGCGCCTGCGCGGTGCCGAGCTCGAGCTCTTCCAGCTCGAAGATGCGCGCCACCGCATCGCGGAAATGCTGCACGGCGCGCGCGAGATGCCCTATCTCGTCGTGACGGCCCAGATGCGGCACCTTGCTCTTGACGTCGCCGTCCGCGATCCGGTCGGTCGCCTGCGTGATCTCGGCGAGTGCCCCGACCACCGAGCCGCGCATCACGACGACGTTCAGCCCCGCCAGAAGAAGAGCCGCGAGCCCAAGCACGAACAGATAGGCGGCGGCATAGTGATTTTCGTTGGCGAGCTCGTCCGCCTGACGGGCGCGCTCCCTGTAGATGCCTTCGAGCGTCTCGAGATCGCTGTTGAGCTTGTTGCGCAGCGTCCGGTTGGCATCATTGTCGCCCAGTTCGCGCGCTGCGGCCGCACTGATCTCGAGCCCGCGCCGCATCAGCTCCTGGCGGAACTCGATGAAATTGGCGATGCGCTGACGGAAGCCGGCGAATTGCGCGGCGTCGTCGTTGCCGACGGTCCGCTCCATGTTCTTCACGGCGTCGGCGAGCTCGCGGTTGCGGCGCACCAGCCCGTCGGCGAACTGCTTCATCGCGCTGCGATCGGCGGACATGTAGATGCCGCGCGATTCCATCACGATGGCGTAGATCAGCGTATTGATGCGTCCGACGCTGATCGCCGCCTCGGCGGAAGAGGCATGCATGTGACGGTAGGTCGTCTGCAAGCGCACCGACTGGATCGACATCACGAGCAGGAAGGTGGTCACGATCGCCAGGAAGCCGGCGATGCTGTAGACCTTCTCCGCGACGCTGAGCGTGTCCGCGCCGCGCGCGAAACGAACAAACTTCTTCAAAAGTTGGGTTCCGGCATCGAGCCGGGATCCCAGCGCCGCAGCGTCCATGGCGCCGCCTCCGTGGTTGAGAAGGCTCCACGGTACCCCTGTAGCGCTAGCGGAGGCTTAAAGTTCGCGCCGGTATTTTTACGGTACGGAACCGCGGCAAAGCCAGCCCGGGGGCGGCATCGGCGTCTCAGCCGATCCGCTTCAACCCCTTCGTGAAGCGCGGGCCGTTGGCGACATAGAACCTCGCCGCGCTCCCCATCTTCTGGACCTGGGCGTCATCGAGCGTGCGGATCACGCGCGCGGGCGAGCCGATGATCAGCGAGCGCTCGGGGAACTCCTTGCCTTCGGTGATGACGGAACCTGCGCCGACGATGCTGTTGCGGCCGATCCTGGCGCCGTTCATCACGATCGAGCCCATGCCGATCAGCGCGCCCTCCTCGACGGTGCAGCCGTGCAGGATGACGTTGTGGCCGACGGTGCAGTTCCTGCCGATGACCATGGGGAAACCGAGGTCGGTGTGGCAGGTCGAGCCGTCCTGCACGTTGGCGCCCTCGCCGATCTCGATCCATTCATTGTCGCCGCGCAGCACCGCACCGAACCAGACGCTGGCGCCCGGCTTCAGGCGCACGCGGCCGATCACGGTGGCGGTCTCGGCAATGAAATAATTGCCGTCGGCGGGAAGATCGGGCGCCTGCCCGTCGAGCTCGTAGATCGCCATCAAGGTCTCCTGTCAGGTTGACCCAGCCATAGCGAAACGGCGGCCCTGAAGCAAAGGGCGGCCTCGAAGGCGTGTCAGCCCAGCACGCCGGTCGCGCGCAGCGTCATCAGGAAGAAGGTGCCGCTCATCATGCTCCAGAAGCCGGCGATGACGGTCGCCATCATCACGAATTCCACGCGGCGGCTTTCCACCCGCATGCCACGCAGCGTGTTGCGCATGATGATGAAGGGCGCCGCGAACACCAGGAACGGCACCGCCGCGAACGTCCTCGGCGCCACGCCGTCCTGCAATAGGCCGAAGCCGGCCGGCCGCTGCGTGGCGGCCTGATATCCGCTCACGAGCGCGCCCGCGAGCGCGAAACCGATGCAGATCGAGAAGAAAGTATTGAGAGCTTCAGGTGTCATCGGAACGGTCCGCCCTTACGCAACGCGAGGTACCTTCCTGTGACAAAGAGTGCGGGTTAACGCTACATTATCCTTAAGCGAAGGTTAACGCCGCCGCCCGGCCCACGCAGGGCCCTCCCCGGTCCCTGCAGCCGGGAACGCTGCGCGAATTCGCCGCCGCATGGCATATTCGCCGCTGATTCGTCGGCCACCGGCCGACTTCAGGTCCCACGCGCGCTTCCATCATGACGGTGTTTTCGGCAGCCTCCCCTCGTTCTCTCCGCACCCGGGCGCATGTCGTGCCGATCGTGCTCGGCGGAGCTGCGGCGGTGGGCGCGATCGCGCTGGTCGCCTATCTGCTGTGGCCGACCTGGGGCACGAGCGGCGCGAGCGCGCCGGACAAGCTGCCGGTCAGCGTCGGCGGCACGCTGTTCAACCTGCCGGCAGCCGCGATCCGGATGAAGATCCAGCGCCACTCCGGACCGCAGGAGCGCATCGACCTCGACTTCCTCTATCCCTCGCTGGAGCCACCCGGCGCGCCGAAACACGTCACCGCCGATGCGGTGGAAACGACGATGCAGCCGATCGACCGCATCTTCCTGTCGATCGCGGCGCATCACGATGCGCTCTCGCCCGAGCAGCGCACGGCCACGATCTATCCGCGCTATCTCGACCAGGCCACGACCCCGCCCGAGGACGGGCTGACGATGCGGACGTTCCGCGCCGAGACGCCTTACGGCAGCGAGGACTTCTATTCGGCCGCAAGCCCCGCGCTGACCGCGCGCTGCACGCGCGATGCATCCACGCCCGGCATGTGCCTGTCCGAGCGCCGCGTCGGCGGCGCCGACCTCACCTTCCGCTTTCCGCGCAGCTGGCTGTCGCAATGGCGCGACGCGGCGCAGGCGATGGACAGGCTGACGGCGCAGCTGCGCGGGCCGAGGGGCTGAGTGCGCGACTCAAGACAAAAATACGAAAACAACCCCATGCACAGTAGCCAAGCCTCTGTCATGACTTCGTATTTTTTGCCATTTCGTATTTTTCGAATTATGACTTGACCCGTCGGGCAAAACAGGTGCACGATGTCATCATGGGTCAGCCGGCTTGAACGGTCCGGCGCCCGGATGCTCGGGCGCATACGGCTCGCAACGACGATGTGGAAAGGGCGCGCCTCGATTGACCATGCGTGCCCCGGACGCAGCGCAGCAACGCCAAGAGCGTTGCAGCGCGTCCGGGACACCAGAGGCCGTCGCGCGGCGAAGACTTAGCTTCGCTCGATACATCCATGATATTCACGCAGCCGCGCCCGCGCGGGCCGGCAACATCCCGCGCTCGGCGATCACCTGCGCGAACCGGTCCACATCCTCCGCCGTGTTGAACAGGCCGAACGACACGCGGATGCCGTCACGCTCCGGGGACACGCGCACGTTGCGGCTCGCAAAATAGTCGGCCCACGCATCCGCCGGCAGATCCAGCACGTAGATGTGCGGCGAGCGATCGGCGCGGTCGCGCGGCCCCACGAGGCGGACGCCGAGATCGTCCATGCGCCCGATCAGGCGGTCGCCGAGATCGTAGAGATGCGCCTCGATGGCGGACAGGCCGACGCTCTCGATCAGCGTGAGCGAGGCGTCGAGCGCATGAATGTCGGGCAGATTGAGATTGCCGATCTCGAAGCGCCCGGCGTCCGGCTTCGGCGTCATGTTGTCCGCGCGCGCGATGTAGTCGCCGGGCGGATGAGCGAGGCTGGACATGGCAAAATAGGCCGGCTGGAGCTCGTCGAGGCCCTGCCGGCAATAGAGGATGCCGAGGCCCTGCGGCACCAGCAGCCCCTTGTGGCAGCCCGCCCCGATCAGGCTTGCTCCGCTTTTGGCGACATCGAGCGGGACGACACCGATCGACTGCATCGCGTCGATGACGAAATAGAGCCTCTTCTCGGCGCAGAGGGCGCCGATGCCGTCGATGTCGAAACGGTGCCCCGCGTGAAAGGTCACGTGCGAGAGCGAGATCGCGCGCGTGCGGGCATCGATGTGGGGCGCAAACATGTCGGCACGCGCCGTCTCGCCCGTCAGTGGCACGAAGCGAACCTCGACGCCCTTGCGGCGCAGATTAAGGAAGGCATAGGCGTTGTTGGGATGGTCGCCTTCAACCAGCAGCACATTGTCGCCCGCTACGAGCGGCAATGCGTTGGCGGCAATGTTCATGCCCTCGGACGTGTTCTTGGTGAAAGCGATCTCGGATGGGGCAGCATTGAGGAGCTTCGCCGCGCGGGCACGAACCTGCTCGACCCGATCGAGCCAGACCGGCTTGGGGCCGCCGAATTCACTGCCTTCCCGATAGAAGCCGAGCAGCGCCTCGCGAACGCTGGTGGCGAGCGGCGTCTGGTGGGCGGAATCGAGATAGAGCAGGCGCTCGGTCACGGGAAACTGGCTGCGGATTGCAGCAACGTCGTAGGGACGATTCATGATCAATGGCTCTATTTGCAGGATCAATCGACGAAGGACGGGATGGGATGGGCGTTCGCCAGATCCTTCAGCCGACGCAGCCGCGCGGCATCAACGGGAGCGCTGGGGCCGGCGCGCAGAATGTCCGCAACCTCGCGCCCGAGGTTTCCTGCCTCGGTCGCATCGAAGCCGCGGATCGTCAGCGCGATACTGCCGAACCGGAACGCGGTACGCGGCTCACCCGATAGCCCTGGCGCGCGCATGGCGTTGCCGATCACACCGTAAGCGCCGAGGCCCGCGACCAACTCCGGCTGCGTCCAGCTCTCGCCGGTATAGGCCATGATCATGTGCGAGTCCGTGCCGCCGGTGTAAAGCTCGACGCCGCCCTCCTCCAGGCCCGCACCGAACGCCTTTGCATTGGCGACGACATCGCGCATCAACTGCGCAAAGGCCGGTCGGGTGATCATCTCCATCTGCACCGCCCGCGCCGCGATCATGTTCGAGGCCGCGGGACCTTGCAGGCCGGGATAGATTGCGGCGTCGATGGCGGCGCCAAAACGCTCCCTGGCGAAGACAAAGGCGCCGTTGCGCGGTCCGCATAACGTCTTCTGGGTCGAGCTCGTGGAGACGTCGGAGTACGGAACCGGATTGGCATGAAGGCCGGCCGCGATCAGGCCGGCGACATGGGCGATGTCGGTGAAGAGCAGCGCCTCGACCTCGTCCGCGATGGTCTTCAATCCCGCGAAATCGATCTCGCGCGGATACGACGACGGGCCCGCGAGCAGGACGTGCGGCCTCGTCTTGCGCGCGAGATCGCGGGCCTGGTCCAGATCGACCGCGCCGGTGCGGGTCACGCCGAACGAGACCACCTCGCGGTTCCCGCCCGTGATATGACGCATCGCGCCGTGGCTGACATGGCCGCCGGCGAGCTCGTCGAAGGTGAGCAGCCGGGCGCCGTCGGTTGGCAGGATCGCGCGCAGGACGGCGACATTGGCAATGGTCGACGACAGTGCCTGCACGTTGACGTATTCGGCGCCGAAGATCGCCTTCGCCCTGTTAATCGCGAGGTTCTCGATCGCGTCGAGCTCCTCGCAATTGGCGACGCTGCGCCGGCCCGGCAGCCCCATCGGTGCGCGGTTGACCAGATGAGTCCCCTCGATCTGGCGCAGGCCAAGCGGCGCATAGGAGGCCGAGGCGATCATGTTGAGGGACAGCGCCTCCCTCTTGCGATCCTGGTCGATCAGCGCGACGACGTCAGCGCCGGCCTGATGGGCATCGGCACCGAAGAAGCTGTGCCAGTTGAGGTCGGTGGCAAGGGCCTGGGCTGCGCCCGTCGAAATTGACATGTGTCATCCTCTTTCCAGGTGATCGGAATTTTGCGGTGGCGTCGATTGCGGCCGCTTCGTCAGTGACGAAGCACGCGCGAGAGAAAGGTTCTGGTCCGCTCGTGCGTCGGCCGGTCAAAGATCTCCGCCGGCGTGCCGATCTCCAGAATGCGGCCGTGATCGATGTAGACGACGCGGTCGGCGACCTCGCGGGCGAAGCCCATTTCGTGAGTCACGATCATCATCGTCATGCCTTCGCGCGCGAGCTCGCGCATGACGTCGAGCACCTCGCCGACCATCTCGGGGTCGAGCGCCGAGGTCGGCTCGTCGAACAGCATGATGTGCGGCTCCATCGCCAGCGACCGCGCGATGGCGACGCGCTGCTGCTGACCGCCGGAGAGCTGGGCTGGAAGCTTGTGGGCGTGGTCGCGCAGGCCCACCCGATCGAGCAGGCGCAATGCATTCGCCCTCGCCTCGTCAGGCTTGCGGCCGCGAACCCGGATCGGTGCAATCGCGACATTGTCGATCGCGCTCATATGCGGAAACAGGTTGAACTGCTGGAACACCATGCCGACGCCCTTGCGGATCCTGGCCAGCTCCTTCTCGCCGCCGATCGCACGATCGGCCTCCGTCGGCATGCTGAAGCCGTCCACCGTGAGGCGGCCGCTCTGGTACATCTCGAGGCCATTGACGCAGCGGATCAGGGTCGACTTCCCCGAGCCGCTGGCGCCGATGATGACGACGACTTCGCCGCGGCCGACGTCGAGATCGACATCCTTCAGGACATGGAACGCGCCAAAGGACTTGTTGAGATGGCCGATGCTGACGATGGCGTCGCGCGACGCACTCTGGATGGCGGTCATCGTGATCCCCTTGCGAGATGGGCTTCGAGGCGGCGCGAGGCGTAGGTGATGGCACCGCCGATGGCGAGATACACGGCGAACAGGAAAACGTAGATCTCGTAGGTCCGGCCGCTGTTCTGGGGATCGGCAAGGATCATCTGTCCTGCGCGCAGGAAATCAGTGAGGCCAATGATGAAGACCAGCGTCGCGCCGTTGAAGATGTCGAGGATCTGTCCGACCAGCGAGGGAATGACGACCCGCAGCGCCTGCGGCAGGACGATCTCGACATTCAGCGTCCAGGTGTTCATCGCCAGCGAACGCGCTGCCTCGATCTGCCCCCTTGGGACCGCCTGAAGTCCGCTGCGGACATATTCGGCGACATAGGCTGCGAAGAACAGCGCAAAGCCGGCCATGCCCCGCAGCAGGCCCGGCACCGACGTATCAGGCGCCAGCAGCGGCACGATGATCCAGATCCAGTAGACGACGAGGATCAGCGGCACCGACCGCATCGTCTCGATATAGGCGGTCGAGATCAGGCGCAGGCTGGTGACGCGGCTTTGCCGGCCGAGCGCGAGCAGGATGCCGAACGGCAGGGTCAGGATCGAGACCGCAATGGTCAGGACGACGCTGAGCAAGAGACCACCCCAGACCTCGAAGCCCGGCGGCGAGAGCACGACGAAGATCGCGACCACCCCTGCAAGGAGCCCTGACAGCACGATGCGCTGGTCCACGGCCGCGTGATGGACGCCGATCCATGCCGCGATGCCGAGCACGGCACTGATGGCCGTGACTACACCGGCATGCGGATTGATCGCGGCGGCCACCCCGGCCGCGATCAGGATCGCGAGCGATGCCACGACCGTCAACGCGGCTCGCCCCGGGCGAACCGAAAGGCCGAGGCCTGCACCGAACATCGCGCAGAGTATCGCGACGGCGAACCATGCCCGCCACAACTGGTCGGCGGGATAGATGCCGGCCATCAAAACCTTGAAGCTGCCGCCGACCACCTGCCAATGCGCATCGATCAGTGCCCAATGGCCAAAGGCATAGACCGCCCAGGCCAGCAGCGGGATGACGACGAGCGACAACGCGGCATCGAACGGCTTGGCGAAGAGGTTGCGGTGAACCCAATGCAGCGCGAGCGTGCTCATCGCCCCCTCCGTCCGTTGACGCGCGCGTTGAGGCCGTTGACGCAGGCGCTGATGATCCAGCTCAGCGCGAGGTAGGTCAGCATCACGATCACAACGCCTTCGAGGTTGCGCCCGGTCTGGTTGGAGACGGTGCCGTAGACGTTGAACAGGTCGGGGAAACCGATGGCGATCCCGAGCGAGGTGTCCTTGGTCAGGCTGATGTAGCGGTTGGCAAGCGATGGCAGGACGATCCGGAAGACCTGCGGAAGGATGATGTCGCGCAGCGTGTGTGACCGCGACAATCCGAGCGAGGCCGAGGCCTCCCATTGCCCCTTTGGCAGCGATTCGATCGCGCCGCGGACGATCTCGGCGACATAGGCGGAGCTGTTGACGACGATCGCGATCAGAAGCGCCGTCATCTCAGGTGAAATCGCAAAGCCACCGCGCGCACCGAAGCGCGTCGCGACCGGCAGGTCGAGGCCGAGGGGGAAGCCCACGACAGCGGTTGCGACCAGAACCGAGAGCGCAGCCGCCAACAGGATCAGCCGGAGCCGCAATCCACGCAGAGCGACACAGGCGATGACCAGGGCGAAGGTGATGGCGAGCAATCCCCAGGAGCCGATGCTCGCGCGCTCGGAGATCGCAATGCCAGGGAAAAACACACCCGAACGGCTGGCAAGAAGACCGCCGAACCAGTTCGACGCGGCATTGGCGGGCGGAAACCGCAGGACCACCGCAAAATACCAGAACACGATCTGGATCAGCAGCGGCGTGTTGCGGATGGCTTCGACCCATCCAAAGCAGAGGTTGCGCACCAGCCAGTTGGTCGAGAGCCGGCCGATGCCGACCAGCGTCCCGAACATCGTGCAGAGGACGATCGCCGAGAGCGCGACCTTCAGCGAATTCCAAAGGCCTGCCAGCAGCGCCTGGAGATTGCTGTGGGACGGCGAGAACAGCTCCAGCACCGGCCAGTTGCCCTCGCGTGAGAGAACAAAACCTTCGCTGAGACTGAAATTGGCGACATTGCCGAGATAGCCGAACGAGAACTGGATGCCCTTGCGAGCCAGTGCCTCACGAACCGCAAGGCCGAGCCAGATGACGAGGCCCGCCACCACCATCACGATCGCGGCCTGCACGAGCCATTTGGACGCGATCAGCAGGCCGCGCCGCGCCGGCCGGATGCTGTGATATTCGGCGATCTCTGTGCTCACGACGCTCTCCCGAGGTCGAGGCGAGCCTGTCAGGCTCGCCTCATGTGGCTCAGTTCCACGGAGGCGAGTACTCGGCGCCGCCCTTGGTCCACATCGCATTGGGCGTGCCGGCACGATCGATGAAGTATGGAGTCTTCGGCCCGAGATTGCGGTCGTAGATCTCGCCGTAATTGCCGACGGACCTGATCATGCTGGCTACGAAATCGTCGGCGACGCCAAAGTCCTTGCCGAACCCGTCCTTCACACCGAGGAATTTCTGCACGAAGGCGGTCTCGTCCTTCATCCGGTCGGCGAGATTGGCCGAATTGATGTCCCACTCCTCCGCCTGGAACAGCGCGAAGGTCGCCCAGCGCAGCAGATTGCGCCATCTGGAATCGTTGGCGATGACGAAGCCGGCGAACGGCGACTTGTTCAGCGTCTCCGGCAGGATCGTGTAATCGTCCGGCTTGGGCGAGTTGCCGCGCCAGGCCGCGAGCGCGGATTTGTCCGTCGACATCGCGTTGCAGCGGTCGCTCTGGAGCGCACCAAACAGCTTCTCGAGATTCTCGAAGGTGAGAACCTTGGTGGTCTTGAAGCCGCGCACGCGGACGAAGGCGGCAAGCGTTGCTTCGGTGCCGGAGCCCTGCGTCGTGCAGATCGTCGCGCCGTCTAATTCCGCGACGGATTTCACGCCGGATGCCGCCTTCACCATCATGCCGGTGCCGTCGTAGAAATTGATCGGCAGGAAATCGATGCCAACAGCGGATTCGCGCACCGGCTTGACGGTCGTATGTGCAAAGACGACGTCGACCTGTCCGGTCTGAAGAGCGTTGAAGCGGCTCTTGTCGGTGACGATGACGAAGTTGACCTTGCTGGCGTCGCCGAGAACGGCCGCGGCCATGGCGCGGCAGAAATCGGCGTCCAATCCTTCGATCTTGCCGGTTTTGGTGTTGAGGTAGCCGAAGCCGGGGGCGGTGTTGTCGGTGCCGCAATTGAGGACGCCGCGCTGCTTGACGTTGTCGAGGACGCCGGCGGATGCGCCCGATGCCCACAGCGATGCCGCGGCCAGCGCAGCGACCAGAAACTTGGAACGAGCCATCCGAAAACCCCTCTGTTGTCGTCGTCACTCATCTCAGCCGGGCCTGGGATTTGCTCCTCTTGTGAAGCGCCCGAACTGCTCTGGACGTGAAGGCTACAGGGGCAAAACAATTCTGGTCTACTTAATTAATTTTTCCATATACATTAGAAAATATGCATGATTGCGTTCTAGGCATTTGCTGGAGCTGCCAGATGGATTTCGCCCGACTCCGCACGCTTCGTGAGCTTTCGCTGCGAAAAACAATGGCAGCGGTGGCCGAAGCCCTGCTGATCTCTCCGTCAGCGGTTTCGCAGCAAATCGCACAGCTCGAGGACGAGACCGGGGTCGAGCTGGTCGAACGCAGGGGCCGCGGCGTGCGGCTGACGCCGGCGGGACAGCGGCTGGTCGACCATGCCGGGCGGGTCATCGGCATCCTGGAGGAAGCGAAGACCGATCTTGCGGAGCTGAAGAAGACCGTCGCCGGCGAATTGCGCGTCTCGGCGTTTCCCTCCATCGCCGCTTCGCTCATTCCGCCGACGATCCGCGCGATGTCGACGCGCTTCCCGGATCTGGCGACGATCTTCGAGGAGCTCGAGCCCGACGACAGCCTCGCCGCGCTGCGCGCCTGGCAGACGGACGTCGCGATCGTCGACGACCTCACGACGTCAGCGAGCCTCTCGGAGACGCAGGTCGAAATGCTGCATCTTCTCGACGATCATCTCCACGTCCTGCTGCCGCGCGACCATCCTTTGGCCGAGCGGCCTCACCTCACGCTGCCCGAGCTTGCGACGGAGCGATGGGTGCTCGACACGACGTCCGCGACCTATTCGGACGTGATCGTCGGTGCCTGCCGCGATGCCGGCTTCGATCCCATCGTCAATGCCCGCTGCCACAGCTTTGAAGTGGTCCGGGCCATGGTCGAGGCGGGTTGCTCGGTCTCGATCAATCCGGGGCTGCGCGGGCGCGATCATATCGGCACGCTGCGCCTCAAGGAGATCCGCCCGATCATCACGCGGCGGATCTTCGTCGCGTTTCGCACCGGGGAAAGACGCAATCCGGCGATCGCGGAATTCGTCGGCGAGTTGCGCGCGGTGGCGGCGTCGATGACGGCGCGGCGGTGAAGGGCCCCTCGTCATTGCGAGCGCAGCGAAGCAATCCAGAGTGCATCAGCAGGGAGGCTGCGCCCCCTCGCCCCGCTTGCGGGGAGAGGGTTGGGGTGAGGGGGACTCTCCCCGGAGACGGTAGCAGTTAGACTCGCGGAAAGTCCCCCTCACCCGGATTGCATCTTCGATGCAATCCGACCTCTCCCCGCAAGCGGGGCGAGGTGAAGGGCGTCAACTATTCCTGATCGACGAGATCGTCTTCGAGGATCGCCATCTGGAACTGGAACGAGCGATCATCGTCCTCGTCGTCGACGAACAGCACGCCGATGAACTCCTCGCCGATATAGACCTCGGCGGAATCGTCCTTCTTCGGCCGCGGCACGACGCGGATCTTGGGATTGCCGAATACGCGTTTCAGGTACGCGTCAAGCTTTCTGACTTCTTTGACGTCCACGGCAAGTCTCCGATCGAAATTGGCTGGCCGCGTTTTAGGACGAGACGCGGCGAACCGCCAGCACGAATTGCCAAAGAATTTGGGGACGAAAAGGGCCGGAAAATCCGGCCCGCAACTGACGAGTCAAAGCCCCTTCTCAAAGTCCCATGTCAAAGTCCCATGTCAAAGTCCCATGGCGTTGATCATCTGATCCATGGTGCGCGACGGCTCGGCGCAGCCGGCCTCGCCAACGATCTTGGCGGGCACGCCCGCGACCGTGACGTTGTGCGGCACGGGCTTGACCACGACCGAGCCTGCGGCAATGCGCGCGCAATGGCCGATCTCGATGTTGCCGAGGATTTTTGCGCCGGCCCCGATCAGCACGCCATGGCGGATCTTCGGATGACGGTCCTCGTTCTCCTTGCCGGTGCCGCCGAGCGTGACGCCGTGCAGGATCGAGACGTCGTCCTCGATCACAGCCGTCTCGCCGCAGACGAAGCCGGTGGCGTGGTCGAGGAAGATGCCGCGGCCGATGCGCGCGGCGGGATTGATGTCGGTCTGGAACACCGCCGAGGCGCGGCTCTGGAGATAATACGCAAAATCCTTGCGGCCCTTCAGCCAGAGCCAGTGCGCGAGGCGATGGGTCTGGATGGCGTGAAAGCCCTTGAAGTAGAGCAAGGGATCGATGAAGCGCGAGGTCGCGGGATCGCGGTCGTAGACGGCGACGAGATCGGCGCGGAAGGCGTTGCCGAGATCGGGATCGTCGCGCAGCGCTTCATCGAAAGTCTGGCGCACCAGATCGCCCGACAGCGCGGCGTGATCGAGCCGGTCGGCGACACGGTGGACCACCGAATCTTCCAGGCGGCTGTGATGCAGCACCGTCGAATAGATGAAGGTCGCAAGCTCGGGCTCGCGGTGGACGATGTCCTCCGCTTCGCCGCGGATCCGATCCCAGATCGGATCGAGCGATGCGAGCTTTCCTCCCGGATTGACCTGATGCACTGCCATGAGTTTTCTCTCTGGGATCTGCTCGTTCGATGGGCTCGTTTTGCGGGCTCTATAGCACAGTCTAGGCGGCAAAGTCCTGATGGGCTTGCCTGAGAGTGAACAGCACCTTGTCCCCGCGAAAACCTACCAACGCGTTGAAACACAACAGTTTCTTTTGACGCCCCCAGGCGGCAAGGTCGGCTAGAAATGGTCAGGCTTTTGGCAAATTCAAGCCGGCCAGCGTCAAACTATTGGTGAATTCTCCCCCAACCCTTATTGCGGGCATGGTCCCGGGCGACGACGGAGCGGATTTGACCACCACCACCGACCATTTGCGCGCGCGCGCCGCTAATACCTTATGGCTGCGGCTCGCCGCTCTCGCCTTGCCACTTTTGATGATCGCGCCGGCGTTCTGGAACGGCTATCCGCTGTTGCAGTGGGATACCGGCGGTTATCTGGCGCGGTGGTACGAAGGTTATCTCGTGCCCAGCCGCTCCACCGTGTTCGGCCTCTATCTGCACTATGGCGAGAGTTTTGGGTTCTGGATCAACATCGCAGTCCAGTCGCTGGTGACGTTGTGGCTGCTGCAGCTCACGCTCCGTGTGCTCTCGATGATGCAGACCTTCCGCTTCGTCGCGATCAGCCTGCTCCTGATCCTGTCGACCGCGCTGCCCTGGCTCGCCAGCATGCTGCTCACGGACATCTTTGCGGGGCTGTCGATCCTGTCGCTGTTCCTGCTGGTCGTCGGCGGGCAGCGAACGTCGACGCTCGAGAAGATCGCGCTGTTCGTCTTCACCGCCTTTGCCGCCGCGACCCACAGCGCCACCCTTGGCGTGCTGCTGGGGCTCTGCATCGCCGGATGGATGGTGCAGCCGTTCGTCCGCCGCCGTCTGCCCACTGCCGGACTGACGCAGGCGAGCCTGACCATCGTCGTGGGCGCAGCGATGCTGGTGTCGGCGAACCATGCACTGTCGGGCAGATGGGCCTGGACGCCCGGCGGCTACGGCGTCGCCTTTGGCCGCATGATGCAGGACGGCATCGTCGCGCGCTTCCTCAATGACCGCTGCCCGCGCGAGAACTTCAAGCTCTGTCCCTATCGCAACCAGTTGCCGGCGAGCGCCGACGAGTTCCTGTGGGGCAACAGCATGTTCAACACGCTCGGCCGCTTCGAAGGCATGAACGACGAGATGGGCACCATCGTCGTGCAATCGCTCGCCGATTATCCGGCCTGGCAGGCCGGCGCTGCGCTGCGGGCGATGGGCCAGCAATTGCTGCATGTGGCGACCGGCGAAGGCACCAATGGCTGGATCCCGCACACCCGCGGCATCATCGAGCGCTACGTCCCCGCCCAGGCCGCGCCGATGCGCGCGGCGCGCCAGCAGAACTGGGACCTCGATTTCAGCATCGTCAACCGGCTGCACGTGCCGGTCGCGCTGACCTCGATGCTGGGGCTGGTCGCATTGCTCGCACACGCACTCGCAAAGCGCCGGCTGGACGATCTGACGCTGCTGGCCGCGACCGTGACGCTGGCGCTGCTCGGCAACGCCTTCATCTGCGCCGTCATCTCCGGCCCGCACGACCGCTACGGCGCGCGCATGGTGTGGGTTGCGACCTTCGTGGTGCTGATGGCGCTGTTTCGCGCGTTCGGCGATGACGAACCCGCGGACGAGACCTCAGCCGCGGCGTGAGAGAAAATCCAGCACACCGGTCTTGTAGACCTTGTCGCCGACCGCGCGCATGTGGTCGCGGTTCGGAATGTCGAGCACCTCCGAGCCGGGAATGATGGCGCCGAGCGCGCTCGCGGATCCTGCAACGTCGTCGGTCGAGCCGACCGCGATCAGCACGGGCACGTCGATGCGCGCAGCCTGTTCTTTCGTCATGAGGTCGCGCGTGCCGCGCAGACAGGCGGCAAGCGCGACGCGATCCGAGCGGGTCTGATCCGCGAACGCGCGAAACGTGCGGCCGACGGGATCGGTGACGTCGTCGAGCGACGGCGCCTCCAGCGCCTTGGCGACGTTCTCGCCGGGCCCGGTGCCCTCGATCAGGCCGCCGATGCCGATGCCGCCGAGGATCGCCGAGCGCAGCCGCTGCGGCTCGTTGAGGCCGAGCCAGGCCGTCATCCGCCCGCCCATCGAATAACCCATGATGTCGGCCTGCGGGATCGCGAGGTGATCCATCAGCGCCAGCACGTCGCCGGCCATGGTGGGAATGGAATATTGCGCGGGCTCGTAGAGCTTGGCGCTCTCGCCGTGGCCGCGATTGTCCAGCGCGATGACGCGGCGGCCGTTCTTGCGCAGCTCCGAGACCCAGGTCGGATAGACCCAGTTCACGTTCTTGCTCGAGGCAAAGCCGTGCACCAGGATGATCGGATCGCCCTCGCCTTCGTCGAGATAGGCAATTTCAACGGCGCCGTTGTGAAAGCTCGGCATCAGCAGTTCCGCAAGTCGTTGGGGGGATGAGTGATCTTAGCGCATGATCCGGAAAAGTGTGCAGCGGTTTTCCGGCAGGATCATGCCCAAACTATAACCTGAGGCGCGACGATCGCGCTTCAGGCGGCGGCCGCACTTGCCAGAGTGGCTTCGGCGGCGGCCTGCGCCCGGCGCAGCCGCCGCGCCCGTCTGCGGTCGCACCAGCCTTGCGTCAGCCGCTCGGTGGTGGCCTTGATCGAGGACAGCAGGCCGAACAACGTCAGCGCCGCCCCGAACAGCCACATCGTCAGGTTGAACGCGCCGCCGATCAGCAGCAGCGCGCCGCGGCCGAGCAGCTTCATGATCGCGCGGGTCTTGCTGCCCTGCGCTTCCGCAAGCCGGGCCGCGCGCGCGACGTCCTTCGGGCCTTCGGCGATGCGCAAGCTATCCATGGCGCCGCGCGTGCCGGTCTTCTCGGCGACGCGCGTGACGTCCTTGCCGAGCCGGACCAGCGCCCCGGCCTTCTCGACGCGGAACGCGGCCTTGATCGCGCTCACGGTCTCGCCGGGGCGGAACACCGAGCCCTTGGCGACCGCGTTCTGGAGCATCGGCGCATCCACCACCTCGCGCGCGGAGCGGCCGGCCCATGCCGCAAGCCCCTCACCGAGCCGTCCCACCTTGCGGGCATCCTTGACCAGCGTCAGCCCGGCGCGCACGGGCGCGGCACCGCCGACCGACACGTAAGTCACCGCCGTCACGGCAAGGCCCGCGGTCGCAAGGCCGAGCACCAGATGGTCGGTGTCCTCGCCCATCGCGAGGTGCTTGCCCTCGCGGACCACGTCCCTGACGTCGCCGATCACGAAGAGATCGCCGGCCACCGTTCCGGACAGGCTCGCGACATCGTCGGCGGTGCCGGTGACGAGACCGGTGGCGAAGCGCTTGGCGAAGTGTGACGTGGAGTTCTCGTCCTTGACCGCCTCGCTCACGCGATTGAGCAGTTCGTCGGGCAGCGCGATGCCGCGGTCGCGTGCCAGCGCGACGAAACTGTCCGCGAGGTCAGCGTCGCCCGATGCGAGCGCGGCCTCGATATTGTCCTGGACCAGGCGGTCATTCTGCCGCAGCAGCGCATCGAGCCTGAGCTCGGAAAGGGCGGCAGGATCGTCCCTCGCGGCGAGGATCGCACCGGCTTCACGGGCGTGCGGCGCGACCTGCGCGAGCAGGAAGCTGCATGCGGCAATACCGGTCAACGCAGAGGTGATTCGCAGCCATTTCATGCGGAAAACCCGGACGGTCCTTGAGATCCTGCGCCTGATGATTCGTCTTTCGTCGCAAATGCACGCGTCCCACAGACATAGTATGCCAAAATTGCGACACAACGTCCCCGACGAAAGAAGGGCTTCTCTGGGGCGACAAGATTGTGTCGAATTTGCATGAGCAAATGAGCATGGGGCAATGCGGACCTTTCGGTTCCACTGGACTAGCAATCACCCGTACCCCCCAGTATGGTCCGCGGCGTCGCAAAAGATACCGCGTCAGCTTTGATTGTGTCTGCCGCCACTGCCACTCCAGGATGAGTTACGATGTCCGATCATGTCGTCCCGCACTTCCATAACGATGCCGGTGTCCCCGTCATCGAGATCGGCTCGCAAGAGTTCATGTGCGTGGGCGCCAATCCTCCGTTCGACCATCCGCACGTCTTCCTCGACCTCGGCAACGACAACGAGATCATCTGCCCCTACTGCTCGACGCTGTACCGCTTCGCCACGGATTTGAAGGCCGGTGAAGCCCGTCCGCCGGAATGCGTCCTGAAGGACAAGGTGGCCTGACCGCATCCATCGGTCAGGGGTGGCGCTCTCCCGAACGATTGTCATCGCCGGTGCCGGCATCGGTGGACTAACCGCTGCGCTGGCGCTCGCGGCCCGCGGCTTCCGCATCGTCGTGCTGGAAAAGGCCGAGCGTCTCGAGGACGTCGGCGCCGGCCTGCAACTCTCCCCCAATGCCAGCCGCGTGCTGGTCGAGCTCGGTCTTGCCGAACGGCTCAAGCTGCGCGCCGTCGTCCCGGAGGCGGTCTCGATCATGAGCGCGCGGGCCGGCGGCGAGCTGCTGCGCATGCCGCTGGGTGAAGCCGCCTCAGCGCGCGCCGGCGCTCCCTATTGGGTGGTGCACCGCGCCGATCTGCAATCGGCACTGGCCGGTGCCGTTGCCGACCATCCCGACATCGACCTGAAGCTGGGTGCGACCTTCGAAGACGTCGCGCCTCACGCCAAGGGGCTGACGGTGGTCCATCGCAGCGGCACGATTCGCCGCAGCGATCTTGCCAGCGCGCTGATCGGGGCCGACGGCATCTGGTCGACGGTGCGCCAGCATCTGTTTCCCGAGGTGCAGCCGCGCTTCTCCGGGCTGATCGCCTGGCGCGGCACGCTGGACGCCACGCAATTGCCGAAGGATTTTACCGCGCGGCGGGTCCAGCTCTGGATGGGCCCGAACGCCCATCTGGTCGCCTATCCGATCGCGGGTGGGCGCCAGATCAACGTGGTCGCGGTGCTGCCGGGCACCTGGAACAGGCCGGGCTGGAGCACGCCTGGCGATCCCGGCGAGGTGATGGATGCCTTCGCCGCGCCACGCTGGCCGCCGCAGGCGCGGATGATGCTCGCCGCGGTCGACAGCTGGCGGAAATGGGCGCTGTTCGGCGTGCCCGACGGCTGCCCGTGGAGCGACGGCCCGGTGGCGCTGCTCGGCGATTCCGTGCACGCGATGCTGCCCTTTGCCGCGCAAGGCGCCGGCATGGCGATCGAGGACGCCGCTGTGCTCGCCGGGCATGTGAGCCTCGAAGCCGCCGAGAGCACCGCGGGCATCGATGCGGCGCTGAAGCAATATGGCCGCGCGCGCCAGGCGCGGGTGCGGCGGGTGCAGAGGACCGCGCGGCAGCAGGGCCGCATCTATCATCTCGGCGGACCGCTCGCGATCGCGCGCGACCTTGCGATCCGCGCGCTCGGCCCGGACCGCATGCTGGCGCGGCAGGACTGGATCTACGGCTGGCGGCCCTGATGCGGAAGCCTTAGCGTTTCGGCGCGGGCTTTATGTCCGGCCGCTGCGGCGCAGCCGTCGCCGGTGCCGCATTGGGCGGCGTCTCCCGGCACCGGTTGCGGCGCCAGGCGTCTTCGGCAAGCTGCGCCGAGCCGCGCACCGCGACATAGTCGTTGCGATAGGCGAGCTCGGACACGACGGCGCCGCCGGCCCCGGTCTCCGCCTTGTCCATCAGCTTCTGCAAATCGGCGGTACGGGCGGCCAGCGCCTTGCGCTCGCCCTCGAGCTGCTTGCAGTCATACAATTCGTATTTGCCGGGGTCGGCGAAGGCCGGAGCGACCGTCTCGCTCATGCCGGCGCAGCCGGACAGCGCGAAGCCCGCGAGCAGCACAACGAGCGCGCCGCGGACGCGCGGGGATGAGGAAAGCGAAACAGTCATGCCGGATGAATAGTCCCCGTGGATTGAGAATGCCTAAAGCAGCAACAGATGTCCGGATTGAGGCTTTGCCTTGTGCGGCCGGCTCGCTTAAGGAAGAACCACCCACCCGGCCCGCGAAGCACCAATTCCAGACGGCCGGAGCTGGACTTAAGTGTTTGATCTCGTTGGATCAAGCGGGCATGGCGGAATTGGTAGACGCAAGGGACTTAAAATCCCTCGGTGCGCAAGCGCTGTGCCGGTTCGACCCCGGCTGCCCGCACCACGAAAGCTGACCGGGCGAGGACGGCGGATGGCGCAAACCCGGCGCCTTTCGCCTCAATGCACGACGGAATCTCGCTTCGCGGCGCGGCTCAGACCGTGACACCCCGCTCGTCCCTGAGCTGCCTGAAGACTTTCGTGACGGGCAGGTGAAAAGGCAGATCCGTGTTGGTGTGGTGCCAGCTGAAGGGGCACGGTTTCTCGATCGAGATTCCCGGCGTCGAGTTGAGGGCGCCAAAGCCGTCGATCGTGCCCATCACGTCGATGATCTTCTTGTATCGCGGCGGCATCGCGACCGCGGCCGACACCGTGACGATCCAGAACTTGTCGCCTGGAATGCTTTGTTCGGTTGCAGGCCGCTCCTTCAATTCGTACAGCGCCTCCGAGATCACCAGATTGCCCTTGGAGTGTCCGGTCACCAGCGAAAAGCTGAAGCGATCGTCGCTCAGCAAGGCCATCACCGTCCTGGTATCCAGGCTGACTCGGCCGAGTTCGAGTGGCGATGTCGGCGGACTGAGCGTCTCGGGCCGGTTGAGCGCCCGGCTCATGTCGTCCAGCTCCTCGAACTGATGGCGCAGGCGGTTGAGCGTGCCGAACCAGAACCAGCCGCCAAGCGCCTCGGTCAGCAGATCCGCAAGACCGTAGCCGGACACCACGGCAGCGACTGTCACGTCGAACGCGTCGGCGACATTCCGTGCGAAGGCTGCCGCGCCCAGCGCCGAACTGCCGACGCCGGCCACCGCCAGCACATGGACATTCGACCCGCCGGCATTGGCGAAATCTTCCACGGTGTTGCAGAGCTTGAGCGATCCGGCGTGGGATGGCGGCACGATCAGGATGGCGCCCTCGCGCGCCAGCCAGGGCGCGGTTTCGCGGGCCTCCTCATGCGTCACCTTCCCGATGTCGTAGAAGATCCCGTCGAGCACCGCGTTCCTGCGGCGAAACGATTCCAGCGCCGCCTCGCGCAAGGGCGTCCGGGACTCGAAGATCTCCTCGAAGCTGTTGCGGCCGAGCTGGGCCGTCGCAAGCGAGCGCTGCGTCGAGAGCATCACAGTCCTCCGGAGCCATTCTGGCAACGGATAGCGTAGCAAAAATCCTGCCACCTTGAGTGGTAGCGGCCTCCTGGTCCGCTGATACCTCCCGCCGGCCCGCACGTCTCTCCTTTGCCTCCGGCCATGCGCGCGGCGCTGTAGATGACAGTTGAGCTGTGTGAGCAACAGTTCGACAGAAATCCAAAAAACCTTTCCCCCGTCTCTTCACAAGCTATTGCAAAACGAATCAGAGTGCAGCATCCTAAGATCGTAAATTTTTCAACTACCATTTATGCACGAACAGTGAATTTGCCACCATAGTCATTGCTGTGGAGGGGACATTGCGTTTTTCATTTCGGTCCAGTGCCGTCGCCGCGGCCGTGCTGTCAGGTTTTTCGCTGGCCGCCTGCGACAGTGTCATTCACCGCATCGACAATGTCGGCGGCGTCGATACCCTCAGCATCGATGCGAAACAGCGCATGATGCTGGTTGGAAATCGCCAGAGCAGTCACGGCGCGACCCCGACAAGGGTCACATGCTCCGAGCCAAGTCCGGATGCACTCGTCGCCAAGGCAGCCGTGCTGTCCGCGAACGCCAACGTGGCCATGCCGACTGGCGAGGGCAGCGGCTCCGGCGGTCTTGCCGGGGGCATGTCGGAATCGGCCGCGTCGATCGGCTTCCGGAATCACACGGTGCAAATGTTGCGGGACGGCTACTTCCGGCTTTGCGAAGCCTATCTCAACGGCGCGCTCAGTCGGGGAAGATATGAGGAGATGGTCGCCAACGCCGATACGTTCATGGCAGTCGTTTCCGCCCTGGAAGTGCTCGGTGCGCAACCCGTCGCTCCCGGCGTCGCGATTTCGGCTGGCGGCATCAGCGCTTCGGCAAAGGATGCAACCGCTTCGATTGACTCCAAGGCGCCGGGAATTCTTTTCAGCCAAGTCACGGGTCAGAAGCCTGACGGGGCAAATGCCAAGGTCGTCGGGGAGATCGTGCGATCCTATCTGGCCTATCGGGCAAATCTCAACAGGGAGGTTGCCCGGCGCGAACATCTTGCCCAGCACGAACCTTGAGCCTGCTGTCGGCGTGATCCGTGCGACAAAGGCTACGGACGCACGCCACCTGCGCAACCATTCGTTTACCAACACGCCGTTCGCAGTAAGGAACCCGTCAAGCACAACCAGCCTTTACTCCACTTTAGACCGTTTTCCCTAAAGCGAATGAGATCTGCGCCTGCAACCGCGGGCCTCAGGGAAACGCGAGGCTTGGGACGACCGGCTTCGATGGTGAGAGCTCTCATGGACGCGCGCGAGAATTGGTCCCACTCCGGGATTGGCGGGGCGCCCACGGCGTTCGGACGCCACCTGCACGGGCGCGAGGTCTACCTCTTCCTGATCGCTTTCCTGTCTGTGTTCTACCTTTCGAACGGGCCGATCCAGCTGAGCCATTACGATCTCGGCTGGCACATCGCCGCCGGCGACCTGATCAGGGAGCGCGGCGCGATTCCATTTCAGGACCCATGGTCGTTCACCCTGGGTGACAAGCGGTGGTACAATCTATCGTGGCTCTGGGACGTGCTTGCCAGCGTGCTGTATCAACACGCGGGCTTCGCCGGGATCGTCCTGCTCGTCGTCGCCTGCGGCGCCATCATCGTCGGATATCTCACCTTCGCTGCCTTGCGCGGCGGCGCATCTGCCGCGGCGGCTGGCATCACCGTCTTCGCCACCTGCCTGCTCTACCCCTGCTATGAGGCCGCGCCGAACACTTATCTCGCGGCATCACCGAACCTCGCGACCATGCTGTTCGCGGTCATCTTCTACGGGGAATGCCTGCGGCGGCGCGGATGGTTCCTGCTGCCCGTGATGATGGTGCTGTGGGTCAATCTGCATGGCGGCTTCGTGCTTGCCTTTCCCATCATCGGCGTCTTTGCCGGCGTTGCCCTACTGCGGCGGGATTGGGCGAACTTCCGGAACTATTGCTTCGCGGGCGTGGGATGCTTCGCCGCGATCTTCGTCAATCCGCTGGGATGGCACATCTACGATGGCGTGATGTCGACGATGGGCCACTTCATCCAGGCCAATATCGGGGAATGGCGTCCCTATTTCCACAACATGGAGCTGCCGGGAAGCATTCCCGGCATCGCCTACGCGTTGGCGTTCGTCGCGCTCGAGTTGCGCTACCGCAACTCAAAGCCGATTCCATTGGAGCCACGCCTGCTCGCATGGCTCTTCCTGGCTCTCGGCCTCTATCAGTTCAGATACATCGCCTTCTTCTTCATCTTCTCGGCGGTCCCGATGGCGCTTCACATCGACCGGCTGTTGCCCGAACGCCTGTCGCGGCCCGACATCCGCCGTGCGATGCTGGCGGCGGGTCTCGTGGGCGTGCTGGTGCTGCCGCTCGCCTTCATCCAGGTGAGACCGGCGCTGGCGCTGCCGGATATGCTCTCGGACGAGGACGCCGGCTATCTCCTGGCGCATTCCACGCATTCGCGCGTGCTCAACCACTGGAACGCCGGCGGGCTCCTGATCTTTCGCACGCACGGGTCGGTGCCCATGTTCGTCGACGGCCGGGCGGCGACCGCCTATCCGGACGACCTGCTCCGCGACTATCTCAAGCTGGTCCGGTGGGACATCGACGAGGCCGCCTGGGACGCGGTGATCAGGAAATACCGGATCGATGCGGTGCTCTGGATCAGAGGGCACGAACAGCTGAGGCACTTCCTCGTCGCCGAGCGAGGCTGGAAGGAGGCCTACACCGGTACGTATCTGAGCCTCTACACGACGCAGCAGACGTCGCCGCGCGAAGGCTTGCAAGAGGCCCCTTCCCGATAGATCACCTCTACTCCCGCCGAATACAACATTGTTACCGGCAGATGGCGATAAAAGCGCCTGGTGCCCTTCACCCCGCCTGACAGCCATCCCAAAACATGGGTTGTGCGGCGCAGCATCAGAGATAGATATGCCTCTCAATCAGAGGTGAGCTTCTTGTCCGACGTCAATGCCGACAGTTGGGTGTCCTCGGGACACCGGCCCATGGGTTTTCCCGAATTCGTCATCGTGATCGCGTCCATCATGGCGCTCAATCCGCTCGCGATGGACATGATGCTGCCGGCGCTGCCCAATATCGGGACGGCATTCAAGATCCCCGTCGCCAACCATCTCCAGCTCGTGCTCTCGACCTTCCTGATCGGCTTCGGCGCCGGCCAGTTCGTCATGGGCCCGTTGTCGGACCGCTTCGGACGTCGCCCGGTGCTGCTCGGCGGCATGGCGGTCTATGCGGTCGCGAGCGTGCTGGCGGTTGCCGCGCCCTCGTTCGAGACGCTGCTGCTGGCGCGCGCGCTGCAGGGCTTCGGCACCTCGGCGACGCGCGTGATCGCGACTTCGATCGTCCGCGACTGCTATGTCGGCCGCCGCATGGCCAGCGTGATGTCGCTGGCGATGATGATCTTCATCGCGGTGCCCGTGATCGCGCCTTCGTTCGGACAGGCGGTGCTGCTGGTGACGCAATGGCGCGGCATCTTCGTCGTGCTGATGCTCTACGGGCTGCTCGCGCTGGCGTGGTCGGTGATGCGGCTTCCCGAGACTCTGCCGGCCTCCGAGCGCAGGTCGCTCGCGCCGGGCGACGTGCTCGCGGCCTATTGGCAGACCGTGAGCAATCGTCAGACCATCGGCTACGCACTCGCGGCCGGCAGCGTCATGGGCGCATTGTTTGCCTATGTGTTCTCGGCCCAGCAGGTGTTCACCGGCATCTATCACCTCGGGCATTACTTTCCGCTCGCCTTCGCGGCGATCGCGGCCGGCACCGCCGTCGCCGGCTTCCTCAACGCCCGGTTTGTCGGAACCCTCGGCATGCGCGTGATCTCGCACGGCGCGCTGAGCCTGTACACCGCAGTCGCCGCCGTAATGCTGCTGACGGAATGCCTCGGCATGCTGCCGCTGCCGCTGTTCATGGCGCTCTCGGCGCTGATGATGTTCTCGTTCGGCATGATGGTCGCCAACTTCACCGCGCTCGCCATGGAGCCGCAGGGCCACATCGCCGGCACCGCCTCCTCGCTCTACGGCTCGATCACGACGTTGATCGGCATCGTGGTCGGCATGGCGATCGGCCAGAGCTTCGACGGCACGCTGCTGCCCTTCTCGGTCGGCTTCTTCCTGTCGACGCTGGCCGCGCTCGCCATCGTGCTGGTGGTCGAGAAGGGACGGCTGTTCAAGCCGCATCATCGCCCGACAAGTTGAGGAACTTCCCGGCGGCATCGATGTTGTACTGCAGCAATTCGAAAGGCCGCCTGATGGAACCCGAACAGCGCAAAGACCGCCACGCCCCCGATCGACAGGCGGCGGATCGTTCCGACTTGCCCGCCGAGCAGGCCGCATTCACCGTGCCTTTCGCAAGCGAAGGCCTCGAAAGCCTACGCGACAGCCGTTGCTGAAGCGCGGCGCTACTCCGCAGTCCGCTGCTCGCGCTCTACCGCTTTAAGCCAACGCGAAGACAACAACGAAAACGGCGCCGCTGATGACAGCGGCGCCGCGTGATGATCGCGACGAAAGGTGCGGCACGCTCCCTTCAGTCCAACTTGCCTTACTCCGACTTGTCCATGTTCCAGAACACCGGCGTCGCCGGGCCGTCGATCACGCCGGTGAGCGACTTCCGCCATGCGCTCGGAATCTGAAACTGACCGAGCGGCATGTACAGCACCTGATCGTAGGCTTCCTTCTGGATCTCGGCCGCGATCTTCTTCTGATCGTCGAGCGTGGCAGCGCGGACGAAATCGTCCTTGAGCTGCTCGATTTTGGCATCCTCCGCCCAGCCGAACCAGCCGCCCTTCTTGCCCTGACCGCCGACGGCAACGTTGGAGATCGGGTTGGACGCGTCGGCGCTGACCCAGTTGGTGATAAAGATGTTCCAGCCGCCCTCCTTCGGGGGCTTCATGCTGGCGCGCCGGCTCACCACCGTCTGCCAGTCGGTCGCCTGAAAATCCACCTTGAAGCCGGCGTCGCGCAGTTGCTGGGCCACCACGATCGGCTGAGCCTTCAGCGTCAGCACATCGCCCGGCGCCATCAGCACGATAGGCGTCCCGTCGTAACCGGATTCGGCCAGCGCCTTCCTGGCAGCGGCCATGTCGCCGCCCTTCGCAAGCGTCTCGCCGCCAATCTCCGTCGCGAACGGCGTGTCGCAGATGAAAGCCGCGGCACATGTCTTGTAGAACTTGGGATTGCCGATCAGCGCATCCAGCACGTCCTTCTGCTTGATCGCGAGGAATGCCGCGCGGCGGACCTTGACGTTGTCGAACGGCGGATGGAGGAAGTTCATCCGCGCGCCGGTCTGGAATCCGAACTTGTTCAGGATGTCGACCTTGAGCCCCTTGTCGGCTTCGATGGTGGGCAACATGTCGAGGGCGAGATTCTCCATGAAATCGACGTCGCCCGACTGAAGCGCGTTCAACGCCGTCTGCGCATCCGGCATGGTGATCCACTCGACGCGGTCGACCTTCACCACCTTGCCACCGGCGGTCCAGCTCGCCGGCTCCTTGCGCGGCACATAGTCGGTGTTCTTGACGTAGACCGACTTCACGCCTGGCTGGAATTCGCCCTGCACGAACTTGAACGGGCCGGAGCCGATCTGCTCGGGGATCTGCTTTTCCACCGGCGTCTCGGCAAGACGCTTCGGCATCATGAAGGCGACGCGCGACGATGGCTTGCCGATCGAATCAAGCACCAGCGCGTAGGGCTCCTTCAGCTTCAGCGTGATGGTCTTGGGGTCGGTCGCCTCGATGCTCGCGGTGAACAGCATCATCTGCTGCCCCATGCCGTCAACCGCGGCCCAGCGCTTCAGCGAGGCAACGCAATCTTCCGCCGTCACCGGCGTACCGTCATGCCACTTCAGGCCGTCGCGCAGCGTGAAGGTGTAGGTCAGCTTGTCGTCGGAGATTTTCCAGTCCGCCATCTGCGGCTGGATCTTGAAGTTCGAATCCGTGGCGAGCAGCGTGTCGTAGACCATGTAGCCATGGTCGCGCACGATGTAGGCGCTGGTGAAAATCGGATCGAGAATGCGCAGATCCGAATGCATCACCGCAGTGATGGTCTTGCCGGCGGCAAGGACTGGCGAGGCCAGTGCCGCAAGCGCCGCGATTGAAAGCGCAAATGTGGAGGCGAACGATCGACGCCCCCGACGCACGAGTTGGAACATTAAGTTCTCCTGGCGAGCGAGCGGTTGGCGAGCGGCGCCGCTGATGACAGCGGCGCCGCATATTGGTCGGGATAGAAGGCGCGCTTGCGCACCTTCGCCTTACTCGGACTTGTCCACGTTCCAGAACAGCGGCGTCGCGGGGCCGTCGAGCACGCCGCTCAGAGATTTGCGCCAGCCGCTCGGCAGAAGGTACTGCCCCAGCGGAATGTAGATCACCTGCTCATAGGCTTCCTTCTGGATATCGGCGGCGATCTTCTTCTGCTCGTCGATCGAGGGCGCGCGGACGAAGGCGTCCTTGAGCTGCTCGATCTTGGCGTCTTCGGCCCAGCCGAACCAGCCGCCCTTCTTGCCCTGACCGCCGATCGAGAGATTGGCGATGGGATTGGCGACGTCGGCCGCGACCCAGTTGGTGAAGAACATGTTCCAGCCGCCCTCCTTCGGAGGCTTCTGGCTGGCGCGCCGGCTCACCACCGTCTGCCAATCGGTCGCTTGCAGGTCGACCTTGAAGCCGGCTTCACGCAGCAACTGGGCCGCAACGATCGGTTGCGCCTTGAGCGTCGTGACGTCGCCGGGCGCCATGATCACGACCGGGGTGCCGTCATAGCCCGACTCGGCGAGTGCCTTCTTGGCCTCCGCCATGCCGTTGCCCTTCACCAGCGTCTCCGCGCCGACCTCGGTCGCCAGCGGCGTATCGCACACGAAGAAGGCGCCACAGATCTTCTGATATTTGGCGTTGCCGACCAGTGCGTCGAGAACGTCCTTCTGGTTGATCGCCAGAAACGCGGCACGCCGCACTTTCACGTTGTCGAACGGCGGATAAAGGAAGTTCATCCGGCCGAGCGTCTGAAATCCGAACTTGTTCGAGACCTCGATGGTGATCTCCTTGTTCGCTTCCAGCAACGGCAGCATGTCGTAGGGCAGATTTTCCATGAAGTCGATGTCGCCCGACTGCAGCGCGTTCACCGCGGTCTGCGAGTCCGGCATGGTGATCCACTCGACACGGTCGACCTTCACCACCTTGCCGCCCGACACCCAGCTCGCCGGCTCCTTGCGCGGCACGTAGTCGGTGTTCTTGACGTAGACCGCCTTCACGCCCGGCTGGAATTCCGACTGCACGAACTTGAAGGGACCGGAGCCGATCTGCTCCGGGATCTGCTTGTCCGGCGGGGTCTCGGCCAGGCGCTTCGGCATCATGAAGGCGACGCGCGAAGACGGCTTGCCGATGGAGTCGAGCACGAGGCCGTAGGGCTCCTTCAGCTTGAGCGTGATGGTCTTGGCATCGGTGGCCTCGATGCTGGCGGTGAAGTCCATGAGCTTCTGGCCCATGCCGTCGACCGCGGCCCAGCGCTTGAGCGAGGCAACGCAATCTTCCGCCGTCACCGGCGCACCGTCGTGCCACTTGAGGCCGTCGCGCAGCGTGAAGGTGTAGGTGAGCTTGTCGTCGGAGATCTTCCAGTCCGCCATCTGGGGCTGGATCTTGAAGTTCGAATCCGTCGAGATCAGCGTGTCGTAGACCATGTAGCCATGGTCACGCGTGATGTAGGCGGTGGTGAAGATCGGATCGATGATACGCAGATCCGAATGCATCACCGCGGTGATGGTCTTGCCTGCCGCGAGCACGGGCGAGGCCAGTGCCGTCGAAAGCGCAACGACCGACAGCGCAAGTTTGGAGGCGAACGCGCGACGCCCCCGGCGCATCATGTGGAACATAGAAAGTTTCTCCTGACGTGAAACTGGTCAAAGGCGGATTATTGGTTGAGCATGCCGTTCGTTCTTTAGGCGAACTAAGCTCATGCAATGCCTTTATCTTTTCGAGACTTGCAGACAGTCTTGAGCGCGTCAATCCGGTTTCGCTGCAAGCCCAAGCGGCGCGCGCACGGGCTCCACAAAGATCGGTTTGGCTCTACAAGGCTCTCCGGTTGTCCTGCCCTGCGCCAATGCAATGCGCGTTCCATCTTTCGCAGCTTGAGAGACATTGAGATGAATCCAGCCAATCTTCCCTTCGATTCCGAGGCGATGCTCGAGGGTCTGCGCACCTGGGTGGAGTGCGAAAGCCCGACCTGGGATGCGGGCGCGGTCAACCGCATGCTCGATATCGCGGCGCGGGATATGGCGATCATGGGTGCGACGATCGAACGCATCGGCGGACGCCAGGGCTTCGGCGGCGTCGTCCGCGCGCGCTTTCCCCACCCGAAGCAGGGCGAGCCGGGCATCCTGATCGCCGGCCACATGGATACCGTCCACCCGGTGGGGACCATCGAGAAGCTGAAATGGCGGCGCGAGGGCAACAAGTGCTACGGCCCCGGCATCTACGACATGAAGGGCGGCAACTACCTCTCGCTCGAAGCGATCCGGCAGCTGGCGCGCGCGTCCTTCACGACACCGCTGCCGATCACCATCCTGTTCACCCCGGACGAGGAAGTCGGCACGCCCTCGACGCGCGACATCATCGAGGCGGAGGCCGCGCGCAACAAATATGTGCTGGTGCCCGAGCCCGGCCGCGCCGACAACGGCGTCACCACCGGACGTTACGCCATCGCGCGATTCAATCTCGAGGCGACGGGCCGGCCGAGTCACGCCGGCGCGACGCTCTCGGCGGGACGCTCGGCGATCCGCGAGATGGCGCGGCAGATTCTCGCGATCGACGCGATGACGACGGAAGATTGCACCTTCTCGGTCGGCGTCGTGCATGGCGGCCAATGGGTCAATTGCGTTGCCACGACCGCCACCGGCGAGGCGCTGTCGATGGCCAAGCGCCAGGCCGATCTCGACCGCGGCGTCGAGCGGATGCTGGCGCTGTCGGGCACGGCGAACGACGTGACCTTCAAGGTGACGCGCGGGGTGACGCGGCCGGTGTGGGAGCCGGATGCCGGCACGATGGCGCTCTATGAAAAGGCGCGCGGCATCGCCGAACAGCTCGGCGCGAAGCTGCCCCATGCGAGCTCCGGCGGCGGCTCCGACGGCAACTTCACGGGCGCGATGGGCATTCCCACGCTCGACGGCCTTGGCGTGCGCGGCGGCAACGGCCACACGCTGGAGGAGTTCATCGAGGTGGATAGCCTGGTCGAGCGCGGCCGGCTGATGGCGGGACTGCTGGCGACACTGGAATAAATTGATTCAATTTCGCACTGCACAATGCGTTGGCAGGCGCGATTGAAATTTAGCCTTGTCTAAAAATGAGGCGCATCGTACTGCTCGACCGTCCACGCGACGATGCGGGAGAGATCGCAATGGGGGTTTTGGCCCTCCTTGCGGCGCCGACGGAGCAACCGCCCCGGAAACTCTCAGGCAAAAGGACTGTATCGTCAGGACGATCTGGAGAGAGACGGCACGGCCAATGTGGTCGTGACGTCCACCGAAGGGGATAGTCCGAAAGCTGACCTCGCCCGAGGTTGAGCGCCGGATCAAGCTCTCAGGTAACCGTGACAGATGGGGCGCCGCCAACGGCCTTGTGGCCGGCGGTTAGCCGACTCTAACTCACGGGAGCCCCGCTACTCACATGACCCACATCGCCATCATCGGCGCCGGCATCACCGGCGTGACGACTGCCTATGCCCTGCTCGAACGCGGCTACAAGGTGACGGTGCTCGACAAGCACCGCTATGCCGCAATGGAGACCTCCTTCGCCAATGGCGGACAGCTCTCCGCCAGCAATGCCGAAGTGTGGAACAGCACCGCGACGATCCTCAAAGGCCTTCGCTGGATGTTCCGGCGCGATGCGCCGCTGCTGATGAACCCGCGGCCGAACTGGCACAAATATTCCTGGATGAGCGAGTTCGTCGCCAATATCGGCAACTACCGCGCCAATACGATCGAGACCACGCGGCTCGCGATCGAAGCCCGCAAATATCTGTTCGAGATCGCGGCGCGCGAAGGCATCGAGTTCGATCTCGAACGCCGCGGCATTCTCCACATCTATCACGACAAGAAGGGCTTTGAATCCGGCCTGAGCGTCAATGGGCTGTTGCAGGAAGGCGGACTTGATCGGCATCCAGTGACTTCGGAGGAAATCCGCGCCATCGAGCCGACGCTGCGCAAAAGCTATTATGGCGGCTTCTACACGCCGTCGGATGCGACCGGCGATATCCACAAGTTTACCCGCGGGCTCGCCGAGGCCTGCAAGCGTCGCGGCGCGACCTTCATCCATGAGGTCAACATCGACTCGATTGCCCAGGCCGGCGGCGGCTTCGTCATCGGCTGGGCTGATCTCTCCGCGAGCGATGCCGCCGCATCGGCGCGCGGCATGATGAAGGCCGACGGTGTCGTGGTCTGCGCCGGCGTCGCCAGCCGTCACTTCGCCGTCCTGCTCGACGAGCGCGTCAACGTCTATCCGGTGAAGGGCTATTCGATCACCGTGCAGCTCGATACGCCCGAGAGCCGCAACGCGACGCCGACCGTCAGCCTGCTGGATGAGGCCGCCAAGATCGTCACCAGCCGACTCGGCTCCGATCGTTTTCGCGTTGCCGGCACCGCCGAATTCAACGATTTCAACCGCGACATCCGCGCCGACCGCGTGCAGCCACTCGTCGACTGGGTCCGCAGCAACTTCCCCGCCGTCGAGACCTCGCGCGTCATCCCATGGGCCGGGCTGCGGCCGATGATGCCGAACATGATGCCGGTGGTGCGCGCGGGCCGGATGCCCGGCGTGTTCTTCAACACCGGCCACGGCCATCTCGGCTGGACGCTGTCGGCCGCGACCGCGCAGATGATTGCCGGGACCATCGACGGCTGGCGCGGGCTTAACGCACCACCGACCGCACCGTCACTTGGGGTTGAGCGAGAGCTGCGTCATGCATCCTGAGTAGTCGATACCGATGACCGGGCCGCCCCTTGCGACCGCCCTGCCCTTGGCACACAATTTGCCCCGACAAGTCGGCATCTCCGGCCGGCTTTCCCAGCCCGAATGACAGGCGCGCATGATAGACACGATCGAATCCACGGGTGCCCTGGAGCCCCGCAAGTTCCGCAGCCGGAGATAGGTGCATGCTAGGTTATCTCATTCGCCGCGTACTGGCCGCGGTGCCCGTGATGGGCGTCGTCGCGCTGTTCGTGTTCCTGCTGCTGCGGCTGACGCCGGGCGATCCCGCCGCCATTCTCGCCGGCGACAACGCGACGCCGGAACGGCTGGAGCGCATCCGCGACTCGCTCGGCCTCAACGAGCCGCTGATCGTGCAGTTCATCACCTGGGTGAACAAGCTGCTGCACGGCGACCTCGGGACGTCGCTGATCTCCAATTTGCCGGTCATCAAGATGATCAGCCAGCGCGTCGAGCCGTCGATCTCGATCGCGCTCTCCACCATCATCCTCGCGGTCGTTGTCGCCGTTCCGCTCGGCGTGATCGCGGCGTGGAAGCATGGCACCTGGATCGACCGCTTCGTGATGGGCCTCTCCGTGCTCGGCTTCTCGGTGCCGGTGTTCGTGGTCGGCTATCTCCTGATCGAGGTGTTCGCAATCGATCTGCGCTGGGTGCCGGTGCAGGGCTTCCGCAGCATCTTTAACGGTTTCGGGCCGTTCTTCGAGCGCATCATCCTGCCGACCTGCGCGCTCTCCTTCATCTATATCGCGCTGATCGCGCGCATGACGCGCGCGGCCATGCTCGACGTCCTCGGCGAGGACTACGTGCGAACGGCGCGCGCGAAGGGCATCAACGAGGTCGCGGTGATGATGCGGCATGCGCTGCGCAACGCCGCCGTCCCCGTGATCACCGTGATCGGCACCGGCTTTGCGCTGCTGATCTCCGGCGTCGTCGTCACCGAGAGCGTGTTCAACATCCCCGGCATCGGCCGCCTCACGGTGGATGCGGTGCTGGCGCGCGACTACCCCGTGATCCAGGCGATGATCCTGCTGACGTCGCTGATCTACGTGGTCGTCAACCTGCTGATCGACGTCGCCTACACGCTGCTCGATCCCCGGATCCGGTACTAGGGCTAAGGACAAGAACAACAATGTCGGTCGATACCCTTCCCCAGTCGTCCATTCCGATCACGTCGCCGCTGCGGCCGCGCTTCGGATTCCTCACCTCGACGCCGATCATCGCGGCGGCCACGGTCTGCCTCGTGCTGATCGTGCTGATCTCGATTCTCGCTCCGCTGATCGCGCCGCATGATCCAGTCCAGTTGGCACCCTCGCAAAGGCTGAAGCCCGCTTCGGCGCAGTTCCTGCTCGGCACCGACGCCTATGGCCGCGACCTGCTCTCGCGCGTCATCTATGGCGGCCGCATCTCGCTGCTGATCGGCATCGGCTCGGCGATCCTGGCGATCGTCATTGGCCTTGCGATCGGCCTCGTCTCCGGCTTCTTCAAGCTGGTCGATTCCGTCCTGATGCGGGTCATGGACGGCCTGATGGCGATGCCGAGCATCCTGCTCGCGATCGCGGTGGTGTCGCTGTCCGGCGCCAGCATCTGGACCGTGATGGTCGCCATCACCATCCCGGAAATCCCGCGCGTGGCGCGTCTCGTTCGCTCGGTCGTGCTGTCTGCGCGAGAGGAGCCCTATGTGGAAGCGGCGATCTCGGTCGGCTCCAGCCTGCCAAAGATCATGTGGCGGCACCTGATGCCGAACACGATCGCGCCGCTGATCGTGCAGGGCAGTTACGTCTGCGCCTCCGCGATCCTCACCGAGGCCATCCTCTCCTTCCTCGGCGCCGGCATCTCGCCGGAGACGCCGACCTGGGGCAACATCATGGCCGAGGGCCGCCAGTATTTTCAGCTCAAGCCGACGCTGATCTTCTGGCCGGGCCTGCTGCTCTCGATCGCCATCCTCAGCATCAATCTGATCGGCGACGCCGCCCGCGACGCACTCGATCCGCGCATGAAGCAGCGGGAAGGCAAGTGATGAGCGATCAAGTGACGACCACCCCCATCCTCGACATCAACAATCTCGTCGTCTCCGTCGGCAAGAAGCCGGGCGGGCCAAAGATCATCGACGGCATCTCGATCCAGGTGCACGAAGGCGAGACGCTGTGCCTCGTCGGCGAAAGCGGCTCGGGCAAGTCGGTGACCTCGCTCACCACCATGGGCCTGCTGCCGAAGGGCACGCTGGTTCCGACCGGCGGCAGCGTCAAGCTGGTCGGCGAGGAGATCCTCACCGCGACCGACCGCCGTCTGCGCCAGCTGCGCGCGACGCGGATGGCGATGATCTTCCAGGAGCCGATGACCGCGCTCAATCCGGTCGTGCCGGTCGGCCGCCAGATCGACGAGGTGCTGCGCGCCCATACCAATCTCGATGCCAAGGCGCGCAAGAAGCGCATCCTCGACATGATGGAGCAGGTCCGCCTGCCCCAGGTCGAGCGCATCTTCGCCTCCTATCCGCACCGCCTCTCCGGCGGCCAGCGCCAGCGCATCATGATCGCGATGGCGCTGGTGCTCGAGCCGAAGCTGCTGATCGCCGACGAGCCGACGACGGCGCTCGATGTCACCACGCAGAAGCAGATCCTGACCCTGATCCGCGACCTCCAGCGCGATCACGGCACGGCCGTGCTGTTCATCACCCACGACATGGGCGTCGTCGCCGAGATCGCCGACCGCGTCGCGGTGATGCGGCAGGGCCGTCTGGTCGAGACCGGCCCGCTCGACAACGTGCTGCGCAATCCAACCATGGAATATACCCGCAATCTGCTCTCCGCGGTGCCGAGCCTGGTGCCGCGCGCGGCACGGCCCGAGACCAGGGAACCGGTGGTGCTGGAGGCCAACGACCTCAGCAAGGTCTACAAGGAGCGCGCGTTCTTCGGCAAAGGCCGCGAGGTTGTCGCCGCCGACAAGGTCACGCTGACGCTGCGCAAGGGCCGCACGCTCGGCATCGTCGGCGAGAGCGGCTCGGGCAAGTCGACGGTGGCGCGCTGCATCGTCCGCCTGATCGATCCGACCTCCGGCGGAGTGCGCCTGGCCGGCCGCGAAATCTCCGACATCTCGCGCCGTCTGCTTCAGCCGCACCGGCAGAAGATCCAGATCGTGTTCCAGGATCCCTACCGCTCGCTCAACCCGCGCATCACCGTCGGCGAGAGCATCGCGGAGGGCCCGGTCAACTACGGCACCTCGCATGCCGACGCGATGAAGCGCGCCCGCGAGCTGCTCGAGCTGGTCGGCCTGCCCGCCGATGCGGTCTCGCGCTATCCGCACCAGTTCTCGGGCGGCCAGCGCCAGCGCATTGCGATTGCCCGCGCGCTCGCGCTCGATCCGGACGTGCTGGTCGCGGACGAAGCGGTCTCCGCGCTCGACGTCTCGGTGCAGGCCCAGGTGCTTGAACTGCTCGACGAAATCCAGAAGCGACTCGGCATCGCGATCCTGTTCATCACCCACGATCTGCGTGTCGCGGCGCAAATCTGCGACGAGGTCGTGGTGATGCAGCACGGCCGTGTCGTCGAACAGGGCCCGGCCGCCGAAGTGCTGACGCATCCGAAGGAGGCCTACACCAGGGCCTTGCTGGAGGCAGCTCCCGGCCGCGGCTGGGATTTTGCGAACTTCCGGCCGGTGTCGGAAGGCGTGGCGGCGAGCGCGTAGGTCCATCCCTCGTCATTGCGAGCGCAGCGAAGCAATCCAGAATCCCTCTGCGGAAAGGCTCTGGATTGCTTCGCTGCGCTCGCAATGACGGTGTGCGCGGCACACATTCCCAAAACAGCTTGAGGCCATGCGCGGCGCGATGGCCTCTCGCCTTGCTCTCCTCGCGAAGCCAAGGCTAACGTCGCGCACTTTCAATCGCCCGGACTTGAGTTGATGACACGTATCGCCGTCGGCGGCTTCCTGCACGAGACCAACACCTTCGCGCCGACGAAGGCGACGTTCGCCGACTTCCAGCATGGCGGCGGCTGGCCTGCGATGACGCAAGGCGCCGATGTGCTGAAGGTCATGCGGCGCATCAATGTCGGGCTGGCCGGCTTCGTCGACAGCGCCGAAGCCAATGGCTGGGAACTGGTTCCGACGATCGCCTGCGCCGCGAGCCCGTCGGCCCATGTCACCAAGGACGCCTTCGAACGCATCGTGAAGGTCATGGTCGACGGCATCGCAGCCGCCGGGCCGATCGATGCGGTCTATCTCGACCTGCACGGCGCGATGGTGACCGAGCATCTCGACGACGGCGAAGGCGAGATTCTGGCACGCGTGCGCCGCGTCATCGGCAAGGATGTTCCGCTGGTCGCGAGCCTCGACCTGCACGCCAACGTCACACCCGAGATGATGGAACATGCGGACGCGCTGATCGCCTACCGCACCTATCCGCATGTCGACATGGCCGAGACCGGCCGCGCCTCGGCAAGGCATCTCGCACTGCTGCTGAAGACGAAGCAGCGCTTTGCAAAATCGTTCCGGCAATTGCCGTTCCTGATCGCGATCAGCTGGCAGTGCACCAACGACTTTCCCACCAAGGGCATCTACGAAAAGCTCGCGGCGCTCGAAAGCGACACGGTTCCGACGCTGTCGTTCGCGCCGGGCTTCCCGGCCGCCGATTTCCGCGATTGCGGGCCGAGCGTGTTCGCCTATGGCAAGACGCAAGCGGACGCCGACCGCGCGGCGGACGCGATCGTCAAGCTGATCGAAAACCACGAGGACGATTTCGACGGCAAGATCTGGTCCCCCGACGATGGCGTGCGCCACGCCATGGAACTGGCGAAGAGCGCGAACAAGCCGATCATCATCGCCGACACCCAGGACAATCCCGGCGCCGGCGGCGACTCCGACACGACCGGCATGCTGCGTGCGCTGGTGCGCAACAAGGCGAGCGCTGCGACCGGCGCGATCTACGACCCGGAATCTGCCAAGGCCGCGCATGCGGCCGGCGTCGGCGCCACCGTGACGCTGTCGCTCGGCGGCAAGTCCGGCATTCCCGGCGACGAGCCCTACCGCGGGACCTTCGTCGTCGAAAACCTCTCCGATGGCCGCTTCATCGCGACCGGCCCCTATTACGGCGGCCGCGAGATGGAGATGGGCCCCTCCGCGTGCCTGCGCATCGGCGATGTCCGTGTGGTCGTGAGTTCGCACAAGGCGCAACTCGCCGACCAGGCGATGTATCGTTACGTCGGCGTCGAGCCGACCGAACAAAAAATTCTGGTCAACAAGAGCTCGGTGCACTTCCGCGCCGATTTCGAGCCGATCGCGGAGAAGCTGATGATCTGCGCCGCGCCCGGCGCGATGCCGGCCGACACCGCTTCGCTGCCCTGGACGCGCCTGCGTCCGGGCATCCGCATCAAGCCGAACGGCCCCGTTTTCAATCCCCCCTCACGCTAACCGGACAGGACCACATGCCCACGCTCGAACGCATCGACGGCTATGCCGACGAACTCACCGCCATCAGGCGCGACCTCCACGCCCATCCCGAGATCGGCTTCGAGGAAGTACGCACCTCCGGCATCGTCGCCGACAAGCTGACAAGCTGGGGCATCGAGGTGCATCGCGGTCTCGGCGGCACCGGCGTGATCGGCGTCATCAAGGGCAAGGGCTCGGGCAGCAAGCGCATCGGGCTTCGCGCCGACATGGACGCGCTGCCGATGGAAGAGAACACCAATCTGAAATGGAGCTCGAAGATCCCCGGCCGCTTCCACGGCTGCGGCCATGACGGCCACACCACCATGCTGCTCGGCACCGCGCGTTACCTCGCGGAAACCAGGAACTTCGACGGCACCGTGCACCTGATCTTCCAGCCGGCCGAGGAAGGCCTCGGCGGCGCCCGCGCCATGATCAAGGACGGGCTGTTCGAGAAGTTCCCGTGCGACGAGCTCTACGGCCTGCACAACGCGCCCGATCTCAACCACGGCGAGATCGCGATCCTGCCCGGGCCCGCGATGGCCAGCGCCGACTTCTTCGATCTCCGCATCACCGGCTACGGCGCGCATGGCGCGATGCCCGAGCGCTCCAAGGACGCGGTGATCATCGCGACCACGCTGGCGCAGGCGATCCAGACCATCGTCAGCCGCAACGTCGAGCCGCTGCAGGCCGCCGTCGTGTCGATCACCCAGATCCATGCGGGCTCCGCCTACAACGTCATTCCCGGTGACGCGCATCTTTGCGGCACCATCCGCACCTTCTCGAAGGAAGTCCGCACTCTGATCGCCGAACGCATTCGCACGATCAGCGCCGGCATCGCGGCCGCATATCAATGCGTAATCGACGTCGATATCCGCGACACTTTCGACGTGCTGATCAACCAGGTCGAGCAGTCCAAGGTCGTCGAGGACGTCGCGCGCACCATCGTCGACCCCGCCAACGTCATCACCCGCGCCCAGCCGAAGATGGGTAGCGAGGATTTCGCCGACATGCTGCAGACCATTCCCGGCGCCTATTTCTGGGTCGGCCATGACGGCAAGGTGCCGGTGCACAATCCCGGCTTCGTGCTCGACGACAAGATCCTGCCGATCGGCGCCAGCATGTTCGCCCGCATCGTCGAAACGCGCATGCCGGTGGGCTAGCAATGCAGAAGAAGAGCGTCGAAGAGGCGGTCACCTCGCTGCACGATCTCTCCGCGGTCGATCTGATCGCGGGCTATCGGGCAAAACAGTTCTCGCCGAGCGAGGTGCTGGAGGATGTGCTCACGCATGTCGCTGCGTGGGAACCGCATCTGAAGGCGCTCTATGCATTCGATCCCGACAGCGCGCGCGAGGCCGCAAAGGCCTCGACCGCGCGCTGGAGCGGCGGCGAACCATCAGGCGCGCTCGACGGCGTGCCTGTGACGGTGAAGGACAATATCGCGACCAAGGGCGTTCCGGTGCCGCTGGGCGCCGCCAGCGTCAAGCTTGTGCCGGCCGAGAAGGACGCCCCGCCCGCGGCGCGGCTGCGCGAGGCCGGCTCCATCATCTTCGCCAAGACCACGATGCCCGATTACGGCATGCTCTCTTCGGGGCTCTCCAGCTTCCACGCGCTCGCGCGCAACCCCTGGGACCTCTCCAAGAATCCCGGCGGCTCCAGCGCGGGCGCAGGCTCTGCCGCAGCGGCCGGCTATGGTCCGTTGCATCTCGGCACCGATATCGGCGGCTCGGTCCGCCTGCCCGCGGGCTGGTGCGGCCTCGTCGGGCTGAAGCCGAGCTTCGGCCGCGTGCCGATCGATCCTGTCTATGTCGGCCGCGTCGCCGGTCCCATGACCCGCACGGTCGACGATTGCGCGCTGATGATGAGCGTGATCGCAAAACCCGACCGCCGCGACGGCATGAGCCTGCCCGCCGAGCCGCTCAACTGGAAGGGCCTGGAAAAGTCGCCGCGCAAACTGCGGATCGGGTTGATGCTCGATGCCGGCGTCGGCCTGCCGGCAGAACGGCCGGTCCGTGACGTTGCAGTGAAGGCCGCGAAGGCGTTCGAATCCGCCGGTGCGGTGGTGACGGAAGTCGACGGCATCTTGACCCGCGAGATGCTCGATGGCCTCGATAATTTCTGGCGCGCGCGGATGTGGGACGATCTCGCCAAGCTGAATCCCGCCGAACAGGCCAAGGTGCTGCCGTATATTTTCAAGTGGGGCGAGTCCGGCGCGAAGCTGTCGGGCGTCGATGTCATCCGCGGCTTCAACCAGACCATGGCGATCCGCAACGCTGCGGCAAAGCTGTTCTGTGAGCTCGACTATCTGATCTCGCCGACCGCGCCGAACGTGAACTACCCCGCGGAATGGGCCTCGCCGACCAACGATCCCATGAGGCCGTTCGAGCACATCTGCTATACCGTGCCGTGGAATATGTCGGAGAACCCTGCGGTCTCCCTCAACGGCGGTTTCGACGCCAACGGCTTTCCCATCGGCGTGCAGATCGTCGGCCGCCGCTTCGACGATATCGGCGTGCTCGGCATGGCCAAGGCGTTCGAGGGCCTGCGCGGGCCGCAGAAGCCCTGGCCCAAGCCGCCGGCGCGCTAAACATCTACCGTCATTCCGGGGCGTCGCGAAGCGACGAGCCCGGAATCCATAACCACTATCGTGAGTATGGATTCTCAGATGCGCAATTGCGCATCATAGCTCGCGCCCAAGAGGGCGCGCCCCGGAATGACGTGCTACAAATCAAGAGCAAGAAACAAAGGAAGGAAACCACCATGGCGTATGAGACGATCAAATACGAGGTCGCCGAGCAGATCCTCACCCTCACGCTGAACCGGCCCGACAAGCTCAACGCCTTCAACGCGCAGATGCAGGCCGAACTGATCGACGCGTTCGATGCCGCTGACAAGGACGACAATGTCCGCGCCATCATCGTCACCGGCGCCGGCCGCGGTTTTTGCGCGGGCGCCGATCTGTCGTCGGGTGCAGATACGTTCGATCGCGACGCGCGGCGCGGGCCGGTGAAACGCTTTGCCGACGGCAAGGTCGATTACAGCGATCCGCAGGTGCGCGACGGCGGCGGCCAGGTGACCTTGCGCATCTTCAAATGCCTCAAGCCTGTCATCGCTGCGGTGAACGGTCCTGCCGTCGGCATCGGCGTCACCATGCAGCTCGCGATGGATATCCGTATCGCCTCGGATGCTGCCCGCTTCGGCTTCGTGTTCTCCCAGCGCGGCATCGTGCCCGAGGCCGCCTCGAGCTGGTTCCTGCCGCGGATCGTCGGCATCTCGCAGGCGCTGGAATGGTGCTATTCGGGCCGCGTCTTCCCGGCGCAGGAAGCGCTTGCGGGGCGCCTCGTCAGCAAAGTGGTCCCCCCTGATGATCTCCTCCCGACCGCCCGCGCACTGGCAAAAGAATTCGCCGCAAAGACGGCGCCGGTGTCAGTGGCGCTGATCCGCCAGATGATGTGGCGCATGATGGGCGCCGACGATCCCATGGAAGCCCACAAGGTCGACAGCCGCGGCATCTATGCCCGCGGCCGTTCGGAGGATGTGAAGGAAGGCGTGGTGTCGTTCCTGGAGAAGCGGCCGGCGCAGTTCAAGAACAAGGTGTCCAGCGATATGCCGGATTATTTTCCGTGGTGGACGGAGCGGGAATACAAGTGACGTTTTCACAGCTCTCGTAGGGTGGGCAAAGCGAAGCGTGCCCACGTTCTTTCGCTATCGTTGAAAGGTGGTGGGCACGGCGCTGCGCGCCTTTGCCCACCCTACGGCACCGTCACTACGGCACCGTCACTCCATCACCAGCGCCACGCGACCGATCGCCTTGCGGTCGAGCAACAGCCGCATCGCCTGCGCAAAATTCTCCAGAGGCAGGCGGTGCGAGACGTTCGGGCGCAACTTGCCCTGCTCCGCCCATTGCAGCAGCGCCTTCAGGCGCACCTCGCCGAGCACAGGGTTTTTCCGGACCGCCTCGCCCGCGCGCACGCCGAGCACGCTGGCGCCCTTGATCAGCAGCAGGTTGGTCTTGGCCGAGCCGATGCCGCCGGTAAAGCCGATCACCAGCAGCCGCGCGCCCCAGGCGATGCAGCGCATCGAATTCTCGAACACCTCGCCGCCGACGGGATCGAACACCACGTCGGCGCCGCGGCCGTCGGTGATGCGCTTGACGGCATCGCGAAACGGCTCGCGATCGTAGCGCACCAGATGATCGGCGCCGCGCGCCTTGGCGACGGCGAGCTTCTCGTCGCTGGAGGCCGTCGCGATCACGGTCGCGCCCAGCATCTTGCCGATCTCGACGGCGGCAAGGCCGACACCGCCGCCGGCGCCGTGCACCAGCAGCACCTCGCCCGGCTCGACGCGGCCGCGATCGATCAGTGCGTGATAGGCGGTGCCGTGGCCGGCGAGATAGGTTGCAGCCTCCGCGTAGTCGAAGGTCGACGGCATCGGCGTGAGCTGCGCAGGCGCCACCACGGCTTCGTCTGTAAAGGCGCCATGGCGCATCTTCACGATGACCTTGTCGCCGACCGCCACGCCTCTCGCTTCCGCGCCCACCTCGGTCACGTCGCCGGCAGCTTCCATGCCGGGCGTGAACGGCAACTCCGGCTTGAGCTGATATTCCCCGGCTGCCATCAGCACGTCAGGGAAATTGAGCCCCGCGGCGCGGATCGCGACACGCACCTCGCCAGGCTTCAGCGCGCGCGATGGAAACTCTTCCAGCCGCAACGTTTCGGGCGCGCCGAGCGCGCGGCAGACGACAGCGCGCACCATCAGGCCGCGCTCGCCTTGCTGCGCTTGAGCGCCTCCCGGATCAGCGGCAGGCGGTCATTGCCGAAATACATGTCGGTCTTGCCCACGAAGATCGTCGGCGAGCCGAAGCCGCCGCGCGCGACGACCTCTTCCGTATTGGCCTTGAGCTGGTCCTTGATGCCCTGCTCCGAGATGCCGGCGAAAAACTTCTGCTCGTCGATGCCGACCCTCTTGCAGATCTCGCCAAGCACGGCGTCCTGCGAGATATCCTTGTCGCCGCCCCAATAGGTCTCGAACACTGATGTGGCGAACGGCACCATGTCCTTGCCGAGCCAGATGCAGCCGCGCATCGCCTTCACGCTGTTCACCGGGAACACCGTCGGCGGCATCTTGATTGCAAGCCCCGCCGAGCGCGCCCAGTCGGCGAGGTCCTTCTTCATGTAGCGCGCCTTCAGCGGCACCGGCGTCTCGCGCTGCGCATAGACGCTGGGGTTGACCGTATTGAAGATGCCGCCGACCAGGATCGGCCGCCAGATGATCTCGGCACCGACCTCTTTCGCCAGCGGCTGGATGTTGTGGAAGGCGAGATAGGTCCAGGGGCTGGAGCAGTCGAAGAAGAATTCGATCATGGCGTTTCCTTTGTTTGTCTTATTCCGCTCCATCCCCCGTCATTGCGAGGAGCGAAGCGACGAAGCAATCCAGAGTCCCTCCGCGGAAAGATTCTGGATTGCTTCGCTGCGCTCGCAATGACG
>NZ_AKIY01000247.1 GCF_000282615.1 Bradyrhizobium sp. YR681 | reverse complement strand
GGCTCGCCGCCTATACCACCGACAGCGAGCCCTATCTCGAACGCCTGCCGGAACGCCACATGGTGATCGAGGTGCTCACCAACCGCATGCCCGGCAGCGGCTTCGTCATCACCTTCACCGACGTCACGCCCACCTTCGAGGCGGCCGAAGCGCTGGAACGCGCCAATGCCACGCTGGAAAAGCGCGTGCGCGACCGCACCGAGGAACTGACCCGGCTGAACTCCGAGCTGGCGCTGGCCAAGAGCGCCGCGGAAGATGCCAGCATCTCCAAGACACGCTTCCTCGCGGCCGCCAGCCACGACATCCTCCAGCCGCTGAACGCCGCGCGGCTCTATGTCACGAGCCTGGTCGAGCGCCAGCACAGCGGCGAGGAGACGCGGCTGGTCGAGAACATCGACGAATCGCTCCAGGCGATCGAGGAGATCCTCGGCGCGCTGCTCGACATCTCCCGGCTCGATGCAGGCGCGATGGCGACCTCGATCTCGAGCTTCAAGATGGCCGATCTGATGCGCTCGCTCGAGATCGAGTTCGCGCCGATCGCGCGCGCCAAGGGCCTCGAGCTCGCCTTCGTGCCCTGCTCGCTGCCGGTCGAGTCCGATCGGCTGCTGCTGCGGCGCCTGCTTCAGAACCTGATCTCCAACGCGATCAAATACACGCCGCGCGGCCGCGTGCTGGTCGGCTGCCGCCGCCAGGGCCCCTCGCTCAAGATCTGCGTCTACGACACCGGCGTCGGCATCCCCATCGTCAAGCGCGGCGAGATCTTCAAGGAATTCCACCGTCTCGAGCAGGGTGCGCGAATCGCACGCGGGCTGGGGCTGGGGCTCTCGATCGTCGAGCGGCTGGCGCGCGTGCTCAACCACGGCATCGCCATCGACGCCAACGCGACCCGCGGCTCGGTCTTCTCGGTGACCGTGCCGACGGCGAAGGCGATCACCCTCACCGCCGCCGTCACCAGCGCGACGCCGCTGGCGCGCACGCCGATCGCGGGCGCGCTGATCGTCTGCATCGAGAATGACGCCGCGATCCTGGACGGCATGCGCACGCTGTTGAAGGCCTGGGACGCGGAGGTGATCGCGGTCGCCGATCCCGAAGCCGCGATCGCCGCGATCGAAGCCGCCGGCAAACGCGTCACCGGCCTGCTGGTCGACTATCACCTCGACCGCGGCAACGGCATCGCCGCGATCCGCGACATCCGCCGCCGCTTCGGCGACGCCATCCCCGCGATCCTGATCACCGCCGATCGCAGCCCCGCCGTGCAGCTGGCCGCGCGCGATGAGAAGATCGCGGTCCTGAACAAGCCGGTGAAGCCGGCCTCGCTCCGCGCCCTGCTCGGACAGTGGCGCACGCAGCAGATGGTGGCTGCGGAGTAGCGCGTCTCCACGAGCGTCATTGCGGGCAAGAGGTGACATCGTCATTCGACGCAGGATCTCGTAGCCCGCATGGAGCAAAGCGGAATGCGGGGACAACGCCCCGGATTGCGCTGCGCTCCATCCGGGCTACCGCGCTACGACGCGTCGCCTACCCCGTCGGCGTGCCCTGCTTCCACTGGCCGCCAGATATTCTCGCGGCCGCGATCACCGCCTGGGTCCGGCTCTCGACGCCGAGCTTTTGCAGGATCGCCGAAACATGCGCCTTGATGGTGGCTTCGGAGACGCCGAGCTCGTAGGCGATCTGCTTGTTGAGCAGTCCTTCCGACAGCATCATCAGGACCCGGACCTGCTGCGGCGTCAGCGTCACCAGGCGGTCGCGCAGGCGCGTCATGTCGGGATCGGTGGCGGCCGACAGGTCGGTGTCGGCGGGAACCCAGACGTCGCCTTCCATCACCTTGAGGATGGCGTCGCGCAGCGTCTCGACGCCGAAACGCTTCGGGATGAAACCGGAGGCACCGAAATCGAGTGAGCGGCGGATCGTGGCGCTGTCGTCGGAAGCCGAGACGATCACCACCGGGATCGCCGGATATTGCGCGCGCAGATAGATCAGGCCGGAAAAGCCCGAGATCCCGGGCATCGAGAGGTCGAGCAGGATCAGGTCGACCTCGGAGGTCTGTTCCAGCAATTTGGTCAGATCCTCGAACGATCCGGCCTCGTCGATCCTGGCCGAGGTCAGGACGCTCGCCACCGCCTGCCGCAGCGCGTCGCGGAACAGGGGATGATCATCGGCAATGACGAGATGGGTCGAAGGAGCGCTCATCGTTCTCTTGCTGTCGTTGGCGACCTGCCGCGAGTCGGTGCCGCGGCGGGTCAATTCTTCCCCGAGCGGCCGTGGCATGCAAGTGCACATTATCCCTTTGCGGGAAAGGGGTTAATCCGCAACCTTCACGGCTGTGCACCGTCGCCCGATACCGCACCCGTCAGCTGCGCGTCAGTGCGCAAAGCCGAAAGTCGTATTGGGGCCGGTTTCACGCCGATGTTACCTTGCGGGCAAGACCCAGATTGATCCGGACTCTCCGGACGTCCGGGACGCGAGGAAACGATATTCGGGGAGTTTGAACTATGACAATGGCAGCGGCCGCCGACGGCGTCAGGGCGCGCGGAATGACCGGCGAGGAGAAGAAGGTCATCTTCGCATCTTCACTGGGTACCGTGTTCGAATGGTACGATTTCTATCTGTACGGCTGGACCGCAGCCCAGATCGGCAAGGCGTTCTATTCCGCATTCGACGCCAACACGCAGTTCATCTTCGCGCTGTTGACCTTCTCGGCGGGCTTCCTGGTTCGCCCCCTCGGCGCGCTGGTGTTCGGCCGGGTCGGCGATCTCGTCGGCCGCAAATACACCTTCCTCGTCACCATCACCATCATGGGCATGTCGACCTTCCTGGTCGGCCTGACGCCGGGCTACCAGACGATCGGCTGGCTCGCGCCGACGATCCTCATCGGCCTGCGTCTTCTGCAAGGTCTTGCCCTCGGCGGCGAATACGGCGGTGCAGCCACTTACGTGGCCGAGCATGCGCCGCAAGGCCGCCGCGGCTTCTATACGTCCTGGATTCAGACCACCGCGACCATTGGCTTGTTCATGTCGCTGCTCGTGGTCTACATCGTCCGCAACAGCATGAGCCCCGAGGCATTCGCCGATTCCGGCCTCTCGGGCGGCTGGCGCTATCCCTATCTGCTGTCGATCGTGCTGCTCGGCATCTCGATCTGGATCCGCATGCAGCTGTCCGAATCACCGCTGTTCCAGAAAATGAAGGACGAAGGCAAGGGCTCCAAGGCGCCCCTGTCGGAAGCGTTCGGCAACTGGCAGAACGGAAAATACGCGCTGATCGCCCTGCTCGGCCTCACCGCGGGCCAGGCCGTGATCTGGTACGGCGGCCAGTTCTACGCACGTATCTTCCTCGTCAACACGCTCAAGGTGCCGGCGAACTCCGCTGACATCGCGCTCATCATCGCACTGGCCATTGCGACCGTCGGCTTCCTGTTCTTCGGCTGGCTGTCCGACAAGATCGGCCGCAAGCCGATCATCATGGCCGGCTGTCTGCTCGGCGCGTTGACCTATCATTTCGCCTTCAGCCTGCTGACCTCGGCCGCCAACCCGGCGCTCGAGAAGGCGCTGGCCAGTGCTCCGGTGACCGTCGTCGCCGATCCGAAGGACTGCAACGTGCTGTTCGACCCGGTCGGCGGCAGGGTGTTCACCAGCTCCTGCGACGTCGCCCGCAACGCGCTGATCGCCTCGTCGGTGAACTTCAAGCTGGAGCCTGCCGCAGCCGGCAGCGTTGCCAAGGTCGTGGTCGGCAGCAAGTCGTTCGACTCGGTGAGCGGCAATGGTGTCGATCCCAAGGCCTTCGCGGCCGCCCGCACCGCATTCACGGGCGCCGTGACGGCGGCGGTCGGCGAAGCAGGCTACCCGGTCAAGGGGGCCGATCCGGCCGCGATCAACATGCCGATGCTGATCCTCGTCCTGACCTACCTCGCGATCCTCGTGACCATGGTGTACGGCCCGATCGCGGCTGCTCTCGTCGAGCTGTTCCCGACGCGGATCCGTTACACCTCGATGTCGCTGCCCTATCACATCGGCAACGGCTGGTTCGGTGGCTTGCTGCCGCCGATTGCGGTCGCGCTGGTCGCCGCGACGGGCAACATCTACGCAGGTCTCTGGTACCCGATTGCGATCGCGTCGATGACCTTCATCGTCGGCCTGATCTTCGTGCCCGAGACCAAGGACGTCGACATCACCAAGACCTGACGCGCAAGCGCTACGTCGCTGCAACCGGCCGCGGAGCGATCCGCGGCCGGTTTGCTTTTGGTTCATTGGCTGCCGATGAATTGCAGCACGACCTCGCGCCGATGCGGCCGGGTACGATGCTCGATCAGATAGATCGCCTGCCAGGTGCCGAGCGCGAGCGCGCCACCCAGCACCGGCACCTGGAGCGATGTCCCCGTCAGCATGGTCTTGACGTGCGCCGGCATGTCGTCCGGACCCTCGGTGTCGTGGGTCCAGCCTGCATCTTCATCGTCCGGCGCGAGCCGCGCCAGCACCGTGGTGAGATCGACCAGCACGGAAGGGTCGGCATTCTCCTGGATTGTCAGTGACGCCGAGGTATGACGGATGAACAGCGTGAGCGCGCCGTCCCGGGCATGAACGTCGGCGATGAACCGCGCGGCCTCGGCGGTGAGGTCGCTGAAGCCGGGCCCCGGCGTCTGCACGGTGAGCAGCGACGATGCGACCGTGGTGGCCTGCACTGACGATGGTGCCGAGCGCGTCACAGATTTGGCTGACGTCATGACAGGTCCCTCAATTCGGAAAGCCGCCGCAGGCTGGGCAAAGCGACTTGTCCGCAGTAGCTCGAAGAGCGAAGGCGGAAGCGTGCCCACCCATCTCGTGCACTAGATCCTTCCCGACACGTCCTTCTGCACGCGGTTGGCCATGTCGATCAGGCGACGCCAGGCCTTTTCGAGGAATGACATCACGCGGTCGACGTCCTGGTCGCTCGGCAGCGGGATCTCGATCTTGCGGTCGCCCTCGGCGACCTTTGGCTCGGCCTTCTTGAGCGGGTCGGATTTCGGCATCGGCTCGTCGATCTTGCCCGATACGGTCGGCCCCGCCGCGAGCTGTCCCTTCAGCTTCTCGACCTCCCCCTGGAGACGGCCGATCTCGGCGTCGAGCGCGGTCCGTTCATCGGGCACGGCATAGCAAGCCCAGCCAGTGCCGTTCCTGGAGCAGGTCGACACCGTGCCGGTGCGGGTATCGAGCCGCAGCACGCCCTCGGGGATCGGCGTCATGCTGTAGCGGCCGTTTTCGCTGTCGGGGGCCGATTGCGCGGCGCCGCTGGTGGCCATCACCGCGGCAAGCGCCGCTGCCGCAAGCCATGATGCTATGGATGATGTCGCTGGTCTCATCACACTCTCCGCCACGACACGCAGGTGGCGCTCTCCGGATTTTACACCCGACCGGGACAATCCGCCGCCAAAAACGCCCGCCTGAAATCAACGATCCCGATGGGCCGTTTGATCCCGCCAGACGGGCAAAATGGCGGCGGCATTCGCCGATCCCGCAGGGAGCTGCTGCGGTGCGGCGTCACGCTGTGTGCAGCGCTGCCGCGCGCGTCGATATTGTCAAATAAATCAGTTACATAACAGAAAGCGACGCAATCGTGACTTGGCTTGACTTGATTATAGGCCATCAGTATGGTCCGCGCGGCTTTTGAGGGTGGCGGGCGTAATTTCCATTCAGCCGCGGCGTTTCGGGTCTTCGTTGCATGACACAGGGCACGGGACACGGCGGGAATGGAGATCGCGATAGATCGTCCGAGGAAGCTGCGCTTTCCGAACGGCTCGGAAATCTTGATCAACGGTTGTCCGAGTTTCGTGACCGCCACGTCAAGACCGAGCAACCCGCAGGTGACGGTGAGGACAGAGCGGCCAGAGCCTCGGCAATGGCGCTTGGTTTCCGGTTATCCTCCGAGTTGGTCGCCGGTGTCGCTGTCGGAGCGGGGATTGGCTGGGGGTTCGACCGCTTGCTGTCGACGTCGCCTTTCGGATTTATCGTGTTCCTGCTGCTTGGCTTCGTCGCCGGCGTGGTGAATGTGGTGAGGACGGCGGGCGCGGGTCAGAACAGGCGCGGTGGTTCTTAAGCGATCCACACAGGAGAGGAATGATCGTGCCGGCTTCGCCGGTACGGGCCGGCCCGGCCGGCAGACCGAGACCCGCCGGCATCGCCCGGCAGACCAAGAGATGCCGCGCTGATGAAAATCGATCCGATCCACCAGTTCAACATCGAGCCTCTCTTCACCCTGGGCCATATCGGCAATCAGACGATCGCCTTCACCAATTCGTCGCTCTACATGCTGGTGGCGGTTGCGATCATCTCGCTGCTGATGCTTGCCAGCGGCACCCAGCTGGTTCCCGGGCGCCTCCAGTCGGTCGCCGAGATCTCCTACGAATTCGTCGCCTCGACCATCCGTTCGACGGCCGGCGCGGAAGGCATGAAGTTCTTCCCGCTGATCTTCTCGCTGTTCATGTTCATCTGCGTCTCGAACCTGGTCGGCATCATCCCCTACACCTTCACGATCTCGAGCCACCTGATCGTCACCGCAGCGCTCGCGCTGCTGGTGTTCTTCACGGTCCTGATCTACGGCGTTGCCAAGAACGGCCTGAAGTTCTTCTCGATCTTCGTGCCCCACGGTGTTCCCGGCTACATCCTGCCGCTGGTGATGTTCATCGAGATCCTGTCGTTCTTCCTGCGGCCGGTCTCCCACAGCGTCCGTCTGTTCGCCAACATGCTGGCCGGCCACATCGCGCTGAAGGTGTTCGCGGGCTTCGTTGCCATGCTCGGCTTCTCGCTCGGGGCGCTGGGCTGGGTCGGCGGCGTGCTGCCGCTCGCGCTCACGGTCGCGCTGTACGCTCTTGAGATTCTGGTCGCGTTCCTCCAGGCCTACGTGTTCGCGATCCTGACCTGCATCTACCTCAACGACGCCATTCATCCGGGACACTGAGCGGTCCGGGGAATTTCCACCCAAAACCCAATCTTTCTTCCAAGGAGTCTAAAATGGATCCGGCAGCAGCAAAACTTATCGGCGCGGGCATCGCATGCATCGGCATGGGCGGCGCGGGCGTCGGCGTCGGCGTGATCTTCGGCAACTACCTCGCCGCAGCCGTCCGCAACCCGTCGGCCGCTCAGGGCCAGTTCGGCAACCTGATCTTCGGCTTCGCCGTGACCGAAGCGCTCGGCATTTTCTCGCTGCTGATCGCGCTGCTGCTGCTGTTCGTTCCGCTCTGAGGACGAAGTTTCGCGCCGCTTCAACCGAAGCGGCGCGCATGACGGCAACAGGAGTAATCCATGGCTGAAAGTCATGGCGGGGCGAAAAGTCCGGCGGCGGGCGCCCACACCGAGGCCGAAGGCGGTCACGGTGGCGGTTTTCCGCCGTTCGAGAGCAGCACCTATGCTTCGCAGCTGGTGTGGCTCGCGATTTTCTTCGTCGCGCTTTACGTGATCGTGTCCAAGCTCGCTCTGCCGAAGGTCGGCGGCGCGATCGAGGCGCGTCAGAACAAGATCGAGGGCGACCTCGCCGAGGCGCAGACGCTGAAGGACCAGTCCGACGCGGCGCTGAAGGCCTATGAAAGCGAGCTCGCTTCGGCGCGCACGCGGGCGCAGGCGATCGGCAACGAATCCCGCGACAAGGCGAATGCGCAGGCGGACGCCGAGCGCAAGGCGCTGGAAGAGCAGTTGGCGGCCAAGCTCGCCGGGGCGGAGAAGACCATCGCCTCGACCCGCGCGGCTGCCATGAGCAACGTCCGCGGCATCGCGGCCGAAGCGGCAGGCCAGATCGTACAGCAGCTCACCGGCGTCGTTCCGGATGCCGCGTCGGTCAACGCCGCCGTTGATGCGTCCTTGAAGGGTTAGTCGATATGTTCTTCGATCCTGAAACCTGGGTCGCCATCGCCTTCGTGATCCTGATGGTCGTGTTCGGCTATCTCGGGGTCTTCAAGAAGGCGATGGTTGCGCTCGACCATCGCGCCGACCGCATCAAGGCTGAGCTCGACGACGCGACCCGCCTCAAGCAGGAAGCCGCCAAGGTGCTCGCCGACTACAAGGCTCGCACCGCCTCGGCCGAACGCGAGGCCGCCGACATCATCGCCAACGCCAGGAGCGAAGCCGAGCGTATCGCGACCGAAGCCAAGGCAAAGGTGGAAGATTTCGTCGCCCGCCGGACCAAGACCGCGGAGAGCAAGATCGCGCTCGCCGAAGCCCAGGCGCTGGCCGATGTCCGCGCCGCAGCCGCGGAAGCCGCCGTCCAGGCCGCCTCCACGATCCTGTCGCAATCGGTCAAGGGCAGTGTCGCCGACGATCTGCTGGCCAAGGGCATCACCGAGGTTCGCCAGAAGCTGAACTGAGGGTTTTCGCCTCACCAATCAAAAAGCCGGCGCGATCAGCGCCGGCTTTTTTGTTTGGCTGAAAGACTCGCGTGTCCCGGACGCGGCGCGGCATGAAATGACGCGACGCAGAGCCGGGACCCACGTATCCGCAGCTCCTGGGCCCCGGTTCTGCGTCGCACCGCTACGCGCTGCGCCGCGTCCGGAGCACGAGACCGACCTACTTCTTCTTCCCCTTCGCCTTCGGCTCCGGCGCGAGCGCCTGCGGGTCGAAACCGACATAGAAGACGTAGGTATCGGCGACCGCGGCCGATGGCGCCGGATAGGACAGATCCTCGGCAACGAAGGTGAAGGGCACGCTGCCGCCCTCCTGCATCCCGACCGTGGTCCGGTAGGCCTTCGAGGCGATCACCTTCTCGCCGACGCCGCCTTGCACCACGGCGACGCGGAGGGGCACTTCGACCGTGGACGGCGCGCCGGCGGGACCGGCGATAACACGGCCCTGGATCCCGATCCGGGCCGTGATGCCTTCGGCGCTGCGGGCGCATTCGCGCGCCATCTTGGTGATCGTGGCCTGGAAGCGGATCTCATTGCCGACGGCTGGCTTTCCGGTCGCGCCAACCGCATAGGTCGAGGCCCCCGCGCGCACCGTGACTTGCGGACAATCGAGGTCGTCTTCGGCCGGCTGCCCGGGCACAGGCGGCGGCTTGGGCTGCGCCGGTTCGTCGGATTTGCCGCCGAACAGGCCCTTGAAGCGGTCGGTCAGCGACTGCGCCGAGACCGGCGAGACGGCCGCGAGCGACACCGAGAGCGCCAGTACGATCACCGGACCCTGCCGCAGCACATTCCGCAATGATCGAAGCTCCTTCACCATCAACGCCCATACTCCATGACCACATCCCGGCCGATCGCCGGCCGGCCTAGCGCGTTATATCGCCAAAATCGGCGAACCCAAGGCAAGCAAATAAGGCAGGACAGCCTGGGCCGCGCGAAGCGGTCGGCTCAGCCGCGGAAATCCTCATGCAGCAGGCCGAACAGCAGATGGTCCTGCCAGACCCCGTTGATGCAGAGATAGCGGCGGGCCAGCCCCTCGCGGGAGAAGCCGCACTTCTCCAGCACCCGGATCGACGGCGCATTGGTGGGGATGCAGGCGGCCTCGACCCGGTGCAGATTGAGCTCGCCGAACAGCGTCGGCAGCAGCACCCGCAGCGCCGCCGTCATGTAGCCGCGATGGGCATGGGGCTTGCCGACCCAGTAGCCGATGGTGCCGGCCTGCACGATGCCGCGGCGGACGTTGGCGAGCGTGATGCCGCCGACCATGGCGCCGTCGAGCTCGCGGAAGATCAGAAAGGGATAGGAGCGGTCCGCGGCGATGTCCTCGGAATAGCGCCGCAGGCGGCGGCGGAAGCCGGATCGGGTCAGATCGTCCGAGGGCCAGATCGGCTCCCAGGGCGTCAGGTAATCGCGGCTGGACTCGCGCAGATGCGCCCATTGCAAGAAGTCCGACATCTGCGGCGCGCGCAGCAGGAGCCCGTTGCCGCGCGGCGCGAGGGCGGCGGGTCCACTGGATGGCAGGCGAAAGAGGGCCATGGTGATGCTTCCCGGGGCAGATCGGCCCGTGCGCGGCTCCTAATGCAACCGCGCCTTGGCACGTGCCCGGGTCAATCCTTCCGCAAAAGACACCGCCGTGTCCAGACCCCTGCCACTACCCAATGCGACAACCGCAGGGCGGCTCCGCGAAAGCAGCGCACGCGCCGCATCCCGGGTCGATTCGACGCTGACGGCGTCGATCCGGGCGACCAGCTCCTCCACCGTCTGCGGCCGGCCATAGGCCAGCACGTGCCGGGCGAGCTGCTCGGCGCGGGACGAGCAGCTCTCCAGCGCCATCAGCAGGCCCGCCTTCATCTGCGCCTTGGCGCGCGCAATCTCGGCTTCGGTCAGGGTCTCGACCGAATCATTCATGATGTCGACCACGACTTCCATCATCTCCGGCGCGTCGGCCGGATCGGTGCCGGTGTAGAGGCCGAAGAAGCCGGTGTCGGTGTAGGGCGCGTGGAACGAGTAGATGGAGTAGCAGAGGCCGCGCTTCTCGCGGACCTCCTGGAACAGCCGCGACGACATTCCGCCGCCGAGGATGTTGGTGAAGACCTGGAGCGAGAACAGCGACAGATCGCTCTGCGGCACGCCTTCCAGCGCCAGCGTCAGATGCGCCTGCTCGAGCTCGCGATGCACCACCTTGGTGCCGCCCTTGCCGAACATGGCGGATTGCGGCTTCGGGCCCGGCGTGCCCTCGAAACTCGCAAAGCGCTTCTCGGCCTCGGCGACGACCTGCTCGTGGTCGACCGCGCCGGCCGCCGCCACCACCATGTCGGGCCCGCGATAATGCGTCGACAGATAATCGCGCAGCATGTCGCGGTTGAAGGCGCGCAAGGTCTTGGCCGTGCCGAGCAGCGAGCGGCCCATCGGCTGGTCGGGATAGCAGAGCTCGTTGAGATGCTCGAACACGACGTCGTCGGGCGTATCCTGCGCGGCGCCGATCTCCTGCACGATGACGTTCTTCTCGCGCTCGAGCTCGTCGGGCTCGAAGGCGGGATTGGCCAGGATGTCGGCGAGCACGTCGAGCGCGAGCGGCACGTCGGCCTTCAGCACCCGCGCGTAATAGGATGTGGTCTCGGTCGAGGTGCCGGCATTGAGGTCGCCGCCAACCGCCTCGATCTCCTCGACGATCTCGCGCGAGGAGCGCTTCGTGGTACCCTTGAACGCCATGTGCTCAAGCAGGTGCGAGATGCCGTGCTCGTTTGGCTTCTCGTCGCGCCCGCCGACGCCGGCCCAGACGCCAAGCGCTGCGGTCTCGAGATGCGGCATCTTGTCGGTGACGACGGTCAGGCCGGACGCAAGCTTGGAAATCTCGACGCTCATCCGGCAACTCCCTGTTTCGCGGCGCGGCTGACCGACAGCACGAACCGCTCGATCTCGCCCTGATCGTTCTTCATCACCTTCATGTGTTCGGATTTGGTCATGAGACCATCGAGCCATGCCGGCAATTGCGGCCGCTGGCCGCAGGCGGCCTCGACGGCGTCGGGGAATTTGGCGGGATGCGCGGTCGAGAGCACGATGCTGGGCACCGTGGTGTCGGTGGTGTCGCGGTCGGCGACCGCGAGCGCCACCGCGGTATGGGGATCGACCAGCTCGCCAGCCTCGCGCCAGGCGGCGCGGATCGCAGCCGCGGTCTCGGTCTCGTCGGCGCGCCCGGCGTCGAACTCCTCGCGGATCGCGGCGAGCGTCGCGTCGGGCAGCACGAAGCGCCCGGACTGCTTCAGGGAGTCCATCAGACGGCGCACGCCCGCCGCATCGCGCTTGCCGGCCTCGAACAGCAGCCGCTCGAAATTCGAGGAGATCTGGATGTCCATCGACGGCGACGCGGTGGCATGCACCTCGCGCACCTCGTAGATGCCGCTCTTCAGCGTGCGGGCGAGGATGTCGTTGACGTTGGCGGCGATGCGCAGCGTGCGCACCGGCAGCCCCATGCGCTTGGCGACATAGCCGGCAAAGATGTCGCCGAAATTACCGGTCGGCACCACGAAATCCACCGCGCGCGCCGGCGCACCGGCGGCAACGGCGGAGGTGAAATAGTAGACCACCTGGGCGACGATGCGCGCCCAGTTGATGGAGTTGACGCCGGAGAGCGAGGTCGCATCGCGGAAGCGATGGTTGTTGAACATGCCCTTCACGAGCGCCTGGCAGTCGTCGAAATTGCCTTCGATGGCGAGCGCGTGGACATTGGCTGCGCCCGTCGTCGTCATCATGCGCCGCTGCACGTCCGAGATGCGGCCGTGCGGAAACAGCACGATCAGATCGACATTTTCGAGCCCGGCAAACGCATCGACTGCCGCGCCGCCGGTATCGCCCGACGTCGCGACCACGATGGTGGTGCGCTGGCCGCGCTTGGCGAGCACGTGGTCCATCAGCCGCGAGATCAGCTGCATCGCCACGTCCTTGAAGGCGAGCGTCGGACCGTGGAACAGCTCCAGCACGAACTGGTGCGGCGACATCTGGCGCAGCGGCACCACCGCGGGATGGCGGAAGGTGGCATAGGCCTCGTTGGCCATGCGGCCGAGCTCGGCGTCCGAAATCTCGCCGCCGGCGAAGGGACGGATCACGTCGACGGCGACTTCCCAATAGGGGCGGCCGAAGAAGCCGGCGATGGTCTCGGCCGAAAGCTGCGGCCATGTTGCCGGCACATACAGGCCGCCGTCACGGGCGAGCCCGGTCAGCATCACGTCGCAGAAACCGAGTTCAGGGGCCTCGCCCCGGGTGGAGATATAACGAGTCAAACTGCCCTCCAAAGGCCGGCCGAGCCTGAGCCAGATCCGTAAGCCTTTGATTTTACGAAATTACTTGTCAACAGCCAGAGGCTTCGGGCCACCATAAAGTGTTTTGCGGCATCGGGAAACCGCTTCCCGCCAGCCCCCTCCGCAACGAAAAAGGGCTGCGGCGATGCCGCAGCCCTTTCTCTTGGAAGGTCTGTCGTTGATATGTGCAGACCGGTTTGGCTCGTCGGGGCGCCTGCCCGCTAAAACTATCGGTGCAAGCTTTCGTCGCCTGTCATCAGATCGTCAAGAACCAAAACCGCGCGCGCCGACAAATGTTCCTGTTTTTCCCGGGACGCTTCAGTTACTCCATCCACGTATCCCGGGTCGAACTTCACCCGAATTACCCTTTTTTCCCGATGTAAGGGCCGGCTCCGGGAACGAGTGCCCTGCCGATCCATTGTGTCGGCGGATGGTGTCAGCCGTCGTCCACGCATTGCCCGGCGGACGGGAGGCGCCGATCCGCCGACCGAACCCGCTGCATCCTGGAGCAGCCGGTTCGGTCGCGCGCGGCACGTCAGTTCATCCCGATTTCCACTGCGATCCGGATCAGGTCGGAATGGTTCTTGGCGCCCAGCTTCTGCTTGAGCAGGGACGTGGTGTTGGCGACCGTCTTGTAGGAAATGCCGAGCGCCTCGGCGACCTCGACGATCTTGTCGCCGCGTCCGAGCAGGCGGAGAATTTCGAGCTCCCGCGGCGTCATCTGCGAGGCCGGATTGGCCTTGATGGCCGCGCCGGAGAACGTCACGGCTTCCGCGAGCTGCGGCGAGATGAAATTGTCACCAGCAACCACCTTGCGCACCGCCTTCAGCAGGATCCGGGGATCGTCGCCCTTGGAGACGTAGCCCTGCGCGCCGAGCTCGACCGCGCGCACCACGAAGGCCGGATCGTCGTTCATGCTGAACATGATGATCTTGGCGTCGGGATCGTCCTTGCGGATCCGCCGCATCAGCTCGAAGCCGGAAACGTCGGGCAGGCTGATGTCGATCACGGTGACGTCGGGCCGCTTGCTGATATAGGCGCGATGCCCGGATTTGGCATCCGTCGCCTCGTCGATGCGGATCGAATGGTCGGATGCGAAAAGGGTGCGGCACCCTGACAGCACTACGGGATGGTCGTCGACGATCAGGACCCTGGTCGCCGGCTTGGCGGTATCTTGCATCGCGCGCTCTCTTGTTTTTCGACTCATAGACCGGCGGGAACAAATGGAAAGAGAAAATCACGCCAATGCGCGTTAGAATTGACCTAATGTGGCAACGGCTCCCCTTCAGGACGCAACTGTTTCTCCCGCTCGGCGTCAGCTTCCTCGCGGCGCTGATACTGGGCGGCATATTGCTGCAGGTTTTTGCAACCGTTCAGCTGGCCGAGGAGAACGAGCCTGCTCGACGTTCGACCAAGTCGATCGCCGTAGCGCTCAACAACACCCTGCGCGCCTCGGACAATCCGCAGAAGACGCTCGACGCATTTGTCCGGTCCCTGGACGCCTCCTCCGATATTCGATTCCGCTCCATCGAATCGGGTCCTGCTCCGTCCCCGCGGGACGGCATGCGTGGACTTCAGGCGGTTCCGCAATGGTTCATCAGCCTCCTGACCATACCGGACATGGAGGTTGCCTCCCCGGTGGTCATCGAGGGCAGGCATGTGGGCGATCTCGTCTTCGTGCCGGACCTGTCGGCCGACCTGTTCGAGAAATGGATCGGCTTCCTCGCACTGACCGGCCTGGTCGTCGTGCTGATGACGATCACCGGCACGATCGCCTATGCCTTCGCGGGATCGGCTCTGCGTCCGCTGCACGATCTCGGCGAAGGGCTCACGCGGATGCGCCGTGGCGATTATACCGCGCCGATCCCGGTCGGGGGGCCGCCGGAAATCCGGCAGAGCTGCGAGGAGGCCAACGCGCTGGCGACGACGCTCGCGCAATTGAGCCAGGACAATCGCGACCTCCTGCACCGCCTGGTCTCGCTCCAGGACGACGAGCGGCGCGATCTCGCCCGCGAGCTGCATGACGAGCTGGGTCCGCTGCTGTTCAGCATCCGCGCCGGCACGATCGCGTTGATCGGAGCTTCAGCGCCGGTGGGAAATCTCGGCAATTCGGCAGAGGATGTACTGCAATCGGTCGAGGCGCTCCAGCAGACCAACCGCCGCATCCTCGACCGGCTGCGGCCGCTCTACATCGAGGAATTGGGGCTGGAGACAAGCGTGCAGACGCTGCTCCGGAACTTTCGCAAGCAGGCGCCGCATATCGGCCTGACGGCCGCGATCGATCCTGATCTGAACGCAATCGACGGACCGCTGGCCCAGACCGTCTATCGCGTGATCCAGGAGGCGCTGACCAATGTGCTGCGCCATGCCGGGGCGAGCAATGCCGATGTGCAGGCGACAGTTGCCAGTGACGCGCTCGCCATCGAGATTTCCGACGATGGTGGCGGCTTTGCCGAGGGCAACGTCTTCGGCCGGGGCCTGACCGGAATGCATGAACGCGTGCGCGCGCTCAGCGGATCGCTGTCATTGCTGCGCGCGGATGACCGTACCTATGTGCGCTGCCGCCTGCCGGTGGAGGTGACGCGCGACGCGCCGGCGTGACGCTAGCACGCGCAGCCGTCGTGAGGGTTCTGCCGAGATGGCATGCACAGGGTGCTGTAGATCTTGCCTTCCGCACTGAAGCGAAACGAGGCGTGAATGCGCAGCGAGCCCGCGACGGAATATTCGAGATCGACGCCGTTCGCGACCGGATTGATCTCCTCGAGACCGAAGCCGGCGGTCGAGAATGCACTGAGCCGCGGGCCCCAATAGGTTTCGAGCTCGCGACGTCCGCGATAGGAGAAGTGGGTGCCGTTGCATGTGCATTCGACTTCGGCGTCGTCGGCATAGAGGTCGAGCAGGGTCGCAAGATCGCCCTTCCGGCAGGCGTCCACCCAGTCGACGACAATTCCCATCTGATCAAAATCGCTCACGCCAGAATCCTCAACGCCGCAAAATTTGCCTGCGGCTTAAGTTCACCCTCGTGAATATGCGCTGAATAATAAAGTCCGGGCGATACCGGGTTCCGCCCGGGAACCTACGGATAACTCAGCTCGAACGCCGTCCCCTCACCCAGACGCCGAAGGCGATCAGCACCGCGCCTGCGAGCGCGAACCAGGTGATGGCGTATTGCAGATGATCGTCTTTCAGATGCACATCGAGCGGCCCCGGACGCGGGATGCCGTTTTCGGGGGAAGGCAGTTCGAGATCGATGTAGAACGGCGCCACAGCGCCCCAGCCAAGCACGCTTGCGATTGCCCCATGATCGCGCACGAACCAGAGCCGCTTGTCGCGGTTCTCCGCCGGCGTCATCCAGCCGGGTGCCTCGGAAAAGCGAAGGTAGCCGGTCAGCGCGACCGGTTGGCCCGTGACGAGCTTTTTCACCGCGCGATCCTCGACGCTGCGGTCCTGCATCGTGTTCTCGACGAAGCCCGCATCGATCACGACGATCTCGCCGGTCGGAAGCCGTGCCGGCAGGAACGCCCAGGTGCCGGGGCCTGATGCGTCCTTGCGCACGGCCGAGCCGGACGAATAGACCATCGCGTCGGGGAGGGTCGCGTAGGTCGCCGTGAAGCTGACGCGGCGGAATTCATCGCGCGCGGGGGTCAGCGCGGCCCATTGCGAAGGCGGCGGCAGCGCGATCGGCGCGTCGGCAAGGCGCTCGGTGAGCGCCGCGACGAGCTCGTGCTTGGCCGTCCGGCGCTGCAATTGCCAGAGGCCGAGCGCGACGAAGACGGCAGTCAGGAACAGCGTGAACAGCGCGAAGCCGGCCACGCGAGGCTTGCGCGCGGTCTCGTTCATTTCGGGCGGTCGATCAGCCGGCCCGGCGCCGCCTTGTGGTGGAATTGCAGCGCGATCAGCAGCGACTTCATGGAGCGCAGTGGCAGCAGCGTGGTGGCGAGGATCAACGGCAGCCAGAGGACCGCATGCAGCCAGTACGGCGGCTGGTATTTGACCTCGACGACGAGCGCGCAGCCGACCACGATCGCGCCGGCCAGCATGATGATGAAGATCGCGGGGCCGTCACCGGTATCGATGAAGGCGTAGTCGAGGCCGCACTTCGCGCAAGAGGGAGCAAGCGTGAGGAAGCCCGCATAGAGCTTACCCTGGCCACAGCGCGGGCATTTGCACGCAAGCCCGCGCATCGCGCTTTGCAGGACGGTTGTCTCGGGCCCGGATGTGCCGTGGGTATCGGTCATGATGGCGGACTCTAGAGCATTATCGGTTCTGATTGAATCAGAACCGAAGCGCTCGATTCTTGTTTTGACGCGTTTTCTTGGCGCGAGCGGGTATCTGCTTCGCTCGAAAACGCCTTGGCACGGTTTCCGCCAAGACGTCCGGCGGCGGAAAAGCGAAAGGGCGGCCTTGCGGCCGCCCTTTCTGATCGAGGCAAGGCTGCTCAGTGCGCGCCGTGCGCCATGGTCTCGGCGCCGTGTCCCCACACATAGATGCACAGGAACAGGAACAGCCAGACCACGTCGACGAAGTGCCAGTACCAGGCGGCGAACTCGAAGCCGAGATGCTGGGTCGGCGTGAAGTGGCCGGCATAGGCGCGGAACAGGCAGACCAGCAGGAAGATGGTGCCGACCAGCACGTGGAAACCGTGGAAGCCCGTTGCCATGAAGAAGGTCGCGCCATAGACGTTGCCGCCGAACGAGAATGCCGCGTGGCTGTACTCGTAGGCCTGCACGCAGGTGAAGAGCGCGCCGAGCACGACGGTGAGGATCAGGCCGTACTTGAGACCCTGACGATCGTTCTCGAGCAGCGCATGGTGCGCCCAGGTCACGGTGGTGCCGGACGTGAGCAGGATCAGCGTGTTCAGCAGCGGCAGATGCCAGGGATCGAAGGTCTCGATGCCGTGGGGAGGCCAGGTGCCCGGCACGGAGCAGGCGCCGGCCGCGGTGCCGAGACCGCAGCCGAACACCGCGTCGCGGGTGGCGTGGACGGCGTCGGCGGGGAACAGCGCCGCGTTGAAATAGGCCCAGAACCAGGCCACGAAGAACATCACCTCGGAGGCGATGAACAGGATCATGCCGTAGCGGTGATGGATCTGCACGACGCGGGTGTGGTCGCCCTTGTATTGGGCTTCCTTGATCACGTCGGCCCACCAGCTCGCCATGGTGTAGAGCACGCCGACGGTGCCGACACCGAAGATGATCGGCGCAGCCGAGAACATGTGGTGCATCCAGGTGATCGCGCCGACCGCCATGATGAACGCCGAGATGGAGCCGACCACCGGCCACGGAGAGGGATCGACCAGGTGGTAGTCGTGATGCTTGGTGTGCGCCGTTGCCATTTGCCGTCTCGCTCCTCAATCCCGTGCCTATCAGGCACTTATCCCCTTGTGTCCGATCCCCTGCGCGTGAGCCCCGGGATCAGAGATTTCCCTTGCGCTTGTCGTCGTCGCCCGATGCCAGCGGCTTCACCACCGGATCCTTCACCGGATAGAACGTGTAGGACAGCGTGATCGTGTTCAGCCCGTCGTTCTCGTGGTCGTCGGCGATCGACGGGTCGACATAGAACACGACCGGCATCTCGCGCTTCTCGCCGGGCGCCATGGTCTGCTCGGTGAAGCAGAAGCAGTTGATCTTCTGGAAGTAGGACCCGACCGTCAGCGGCGCGACGTTGTAGGCGGCCTGGCCCGAGGTGGTCCGCGCGGCCTGGTTGGTCACGGTGTAGAAGACCGTCACGACCTGGCCGATATTGACCTCGATCTCGCTCTGCTCAGGCTCGAATTTCCAGGGCAGGCCGGGCGCCACGTTGGAATCGAACCGCACCGCGATCTTGCGCGCGATCGGCCCTGTGGCCGGCGCGGAGGTCGCGACCTGGGTGGTGCCGTTGAAGCCGGTGGCGCGGCAGAACCAGTTGTAGAACGGCACCGCCGCATAGGAGGCGCCGACCATCAGCGCGACCACGCCGCCGCAGATCGAGGCGACCAGCACATCGCGGCCGAGGCCCTTGGAGCGGCCTTTCGTGACCGTCCGGCCCTGATCCCCCGATATGGTCGGCTCTCGATCCATCTTCCTTACATCGGCCGGACTAGAACGGCCGGTCCCTTGACCATTGTGACGGCGAAGAACAGCACCACGAGCACGCCGAGCGCCCAGGCGATGGCAATGGAGCGCTGGCGGCGGCTTCTCTGCTGCGCCTCGGTGAGGACGATTCCATCTGGCTCGGGTTTGTCGGCCATATCCGCGATCATGCGCCCCCAACCATCGGAGCAAGCGCCCGGAACACGACCTCGGCCAGCAGGGTCGCGAACAGCGCGAACAGATACAGGATCGAGAAGGCGAACAGCTTTCGGGTCGCGCGCAGCGACGCAGCTCGCTCGCGGCGCAGATAGACGTTGATCGCGAGCACCAGCATGCCGGCGCCGAGGATCAGCGAGACCACGCCGTAGATGGCGTCGAAATAGCCGAGCGCCCAGGGCGCGGCTGCCACCGCGATCAACACGACGGTGTAGAGCAGGATCTGGAGGCGCGTCGCGTCGGGACCGGCGACATTGGGCAGCATCGGGATGCCGGCGCGGGCGTAATCGTCGGAGCGGAACAGCGCCAGCGCCCAGAAATGCGGCGGGGTCCAGAAGAAAATGATGGCGAACAGCAGCAGCGGCTCGACATCGACCGTGCCCGTGACCGCGGCCCAGGCCACCACCGGCGGCAGCGCACCGGCGGCGCCGCCGATTACGATGTTCTGCGCGGTCCAGCGCTTCAGGCCCATCGTGTAGATCACGACGTAGAAGAAGATGGTGAAGGCGAGCAGCGCGCCGGCGATCCAGTTGACGAGGATGCCGAGCGTCATCACCGAGAAGAAGGACAGCGTCAGCCCGAACGCCATCGCCTCGCCGCGCGTGATGCGGCCGCGCGGGATCGGCCGGTTCGCCGTGCGCGACATCTTGGAGTCGATGTCGCCTTCGAGCGCCATGTTGAGCGCCCCGGAGGCGCCGGCGCCGACGGCGATGCAGAGCAGCGAGGTGATCGCCAGCACGGGGTGGAAATGCCCGGGCGCCATCGCCATCCCGACCAGCGCGGTGAAGATCACCAGCGACATCACCCGCGGCTTCAGCAGCGCGAGATAGTCGCCAACCTCCGCTTCGGAGATGCGGGGATTGATGTCGATGGCGTTCTGGTCGAGCACGGACACGAATTCAACTCGCTTCTTTATAGAGTCGCGGCGCCCGTCACGGGCGCCGCGGGAGGTCGATTACTGCACGCGGGGCAGCACTTCGAACTGATGGAAGGGCGGCGGCGAGGGCAGCGTCCACTCCAGCGTGGTCGCGCCTGCACCCCAGGGATTATCGCCCGCCGGCACCTTCTTCATGAAGGCGTCGAGCACGCAGTAGAGGAAGATCAGCACGCCGAAGCCGGAGATGTAGGAGCCGACCGAGGAAACCAGGTTCCAGCCCGCGAACGCGTCGGGATAGTCGACGTAGCGGCGCGGCATGCCCGACAGGCCGAGGAAGTGCTGCGGGAAGAACACCAGGTTCACGCCGATGAAGGTGACCCAGAAATGCGCCTTCGCCAGCGTCTCGTTGTACATGTAGCCCGACATCTTCGGGAACCAGTAGTACCAGCCGGCGAAGATCCCGAACACCGCACCGAGCGACAGCACGTAGTGGAAGTGCGCGACGACGTAGTAGGTCTCTTGCAGCACGCGGTCGACGCCCGCATTCGCGAGCACGACACCGGTGACGCCACCGACCGTGAACAGGAAGATGAAGCCCACCGCCCAGATCATCGGGGCGCGGAATTCGATCGAGCCGCCCCACATCGTGGCGATCCACGAGAAGATCTTCACGCCGGTCGGAACCGCGATCACCATCGTCGCGGCGACGAAATAGGCCTGCGTCGCCGAGGACATGCCGACCGTGTACATGTGGTGCGCCCAGACCACGAAGCCGATGCCGCCGATCGCGACCATGGCGTAGGCCATGCCGAGATAGCCGAACACGGGCTTGCGCGAGAAGGTCGAGACGATCTGGCTGATCATGCCGAAGGCGGGCAGGATCAGGATGTACACCTCGGGATGGCCGAAGAACCAGAACAGATGCTGGAACAGCACGGGGTCGCCGCCGCCGTCGGGTGCGAAGAACGTCGTGTGGAAATTGCGGTCGGTGAGCAGCATGGTGATCGCACCGGCGAGCACCGGCAGCGACAACAGCAGCAGGAACACCGTCACCAGGATCGACCACACGAACAGCGGCATCTTGTGCAGGGTCATGCCCGGCGCGCGCATGTTGAAGATGGTGGTGATGAAGTTGATGGCGCCGAGGATCGACGAGGCGCCCGCCAGATGCAGCGACAGGATCGCGAAGTCGACGGCCGGGCCCGGGTGGCCGGAGCTCGACAGCGGCACATACATGGTCCAGCCGGCGCCGACGCCGTTGGCACCCGGCTCGCCCTCGACGAAGGTCGACATCAGCAGCAGGGCGAAGGAGGCCGGCAGCAGCCAGAACGAGATGTTGTTCATGCGCGGGAACGCCATGTCGGGCGCGCCGATCATCAGCGGCACGAACCAGTTGCCGAAGCCGCCGATCATCGCGGGCATGACCATGAAGAAGATCATGATCAGGCCGTGAGAGGTCACGAACACATTGTAGGTGTGCGTCTCGTGGAAGATCTGCACGCCCGGATACATCAGCTCGGCACGGATCGCGATCGACATCGCGGCGCCGATGACGCCGGCGATGACCGCGAAGATCAGGTACATCGTGCCGATGTCCTTGTGGTTGGTCGAATAGACGTAGCGGCGCCATCCGGTGGGATGAGCGTGCTCGTGGTCATGTCCGTGGTCTTGCGCGTGATCGCCGTGTGCCGCTGCGCTCGTTGCCATTTTCAAATCCTGCCTTGCGTCCCGTTCGGACCTTCGGAGGTCCCGCCCTTTATGTCGCTTTCAGTCCCCTCGAGCCGTGCCCCGGCGCTTATTGCGTCGGGCCGGCCGCGGAGGCGAAAGTGCTGGTGCCGCCGCTCGCATATTTCTTCTTCGCCGTCTCGACCCAGGAGGCGAACTCGTTGTCCTCCACGACGCGAATCGCGATCGGCATGAAGGCGTGGTCCTTGCCGCACAGCTCCGAGCACTGGCCGTAGAACATGCCGACCTTGGTGGCCTTGAACCAGGTCTCGTTCAGCCGCCCCGGAATGGCATCGATCTTGACGCCGAAAGCCGGCAGCGCGAAGGCGTGGATGACGTCGGCACCGGTGACCTGGACACGAATCACCTTGTTGACCGGCACGACCATCTCGTTGTCGACGCCGAGCAGGCGGGGCTGCTTGTCCTGGGCCATCAGCGAGTCGAACTCGAACTTGCCGTTGTCAGGATAGGCATAGGACCAATACCACTGCTTGCCGGTGGCCTTGATGGTCAGATCCGCCTTCGGCACGTCGAGCTCAAGGAACAGCAGGCGGAACGACGGCACCGAGATACCAACCAGGATCAGCACCGGAACCAGCGTCCATGCCACCTCGATCAGCGTGTTGTGGGTGGTCCGCGACGGTACCGGATTGGCCTTCGCGTTGAACTTCATGACCACGATCACCAGCAACGCCAGAACGAACAGCGTGATCACGGTAATCAGCACGAACAGGAAATTGTGGAACCAGACGATGTTGTCCATCACCGGGGAACCGGATTCCTGAAGCGTCCATTCCCACGGTTTCGGCTGCCCGAGCTCGGCGAATGCCGCACCGCTCGTCGCCAGCGTCAGACCCGCCACGGCCAATCCCAGCAAGTGCCGGCCCACCTGGCCCATCGACATCCTCATGCCGTCGCGCTCCCCTTACGAAATCACCCCAAGTGCATTCCCCTATTTTTGGGAAACGCTTATTCGATCCGTCCGTCCGACAAACCGCCACGCAAGAATACCTCTAAGAGGAATTGGGGCCAGATCGTAAGAGCGCCGAAATCAAGCCTCTCAAACCATAATTCTTGATCTATCGCAATGCAGTCTTGAGCCCGGTCGGTCAGCCATCACCCGCAAGATATTTCCTAGTAAGATCAGACAAAAATACCGTTTCCCGGGATGCCGCCGCTTGACAGCGGAATTGCCCGCGGTAGGCACTGGCGGACAGCCGCACAGGAACCTGATTCGTGCGGGCGAAGGCGGCGTGGGCGGCGCGGAATTTGCTTGCGAATCGCCTTCAAGACGCCGTCATTCCCGTATCAGTCCGCCGGATTAGTCCACCAGGGGCGAGCGACCCAGGCGAGCAGAGGGACCGACCCGATGGGGTTTTCGAGAGGCATGGCAAGGCGGGCTAAAAGGCAGGCTGGCGGCCTCACGACGCTGGTGGCCCTGCTGGCGGCGGCCATCGTCACGGCGCTACCGGGACTCGCCCATGCGCAGGGCGCGGTGCGCTCCGTTCATGGCGACTGGCAAATTCGCTGCGACACCCCTCCCGGCGCCCAGACCGAGCAATGCGCCCTGATCCAGAGCGTGGTGGCGGAAGACCGCTCCAATGCCGGCCTGACCGTGATCGTGCTCAAGACCGCCGACCAGAAGAGCCGCCTGATGCGCGTGGTCGCCCCGCTCGGCGTCCTGCTGCCCTCCGGCCTCGGCCTCAAGCTCGACAACCAGGACGTCGGCCGCGCCGGCTTCGTCCGCTGCCTGCCCAATGGCTGCGTCGCCGAGGTCGTCATGGACGACAAGCTGCTCGGCCAGCTCCGCACCGCCAAGACCGCCACCTTCATCATCTTCGAGACGCCGGAAGAGGGGATTGGCTTTCCGCTCAGCCTGAACGGGCTCGGCGAGGGGTATGACAAGCTGCCGTAGGCCGACCCGCTAAAACAACAGCGCCATCAGGATCACATTCCCGTACACACCGTCGATCTTGTTGGCGTTGCGCTGCAAGCCCTCGATGACGAAGCCGACCTTTTTATAGAGCGCGATCGCATTCGCGTTGTTCTCGTGGACGGACAGCTCGACCCTCGACATGCCTGCGGCGCGCGCGGCGTCGAGGGTGTGCCGTATCAGCCGGGTCCCCAGACCCTGGCCGCGAAATGGCTGCAAAAGGCCCATACCGAGGATGCCGCCATGGGCGTGAATTGGGCGCGACAGCCGCTGAACATCGCACCAGCCGACGACGTCCCCGCCGGAAAGGGCGACAAATTGCGGATTGCGTTGCGCGATCATGTCGAGGACGAAGCTGCGCGTCGCCGCGAGCGGCGGCGCCTCCAGGAAAGCGAGATAGCGCCGCTCCCGCGCGACCGTATCCAGCGCCCGGTGGAAGCTTTCGACATGCGCTTCGGATATTGCAATGATTTCAATCATGTCGTTTCGGTAATGTGTCCGAACGGCCCCTCGCCGAACGGCCGCGAAGCCATTATCTTGCCTGACATCTCCAAGACAATGGGTGATCGATGACCAACCCCGCCACAACCTCCCTGCTCGACCGTGCCAATCTCGACCGCGACCAGGTTCGCAACGAGGTCGCGCGCGGGCTTGCCGGCGCCGACGACGGCGAGCTGTTCCTGGAATACAGCCAGACCGAAGCGCTGATGTTCGACAATGGGCGGCTGAAGCAGGCGACCTACGACACCTCGCAGGGGTTTGGCCTGCGCGCCGTCAAGGACGACGCGGTCGGCTATGCGCATTCCTCCGACGTGTCGGTGCCGGCGCTGATTCGCGCCGCCGACGCGGTCTCGGCGGTGCGCGGCGGCTATTCCGGCAGCTTTGCGGCCCCGCCCCCCCACACCAATGTGCGGCTCTATGGCGACGAAAATCCGCTGGACGCGCCGGGCTTCGAGACCAAGGTCAAGCTGCTCGCCGAGATCGACGCCTATCTGCGCGACAAGGATCCGCGGGTGCGGCAGGTCAGCGTCAGCCTGGGCGCGACCTGGCAGGTCGTCGAGATCCTGCGGCCCGACGGCGAGAGCTATCGCGACATCCGCCCGCTCGTGCGCGTCAACATCTCCGTCGTCGCCGGTCAGGGCGACCGCCAGGAGAGCGGCAGCAAGGGCTATGGCGGCCGCGCCGGCTACGCCGAATTCATCGAGAGCAAGAACTGGCGCGACGCCGCCGACGGGGCGCTGCGCGAGGCGCTGGTCAATCTGGAATCGATTCCGGCCCCCGCCGGCGAAATGGACGTGGTGCTCGGTGCCGGCTGGCCCGGCGTGATGCTGCATGAAGCGGTCGGGCACGGCCTCGAGGGCGACTTCAACCGCAAGAAGACCTCGGCGTTCGCGGGCCTGATGGGCCAGCAGGTCGCGGCCAAGGGCGTCACCGTGGTGGACGACGGCACCATTGCCTCGCGCCGCGGCTCGCTGTCGATCGACGACGAGGGCACGCCGACCAACCGCACCGTGCTGATCGAGGACGGCATCCTGGTCGGCTACATGCAGGACCGCCAGAACGCGCGCCTGATGAACATGAAGCCGACCGGCAACGGCCGCCGCCAGGGCTATGCCCATGTGCCGATGCCGCGCATGACCAACACCTACATGCTCGCCGGCGACCGCGACCCGGCCGAGATTCTCGCGTCGGTGAAGAACGGCGTGTTCGCCGCGAATTTCGGCGGCGGCCAGGTCGACATCACCTCGGGCAAGTACGTCTTCCAGTGCACCGAGGCCTACAAGATCGAGAACGGCAAGATCGGCGCGCCGCTCAAGGGCGCCATGCTGATCGGCAACGGGCCCACCGATCTGCATCGCATCCGCATGATCGGCAACGACCTCGCGCTCGATACAGGCATCGGCACCTGCGGCAAGAATGGCCAGGGCGTGCCCGTCGGCGTCGGCCAGCCGTCGCTTCTGATGGAACGCATTACGGTGGGTGGAACGGGCGCATGAGCGTTGAGAAGGTAACTGCCGCTCCCAAGCGGAAGAGCAGCGGCTGGGCTGGCCAGCTGATGCAGCTCGCCGGAATCGTCGCCGCCGTGTTCATCGCCAAGGGCGCGCTCGCCGAGCCGTTCTACGTGCCGTCGGGCTCGATGGAGCCGACGCTCTTGATCGGGGATGCGCTGCTCGCCTCGAAATTCCCCTATGGCTACGGCACCTCGTCGCTGCCGATCCAGATCAACCTGCCCGAGACCGGGCGCGTGTTCGCGGAGACGCCGAAGCAGGGTGATGTCGTGGTGTTCCGCTGGCCCGGCGATCGCTCGCAGGCCTGGGTCAAGCGCGTCGTCGGGCTTCCCGGCGACCGCATCCAGATGCGCCAGGGCCAGCTCTTCATCAACGACCGTCCCGCCGAGCTGAAGCCGGATGGCGTCGGCGCGGCCGAGGACGACAATGGCGGCAGCGAGCCTGCCTACCGCTATGTCGAGACGCTGCCCAACGGCGTCTCGCACCTGATCTTCAAGATGCGCGACAACGGCCCGCTCGACAACACGCAGGAAGTGACGGTGCCTGCCGGCCACCTCTTCGTGCTCGGCGATAACAGGGACAACTCCGCCGACAGCCGCGTGCCGCTGCGTTCCGGTGGCGTTGGCCTGTTGCCGGTGGACAATCTGGTCGGACGTGCGGATGCCGTGCTCGGCTCCTGGGATCTCGGCATGCGCGGCCAGCCGGTGTGGACCTGGCTGTCCGGTTTCCGGCTCGCGCGATTCTTCACCGCCGTGCACTGAGGAGGTCTCATGACCTTCGACGACGTCAGAAAATTTGCGCTGACGTGGCCGGAGGTCGAGGACGGCACCTCCTACGGCACGGCAGCACTGAAGGTCCGCAAGAAGATGCTGGCGCGTCTGAAAGAGGACGGTGACAGTCTCGTCGTGCCTGATGTTCCCATCGACGAGCGCGCGATGCTGGTCGAGAGCCAACCCAAGATCTTCTATTTCACCGATCACTATGCCGACTATCCGATGGTGCTGATCCACTTGTCGAAGGCGAAGCGCGCGGTCGTCGAGCCGTTGTTGCGACGGCGATGGCGCACATTGGCCTCAAAAGCGGCGCGCGCCGCGTTCGACGCCAACCTGTAGGTCATGGCCGCGATGGGTCGGGATCGCTTCCTCGCGCTGGCGCTGAACAATCCGGTCAATGCCGCGATCGTCGAGGAGCTCCATCGCCTCGCGCTGCCGGATGCGTGGCTGGTTGCGGGATGCCTGGTGCAGACCGTGTGGAACGTGATCACGCAGCGCGCCATCGACCACGGCATCTCCGACTACGACGTCTTCTATTTCGATCCTGATACCTCATGGGAGGCGGAGGACGCGGTGATCCGCGACGTGCATGCGCAACTGGGACATCTCGGCGCCAAGGTCGAGATCCGCAATCAGGCCCGCGTGCACCTGTGGTACCCCGACAAGCACGGCCTGCCCTATCCGCCGCTGATGCGCTCGACGGATGGCATCGATCGCTTCCTGACGGAGAACACGCAAGTCGGGGTCAGGCGCGCGGGCGACGGCTACGAGGTCTACGCGCCGCACGGGTTCGACGATGTCGCAGCGCTGATCGTGCGGCCCAATCGGGCGCTGAATTTTTCAGTGGCGAATTACGCAGCAAAGGCGGCGCGATGGAAAGCGCTGTGGCCGGAGATCACGGTGATTGCGGCGGAGTGAGATGCCGTAGGGTGGATTAGCGAAGCGTAATCCGCCTCTTCGTGCGCCGCGATGAAAGTGGTGGGTTACGCTGACGCTAACCCACCCTACGCCACTTTGCCTACCGCACCACGCCCGACGTAAACCCAGCTTTCCTGCGCGGCGGCTTGATGTCCTTTTTCAGGTAGCAGCGTGCTTCGCGGCCGGTGTAGCCGGGGCGGGCATAGGTGAAGGCGCGGCACTTGTTGTCGGCGGTGCAGGCAGCCTTGCAGGCATCCTCGCCTTCACCGTCCTTGAGCTCGAAATTGCGCAGGTCGCCGCCGGGGCGGTCGATCGAGGTTTCCACGCCTTCGATGCGCGGCTCGATCACGCCGGCACCGCGCACACCGGAGATGCAGCAACTGCCCGGCACGCGTGCCGGCACGGTGTTCTTCAGCCAGCACACCGCCGAGGCGCCGTCGATGTCGGGATAGCTGAAGCTCCAGGAGCGGCACTTGCGGTCGCGTTCGCAGAGCAGTGCGCAATCCTCGGGATCCCCTGACGTGATCGGCTGACTGAAATAATCGCCGCCGGGCCGGTCGAACGCCGTCTGCGCGCGCGCAGGCCAGCTCGCGAACACGAGCGACAGCAGCGTGGCGCCTGCCACGACGCTTGCCATGACGGCCCGGGACAGGCGGCCCTTCCCCATCGGAACAGCTTTCGAGTTATTGACGACGCTCAGGTTTTTTCAGCCGGTCATTTGATCGCCGCAAACCTGTATGGGCGATGAACGGCTGATCGTTTGGGCGGTCGATCTAGAAAGCGTATTCCGCGTAGGCCGGTTCCACCGAGCCGTTCCAGGGGCCGTTGAACTTCTCAAGCATTTCCTCGGCCGGGGTCCGGCCGGAATCGATGATGCGGTCGAGCGGCTCCAGATGCCGCGTCTCGTCGCGGCCGAGCTGGTCGATCCGGCCGCGCCGGCGCAGGCCGGCATGTGCCAGAACGAGGCATTCCTTGGCGATCTCGAACAGATAGTGATCCTTGATCCGGGCCTTGAAGCCGAAGCGCGGCACGTCGTCGCGCAGGGCCTGGCGCTCATGCGCGCTCCAGTGCTTCACCAGATCCCAGGCGGCATCGAGCGACACGTCGTCATAGAGCAGCCCGGCCCAGAACGCCGACAGCGCCGGCAGGCGGCCCCAGGGGCCGCCGTCGGAGCCGCGCATCTCGAGATAACGCTTGAGGCGCACCTCGGGGAAGATGGTCGAGAGATGGTTGGCCCAGTCCGACAGCGTCGGGCGCTCGCCGGGCAGATTGTTGTTGCGGCCGTCGAAGAAGGCGCGGAACGAGGAGCCTGACACGTCGATGTAATCGTCGCCGCGCTTGACGAAATACATGGGCACGTCGAGCGCGTAGTCGACATAGCGTTCGAAGCCCATGCCGTCCTCGAACGCCCAGGGCATCATGCCGGCGCGCGCATTGTCGGTGTCGCGCCAGATTTCGGAGCGGAAGGAGAGGAAGCCGTTCGGCTTGCCCTCGGTAAAGGGCGAATTGGCGAACAACGCGGTGGCGACCGGCTGGAGCGCGAGCGAGACGCGCAGCTTCTTGACCATGTCGGCTTCGGAGGAGAAGTCGAGATTGGTCTGCACCGTGCAGGTCCGGTACATCATGTCGAGGCCGTACTGGCCGACCTTCGGCATGTAATTGGTCATGATCTTGTAGCGGCCCTTGGGCATCACCGGGATGTCGGCGCGCGACCAGGACGGCGTCATGCCAAGGCCAAGGAAGCCGATGCCGAGCGGGGTTGCGATCTCGCGCACCTGCGCCAGATGCGCCATCAGCTCGCTCTGGGTCTGGTGCACGTTCTCGACCGGCGCGCCGGAGAGCTCGAATTGCCCGCCAGGCTCGAGCGAGATCGCGCCGCCGCCGGTGACGTCGTAGAGGCCGATGATGTTGCCCTTCTCCATGATCGGCTCCCAGCCGAGCAGGAGCTTCATGCCTTCGAGCAGCGCGCCGATGCCACGCGGGCCCTCGTACGGCACCGGGCGGTGGCCTTCGAGCGTGAACGGCGTCTTCTCGTGCTCGGTGCCCATGCGGAATTCGGACGGGTCCTTGCAGCCCGCCTCGAACCACGCGACGAGTTCGTCGCGCGATTGCAGCGGCGTCATATCGATCTGGTCTCGCGCCATATCAAACTCTAATCAAAAGGGCGCTTCGACCGAACGCGCGCGGGTGAGGTGGGATGGTCCGCGAACCCACCGGGTGCACGGAGGAGCTGGTTTGCCGCGCGATCATCGCGACGGCGTGGTTTCGTTGACGTGGACGACCGGCGGCAGCTTCATCTCGCCGCACGAGCAGCCCAGCCGGTCGAGCAGACCGCTGAGCTTGACGGCATCCGCATCGGACAGTTTCGAGCCGACATATTTCTCGATTGCGGCGGAGTAGGCGCCCCACATCCGCTTCTGCAATTCGCGGCCGGCTTCCGTGATCTCGACGAACTGGCCGCGCTTGTCGATCTTGCATTCGCGCCGGGAGGCAAGGCCCTCGTCCACCAGGCGATCAATCAGGCGCGAGGTGGAATATTGCGGGATCAGCATCTGCCGTTCGAGTTCCACCGGCCGCAGCTCTCCGCTCGGCGCGCGCGACAATTCGAGCAGCGCGTCGTACCATGCCAGCGGCGGGAACCCCGCCTTCTTCAGATCCTGCTCGACACAATCGAGCACACGGCTCTGCACCCGCATCAGGCGGATCCAGGCGGAAGTCGCCTCGGTCGATGGCTTGCGTTTCATGGTCCCGCTCAAACTCGTCGCCCGTCTCTTACCCCACTCGATGCACCTGCATCAATCTTGACTATTGCATGCAGGTGCATGTAGGCGTTCTTTCGCCCCAACCAAGCGTCAAGAGGAGGAAATTCCATGAAACTCTATTACTCGCCCGGCGCCTGCTCCCTGTCCCCCCACATCGCGCTCCTGGAAGCCGGCCTGCCCTATGAGCTGGTCAAGGTCGATATCCGGGCCAAGAAGCTCGAAAATGGTGAGGATTATCTGAAGCTGAACCCCAAGGGTCAGGTCCCCGCGCTGGGCCTGGACAGCGGTGAGATCGTGACCGAAGGCCCGGTCATTGTCCAGATGATCGCCGATCAGGCATCCGCCAAGGCGCTGGCGCCGGCCCATGGCAGCTCCGAGCGCTATAAGCTGCTCGAATGGCTGAACTTCCTCACCTCGGAGGTGCACAAGAGCTTTGGCCCGCTGTTCGCGCCTGCGCTGAACGACGAGGCCAAGGCCTTCTTCAAGGACCGCGTCATGGGCAAGCTGAAATACATCGACAGCCAGCTCGCCGGCCGCGACTACCTGATGGGCAAGCAATTCACGGTGGCCGACGGCTACCTCTTCACGATGCTGACCTGGGCCGATCGGATGAAGTTCGACTTCTCGGCGATGCCGAACCTCGCCGCCTACAAGGCCCGCGTCGCCGCGCGGCCGCAGGTTCAGGAAGCGCTGAAGAAGGAAGGGCTGGCCCAGGCCGCCTGAGCGCCCGCAAAACCCAACAAGCAAAAGGCCGGATCGACGATCCGGCCCCTTACTTCTCCAAAAAGACCCAGTCGACGTGAACCCTGCACGCAGGATCATCGTACCTTGCTTGGACTTATGAACCACTGTTCGTACTAAGTAAGCAGTCCTGTCTTGTTCCTACCCGAGAAGGGCGCCAAGCTTGGGTTGCAGAGGAGCTGCGCTCTCACCGGGGTTGAATTTGACGATTGCCTCTATCCTGATTCTTGTAAGTGCGTTGGCAGGGCTGGCCACCGGTTTCACGTATCGGGTCTGGGCTCTGGTCCTGATTTCACCGCTGATTGCGCTGCTTGCGGCGATCATTCTTCACATCTACGGATTTGGTCTCTTCGCAGGCGTCGCGATCATTACCGCCTGTCTCGTCGCTTCGGAGCTCGCCTATCTAGGCGCGACCTATCTGATGCATAGGCGCGAAATTTCACTTCAGGACGAAATCGACGGCGACCCAGGCGAGCAGGGCGAGGACGGCATCCGCCGACAGCACAAGTAACGCCAAAATTGCCCAAAATATCGGCCCCTTTCGCCGCAAACGCGCGCCGTTCGCTTGAGGCAAGAACCGGGCAAGAGCGGGTGCAGCTTCATATTCTGCAGACAGTTCGCGGGCGAGCGTGGTCTTCTGGAGCGCAAGTGAGTTCATTCAGAACACTTTCCTCGTAACCTTCAACCTGTCAGCTTTCGGCGTGGGTCTATCCCACCGACTGGCCCAGGTTTCGTAGCAAGACTAATGCCAGAGCTGAGCAAAAGAACGGCGCCGCTTTGACGCGTCCATGGCAAGTTGTCCGAGACCGCAGCATCGAACTCTCGCTCCTACGCGTATTTTGTGACCGGTTCCACACCCGGGGAATGCCCTAACGCAACCGTGATAATCGGCCCCAAAAAAAAGCCGGATCGTTGATCCGGCCTTTGCGCTGCGCAGTCGGGTTGACGCAGCCAGACGATCAGGCCGCCTTCTTCGGCGCAAAGCGGCCGTAGAAGGTCTCGCCCTTCGCAGCCATCTCCTCGAGCAGCTTCGGTGGGGTGAAGCGCGAGCCGTACTTCGCCTCGAGCTTGTGGCAAAGCTCGACGAACTTCTTGGGTCCCATGAAGTCGATGTAGGACAGCGTGCCGCCGGTGAACGGCGCGAATCCGAAGCCGAGGATCGAGCCGACATCGGCCTCGCGCGGATCGGTGATGACGTGATCCTCCACCGTGCGCGCGGCCTCCACCGCCTGCACCACCAGGAAGCGCTGCTTCAGCTCCTCGATGTCGAGCGTGTCAGGATCGAGCTGCTTCGGCTGCAGCGCGGAGAGGCCCGGCCACAGGCTCTTCTGGCCCTTGCCCTTCTCGGGATAGTCGTAGAAGCCCTTGCTGTTCTTGCGGCCGAGGCGGCCCTGGTTCTCGACCAGCTCCACCATCAGTTTCTTCTGATCGGGGTTGATGGCGTTGGGGCCGAGGTCGGCTTCGGTGGCCTTCATGATCTTGAGACCGAGGTCGAGCGCGACTTCGTCCGACAGCGAAAGCGGGCCGACCGGCATGCCGGCCATCTTGGCGCAGTTCTCGATCATCGCCGGCGGGACGCCTTCCAAAAACATCTCGTTGCCTTCGGCGACGTAGCGGCCGACGCAGCGGTTGGCGAAGAAGCCTCTGGAGTCGTTGACGACGATCGGGGTCTTGCCGATCTGGCGGACGTAGTCGAGCGCGGTCGCGAGCGCGACATCGCCGGTGTTCTTGCCCTTGATGATCTCGACCAGCATCATCTTCTCGACCGGCGAGAAGAAGTGGATGCCGACGAACTTGGCCTGGTCCTTGAAGCCCTCGGCCAGCGAAGTGATTGGCAGCGTCGAGGTGTTCGAGGCAAAGATCACGTCCGGCTTGAGATACTCCTGCGCCTTGGCAAAGGTCTCCGCCTTGACCTTGCGGTCCTCGAACACGGCCTCGATGACGAGGTCGACGTCCTTCAGCGCAGCGTAATCCGCGGTCGGCGTGATGCGCGCGAGCAGCGCTTCGGCATCGGCAGGCTTGGCGCGGCCCTTCTTGATCTGCTCCTCGATCACCTTCTGCGCATGCGCCTTGCCCTTGTCGGCGCTCGCCTGGTCGCGGTCGATCAGGACGACGTCGAGGCCGGCACGGGCCGAGACATAGCCGACGCTCGCGCCCATGAAGCCGGCGCCGATCACGGCGATCTTCTTCACCTTGGTCGCGGGCACGTCCTTCGGCCGGCGTGCGCCCTTGTTCAATTCCTGCATCGACAGGAACAGGCTGCGGATCATCGCCGCCGCCTCCTTCGAACGCAGCACCGAGGTGAAGTAACGCGACTCCACGCGCAGCGCGGCGTCGATCGGCAGCTGCAGGCCCTCATAGACGCAGCTCATGATGGCGCGCGCGGCCGGATAATTGTCGTAGGTCTCGCGGCGATAGATCGCGTTGCCGGCGGGGAACATCATCATGCCGGCCTTGGAGAACACCGGGCCGCCCGGGAGCTTGAAGCCCTTCTCGTCCCAGGGCGCGACGGCCTTGCCGCCGCCCTTGATCCAGTCCTTCGCCGCCTTGATCAGATCGGCAGCAGGAACGATGGCGTGAATGAGGTTCAGCGCCTTGGCCTTCTCGACCGTAACAGGATCGCCCTTGAGCAGGATGGTCATCGCATCCTGCGGCGGCACCAGGCGCGGCACGCGCTGCGTGCCGCCGGCGCCGGGGAACAGGCCGACCTTGACCTCGGGCAGGCCGAGACGGGTCTTTGGATTCTCCGCCGCCACGCGGTAGTGGCAGCACAGCGTGATCTCGAAACCGCCGCCGAGCGCGAGGCCATTGATCGCGGCCGCCCACGGCTTGCCCGACGTTTCGATCAAACGCAGCACCAGCGAGAAACGGCGGCTCTGGTCGAACAGCATCTGGTTCGCCGCGGTCTCGCCCTGCTCCTTGAAGACTTTTGCGTAGGCCTGGTTCATGCCTTCGAGCATCGACAGGTCCGCGCCGGCGCAGAACGCTTCCTTCGCCGAGGTGATGACGACGCCCTTCACGGCGGCGTCAGCGGTGGTCGCCTTGACGATCGCGTCGAGCTCGCTGGTCGAGGTCTCGTCGAGCACGTTCATCGAACGGCCCGGGATGTCCCAGGTGACGAGCGCGATACCGTCCGCGTCGGTCTCAACCTTGAAGTTCTTGTAGGCCATGTTGGTTGCTCCTCGGTGCCGCAGCCGATCTCAGGCGCGGCGATTGATGGGGGTCTCGTAGGGTGGATTAGCCGAAGGCGTAATCCACCTCTTTGCTTTCCAAGCGGACGGAGAAGTGGTGGGTTACGCTGCGCTGACCCACCCTACGGCAGCTCGTTAGACGCGCTCGATGATGGTCGCGGTGCCCATGCCGCCGCCGATGCACAGCGTGACGAGGGCGGTGGACTTGTTGGTGCGCTCGAGCTCGTCGAGCACGGTGCCCAAAATCATCGCGCCGGTGGCGCCAAGCGGGTGGCCGAGCGCGATCGCGCCGCCATTGACGTTGATCTTGGCGTTGTCGATGTCGAAGGCCTGGATGTAGCGCAGCACGACCGAGGCGAAGGCCTCGTTGAGCTCGAACAGGTCAATATCCGACTTCTTCATGCCGGAACGCGCGAACAGCTTTTCGGTGACGTCGACCGGACCGGTCAGCATCATCGCCGGCTCCGAGCCGACATTGGCAAACGCGCGGATTCTTGCGCGCGGCTTCAGGCCGTATTTGCTGGCCGCTTCCTTGCTGCCGAGCAGCACGGCGCCTGCGCCGTCGACGATGCCCGAGGAATTGCCGGCGTGGTGCACGTAATTGACGCGCTCGATCTCGGGATGCGACTGCACGGCGACGCCGTCGAAGCCGCCCATCTGCGCCATCATCGTGAACGACGGCTGCAGCTGCGCCAGCGACTGCATCGTCGTCGAGGGACGCATGTGCTCGTCCTTGGCGAGGATGGTGAGGCCGTTGATGTCCTTCACCGGCACGATCGACTTGTCGAAGCGGCCTTCCTCCCAGGACTTCGCGGCGCGCTGCTGGCTCTGCACGGCATAGGCATCGACGTCGTCGCGCGAGAAGCCGTATTTGGTGGCGATCAAATCGGCCGAGACGCCCTGCGGCATGAAGTAGGACGGTACCGCCATCGAGGGGTCCATCGGCCAGGCGCCGCCGGAGGCGCCGATCCCGACGCGGCTCATGGATTCGGCGCCGCCGCCGATCACCAGCTCATGCTGGCCGCTCATCACCTGGGCCGCGGCAAAATTTACGGCATCCAGGCCGGAGGCGCAGAAGCGGCTGATCTGCACGCCGGGCACGGCTTCGCCGAGGCCCGCCTTCAGCGCGGCGAAGCGCGCGATGTCGGAGCCGGCCTCACCAACCGGATCGACCACGCCGAGCACGACGTCGTCGACGGAATCCTCCGGCAGATTGTTGCGGTCCTTGAGCGCCTTGAGCGGCACGGTGGCGAGCGCGAGCGCCGTCACCTCGTGCAGCGCACCGTCGGCCTTGCCGCGACCGCGGGGGGTGCGGACGTGATCGTAGATATAGGCATCTGCCATGGGAGCCTCCTGATTGCAGTTATTGGTGACGACCGCGGCGCGATCGGGATCATTGATGACGCGAAATCCTCAGAACGCTTCCGCCGGCAATTCCATGATGGTGGCGGAGCCGGCCTGGATGCGGGCGAGATTGGCCGCGGTTTCCGGCAGCATCCGCTCCATGAAGAAGCGGCCGGTGACGAGCTTGGTCGAGAGATAGGGCGTCGCCCCGCTCTCGGCAATCTTGGCATTCGTCACCTTCGCCATCTTCGCCCACATGTAACCGAGCGCGACGAAGCCGAAGAGATGCAGATAATCGGTTGCGGCGGCGCCGGCATTGTCCGGCTTCATCATCGCGTTCTGCATCAGCCAGGTCGTGGCCTGCTGGAGATGTCCGAGCGAGGTCGAGAGCGGGGTGATGAAGGGCTTCATCGCCTCGTCGCCGCCGTTCTCCTTGGCGAAGGCCATGACCTCGCCGAAGAACGCCATGATGGCGCGGCCGCCGTCGCGCGGCAGCTTGCGGCCGACGAGGTCGAGCGCCTGGATGCCGTTGGCGCCTTCATAGATCATGGCGATGCGCGCATCGCGCACGAACTGCTCCATGCCCTGCTCGGCGATGTAGCCGTGGCCGCCATACATCTGCTGCGCCTGCACCGCGTTGGCAAAGCCGTAATCGGTGAGGAAGCCCTTCAGCACCGGCGTCATCAGGCCCATGTGGTCGTCGGCAGCTTGGCGGTCCTTCGGGTCCTCCGAGCGGTGGGCGACATCGCTCTTCAGCGCGGTCCACATCACGAAGGCCCGCGCGGCCTCGTTGAAGGCGCGGATCGACAGCAGCGTGCGGCGCACGTCGGGATGCACGATGATCGGATCGGCCTGCTTGTCCGGCGCCTTCGCGCCGGTGAGCGACCGGCCCTGGATGCGGTCGCGGGCATAGGCGACGGCGTTCTGATAGGCGACCTCGGACTGCGCGAGGCCCTGAACGGCGACGCCGAGGCGGGCCTCGTTCATCATCACGAACATGCCCTGCATGCCCTTGTTCTCTTCGCCGATCAGCCAGCCGGTGGCGCTGTCGTAGTTCATCACGCAGGTCGAATTGCCGTGGATGCCCATCTTGTGCTCGATCGAGCCGCAGACGACGCCGTTACGTGCGCCGACCGAACCATCGGCATTGACCAGGAATTTCGGCACCACGAACAGCGACACGCCCTTGATGCCGGCGGGCGCGCCCTCGATGCGGGCGAGAACGAGGTGGATGATGTTGGGAGCGAGGTCATGCTCGCCGGCCGAGATGAAGATCTTGGTGCCCGTGATCTTGTAGCTGCCGTCGGCCTGGCGGACCGCCTTGGTGCGGAGCATGCCGAGATCGGTGCCGCAGTGCGGCTCGGTCAGGTTCATGGTGCCGGTCCATTCGCCCGCGACCATCTTCGGCACGTAGGTCTGCTTCTGCTCCGGCGAGCCATGGACGATCAGCGCGGCGGTCGCGCCCATGGTGAGGCCGCCATACATCGAGAACGCCATGTTGGCGGAGATCTGGAATTCGTTGACGGCTTGCGAGAGCGTCACCGGCAGGCCCTGGCCGCCGAACTCGGTCGGCGCCGACAGGCCGAGCCAGCCGCCCTCGGCGACCTGCTTGAACGCGTCCTTGAAGCCCTTGGGCGTGGTGACGCTGCCGTCATCGGCGCGCTTGCAGCCTTCGAGATCGCCGACACGATTGAGCGGCTGCAGCACCTCTTCGGCGAGCTTGGCGGCTTCGCCAAGGATCGCTTCGCGGACATCGCTCGATGCATCGGAGAAGCCGGCGAGGTTGTCGTAACGGTCGATCTGGAAGACGTCGTTGAGCAGGAAGTTCACGTCTTCGACGGGGGCTTTGTAGATCGGCATGGTGGTCTCCCGGCAGGCGGTCTGAAGTGATGATGTTGGCTTAGGATTGGGCGGCGGCCAGCTGCTCCGCCATCAGGCGGTGCAGCATGTTGATCGCCTTGAGCGGCCGCACCATCACCTTGAAATTCGTGATGCGTCCCTCGGCATCGAAGGTGATGATGTCGACACCGTTGATCTCGATGCCGTCGATGACATTCTTGAATTCGAGCACGGCGCCATTGGCGCTCGTCCACTCGCCGACATAGGTGAAGCCCGGGCCGCCGAGCACCTTCCCGGCGCTGGCGAGGTATTTGAAGGTGATGTCGCGGCCGCGCTGGGGCGAATGCACCACGGGGCTTTCGAACACGGCGTCGGGATGCAGCAAGTCCCAGAGCGCTTTGGCATCATGGGACTTCATGAAGGCGTACCAGGAGTCGAGACCGGTCATTGACGATGCCTCCCTAGACAAAGGCCTTGGCAAAAAACTCGAAAACAACCCCATGCACAGTAGCGAGGAGTTTGATTCCGCTGGGTTTTTGGGTCGGGTATTGTGCCCCGGCCTTCGGTCGCCTCATATGCACATTGACGCATATGCACCAATACGCATAAAGTCAAGTCAATTGGCCGGGACCGACCTCGAAAAGGGAGCTGAAGCCATGGCGCTGGGCGACGCAATCCTCGCATGCCTGACGGAACGTCCGATGACGGGCTACGAGCTCGCCAAGACGTTCGACTCCTCGATCGGCTTCTTCTGGAAGGCCGACCACCAGCAAATCTACCGCGAGCTCTCCAAGCTGCGCGACCGCGGCTACATCCAGGGCCGCGAGGTCGTGCAGTCAGGCAAACCCAATAAGCTCATCTATACGCTCACTCCGGAGGGCCGAACAGCGCTGCGGCACTGGGCCGCGCGGCCAAGCACACCGCCCTCGATCAAGGACGATTTGCTGGTCCGGCTGCACGCGCTCGACAGCATCGACATCGAGCCCATGCGCGCCGACCTGATGGCTCGGCTGGAGCACCACCGCGACCGCCACACCAATTACGAGCGCATCCTGAAGAAGCGTTTTCCGGAGGGGACCGCGTCCGGCGTGCTCGATCTCGGCAACCTGCTGCTGCTTCAGCTCGGCGCCAGGCACGAGCAGATGGTCGCCGACTTCTGTGAAGAGGCGCTCGAAGCGCTGTCGGCGATGAGCGGCAAGGACAAGGGAATCGGCACCGTGGTGGCGCTGGAGGACGGCAAGCGCGAGGGGAAGGGATGAGCCGCTAGACCGGCAAATTATCGGTCATCCCGGGCGGCACCTCGCCTTGCTCTGACCGTTCGGCGAGAAGCTCTTTTTCAGCCTCATACCAGAAGGTGTCCATTTTCCCGCTTGGCTCGCCGGCACCTTTCCAGATCTCGTAAGCCCGCTTGCGAATGTCTTCTTCAGTCAGACCGGTCATCCTGAGCCACCCTTCGTTACTGAAATTCCAAGCTGCCAGCCCGCGGAGAGTTCCTGGCCCAGCGAGATTCCGATCGCATCCGACGGGTCGGACGGGGAGGGGCGCCCAATTTTAAGACAGCGGCCCCGCGGTTCCTTAACCCGTTATTTACCGTAACAGGAAAAAGTCGGTTTTCGAGGCAGACGACCCGCGCCAAATCCGATTGTCTTGCAACCGGCACGCGTGGGGAGACTGGAGGCGCCGGGTGGGGCGCCGGAGTCGGAACCGGACAGAGTCATGAATTCGCGCGTATCGTGGAGTGTTGACGGCATCGATCCATCCGTCCGGGAGCGGGCCGAAGCTGCTGCGCGCAGAGCCGGCATGTCACTCAACGATTGGCTGAACTCCACGCTCGGCGAGACTGCCCCGCCAAACTTTCGCGGACCTTACGACCAGCGTCCGCAGCAGATGCCGAGCCAGGCACCGATTCACCAGGCACCGAGCCAGGAGAGTCGCGAAGTCGCCGACATTCACCAGCGGCTCGACGCGATCACCCAGCAGATCGAACGGATTTCGAAGCCCGTCGCACCGCGTCAGGACGCATCGCGGCCCGATATCTCGCGCGAGCAGGGCGTCGCACGCCAGCTCAACGACGCGATCTCGCGGCTCGATGCGCGGCTGTCGCAAATCTCCCGCCCGCAGCAGCCGCAACAGCCTCAGGCGCCGCGGCCGGCCCCGGCGCCCTCACCCGTTGAAACGCGCCAGCGCCAGGCCGATATGGTCGAGCGCGCGGCCGCACAGGTCTATCGCAGCTCACCACCCCTGAGCCCCGCGTCGTTCGACGTCGCCGTCGCCGAGATCACGGCGCGGCAGAGCGAGCTCGACGGCTTCGCACCGCGGCAGATGCCGCCGCGCGCCGCCCCGTCGATTGCGCCCACCGCCGCTCCTTACGCATCTTACGCGCCTCCGGTCGCACCGACGGCGCCGCCCGCGCCCGCCTATGCGCCGCCGCCACCGCAAGCGGGGCCGGATTTCTCGTCGCTCGAGCGCCATCTGCTCAAGATCACGAGCCAGATCGAATCGCTCCAGCGCCCTGACAATACCGAGCAGGCGATCAACGGCTTCCGCGCCGAGCTCGCCGAGATCCGCAACGCCATCACCGAGGCGATGCCGCGGCGCGCGATCGAATCGATCGAGAACGAGATCCGCTCGCTGCATCGTCGCATCGACGAGAACAGGTCCAACGGCACCGACGGCCAGGTTCTGTCAGGCATCGAGCGCGCGCTGTCCGACATCAAGCAGGTGCTGCGCACGCTGACGCCGGCCGAGCAGCTCACCGGCTATGACGAGGCGATCCGCAATCTCGGCGCCAAGCTCGATCTGATCCTGCGCGCCAATGACGATCCCTCGACCGTGCGCCAGCTCGAAGGCGCGATCGCGGCGCTGCGCGGCATCGTCTCCAACGTCGCCTCCAACGAAGCGCTGGCACGGCTTTCCGAAGACGTCCAGCTGCTGTCGTCCAAGGTCGACCAGGTCACCCGCGCCTCCGGCTCCAGCGACAGTTTTGCCGTGCTGGAGCAGCGTATCGCCGCGCTCACCGCCGCGCTGGAAACGCGCGAGCGGCCTCAGCCGTCCGAGAGCAGCGAGCATCTGGAAGCCGCGATCCGCGCGCTGTCGGACCGTTTCGACCGCATGCAGGTCGGCAGCGATTCCGCTTCGACCTTCGCCCATCTCGAACAGCGCGTCTCGTATCTGCTGGAGCGGATCGAGGCTGCCTCCGATCCGCGCAACGGCAATCTGAGCCGCGTCGAGGACGGGCTGCACGACATCCTCAGGCATCTGGAACGGCAGCAGGCGACCTATTCGGCGCTCGCCGAGAGCCGCAATTCCGCGCCGCAAGCCGATTCCGGCATCGTCGATCTCGTCAAGCGCGAGCTCTCCGACATCCGCTTCAGCCAGACCGAGACCAACCGCAGCACCCAGGATTCGCTCGACGCGGTCCACAGCGCGCTCGGCCATGTCGTCGATCGCCTCTCGATGATCGAAGGCGATCTGCGCGCGGTGCGCACCGCACCGGCTCCTGCACCGCAGCAGATGCCCATGTCGACGTCCATGTCGATGCCGATGGCCGCGCCGATGGAGCCCGCGCCGATGGCGCGTGAGCCGCGGCCGCAAGCCCCGCAGCCGAAATACGATCCGAAGCCCGAACTGCCGAACCCGGCCGCCGCACAGCAGCCGCCGCAGGGCGCCTTCGTCGCCGCGCCGCGCGAATTCCACGCCGCAGCCCCCGCCGCGCCGCCGCCGATGCCGACGCCGGCCGCACCACCCCTGCCGCCGCGCGCGATCAGCGAGATCCTGGAGCCGCACACCGCGCCCTCCCGCGCCGCGCTCGCGCCCGAATTGCCGCCGGATCATCCGCTCGAGCCGGGTACACGGCCGGGCGGACGCCTCGCCACGCCGTCGGAGCGCATTGCCGCCTCCGAAAGCGCGATCAGCGAAATTCCCGCCGCGCCGAAGGAGCCGGTGTCGTCGTCGAGCTTCATCGCCGCCGCCCGCCGCGCCGCGCAGGCCGCCGCCGCGCAGCCGCCCGAGAAGCCGGCCCGTGGCGCCAAGGCCGCGATCACCCGCGCCAAGGACAAGGGCCAGGAAGCCGGCTCGACCATCACCTCGAAAATCCGCTCGCTGCTGGTGGGCGCCAGCGTGGTCGTGATCGTGCTCGGCACGTTCAAGATGGCGATGAACCTGCTCGATGGCGGCAGCGCGCCGCCGACGCCGCAGGCGATGGAGAATTCGACCAGCGAGCCCGCGCCGCTGCCCCCGCCGCCGCCGGTCGAGACCAAGCCCGCCACGCCCGAGCAGATCACGCCGTCGATGACCTCGCCGACGCCGATCGGACGGCAATCCCAGAACAATGCCGCGCCGGCCCTGCCCGCAAGCTCCGGCAGCTCGGCCTCGGTTGAAATCCCGCCGGCTCCGGCCGCGGCGCCGCCGCCTGCCTCCAGCGACGTCACCGGCGCACTGTCGGGCACCAGCCGCGCCAAGCTCGGCGTCATCCAGGTGCCGCCGACTGAAAAGCTGCCCGACGCCATCGGCGGCCCGGGCCTGCGCGCCGCCGCGATGAAGGGTGACGCGGCCGCAGCCTACGAAATCGGCGTGCGCTTTGCCGAGGGCAAGGGCGTCGCTGCGAACTACGACGAAGCTGCGAAGTGGTACGACCGCGCGGCGCAGGCCGGCGTGGTGCCCGCGACCTTCCGCCTCGGCACGCTCTATGAAAAGGGCCTCGGCGTGAAGAAGGACGCCGACACCGCCCGCCGCTACTACACGCAGGCCGCCGAGCGCGGCAACGCTAAGGCGATGCACAATCTCGCTGTGCTCGATGCCGACGGCGGCGGACGCGGCGCCAACTACAAGAGCGCGGCGCAGTGGTTCCGGAAAGCGGCCGATCGCGGCGTCGCCGACAGCCAGTTCAACCTCGGCATCCTCTATGCCCGCGGCATCGGCGTCGAACAGAACCTCGCCGAATCCTACAAATGGTTCAGCCTGGCGGCCGCCCAGGGCGACGCCGACGCGTCCGGCAAGCGCGACGACGTGGCCAAGCGTCTCGACCCGCAATCGCTCGCCGCCGCCAAGCTCGCGATCCAGACCTTCAGCGCCGAGCCGCAGCCCGACGACGCCGTCAACGTTCCCGCCCCGAACGGCGGCTGGGACAGCGCCCCGCAGGCGAACGCAAAGCCCGCGCCGAAGGCTGTTGCGACGAAGAAGTCGGCATCGGCGGCGCATTAAGCGGTTAGGACGCTCTCTCCTCTCGTCGTCGCCCGGCTTGACCGGGCGACCCAGTATTCCAGAGGCCGGCGTTAAGGAGCTCCCTCTCGCAACAACGGCCGCGGCGTACTGGATGCCCCGGTCAAGCCGGGGCATGACAGCGGAGATGGTGGCGAGATCGCGCAGTGAAGCGACCATCTGATCCGTCTTAGCTCATTCACCACCCGCAAATTTACCGAGCGCGCCCGACATCGAATTCCGCTATTGAGGGACGCGGCAATCGTTCCGACCTTCCCCGCGAGCATTCCGCGTTAGTCGATCCGTCTCGCTTGGCGCGTGGTTCAATGCAGCTCTACCTTCCGATCGCCGACCTTCCGGTCAACGTCTTCCTGGTGCTGGCGATGGGCGCAGCGGTGGGCTTCGTCTCCGGCATGTTCGGAATCGGCGGCGGTTTTCTGATGACGCCGCTCCTGATCTTCATCGGCATCACCCCGGCAGTCGCGGTCGCCTCCGTCGCCAGCCACATCGCGGCTTCGTCCTTCTCCGGGGCCCTCGCCTATTGGCGACGCCGCGCGATCGATCCGGCGCTGGCGAGCGTGTTGTTATGCGGCGGCGTGACCGGGACGGCACTCGGCGTGTGGACCTTCACGCAGCTTCGCGCGCTTGGCCAACTCGATCTGATGATCGCGCTGTCCTACGTCGTGCTGCTCACCACGGTCGGCAGCCTGATGTTCTCCGAAGGCCTGCGCGCCCTGATGCGGACCCGGCGCGGCGCGATGCCGCCGCGCCGGACGCACAACTGGATCCACGGCCTGCCGCTGAAGATGCGGTTCAAGCGCTCGAAAATCTATCTCTCGGTCATCCCCGTGGTGATCGTCGGCATCGTGATCGGCTTCATCGGCGCCATCATGGGCATCGGCGGCGGCTTCATTCTCGTGCCGATCATGATCTACGTGCTCAGGGTGCCGACGTCGACGGTGATCGGGACTTCGATGGTCCTCACGCTCGTCACCATGCTGTTCGCCACCATGCTGCACGCGGTGACCAACCACCTCGTCGATGCCGTGCTGGCGCTGATCCTGATGGTCGGCGGCGTCACCGGCGCGCAGTTCGGGGCACGCGCAGGCCAGAAGATCCGCGGCGAGCAGCTGCGGCTGCTGCTGGGCCTGCTGATCCTCTCGGTCGGCGTCCGCTTCGCGATCGAGCTGATCATCCAGCCCGCAGATCTCTTCACCATCCGTGAGCTGGGGGTGACCGGATGAGGCGCGCGCTTCTCGCAGCCCTCCTCGTCCTGCTGCTCGGCGGCGCCGCGCGGGCCGAGCGGCTGATCGTGTCGGTTTCCAACCACCGCGTTACGGTGACGCCGAACTATTCCGGCGAGGAGCTGGTGCTGTTCGGCTCGGTCGAGAAGGACGCGACCACGCCTGCCGACCGCACCGCCTACGATCTCGTCGTCACCGTGATGGGCCCGCGCGCCGACATGGTGACGCGGCGCAAGGAGCGCACGTTCGGCATCTGGATCAACACCGATTACCGGCAGTTCCTGCAGGTGCCGAGCTATCTGGCGCTGTTCGCCAACCGTCCGTTCGACCGCATCACGTCGCCCGAGATCGCGCGGCGGCAGCAGATCGGGCTGAACAACGTATTGCTGACCCAGCGGGTCAGCGGCGACTTTGCCGACGTGGTGCCGAACGACGCGTTCCGCACGGCTTTCATTCGCCTGCGCACCCAGCGCGGCCTCTATCGCGAGGATCCGAGCGCGGTGACGTTCCTGACGCCGACGCTGTTCCGCACCGGCATTCCATTGCCGGCGGAGGTGCCGATCGGCACCTATGAGGTCGAGATCAAGCTGTTCGCCAACGGCGCTTTCATCGGCAAGACCGAGACCGCCTTCGAGATCGTCAAGGTCGGCTTCGAGCAGTTCGTGGCGACGACGGCAAGACAGAACGGTCTGATCTACGGCCTCGTCACGGCCGCGATGGCGCTGATGACGGGATGGATGGCGTCGATTGTTTTCAGGAAGGACTAGCCGCATCCTCCGTCATTGCGAGCGCAGCGAAGCAATCCAGACTGTCACCGCGGAAAGACTCTGGATTGCTTCGCTGCGCTCGCAATGACGTGGAGAGGGGTGGGCCTACGACACCGCCTTCGCCGGCCGCGTCACCAGGTAGATGCCGAGCGCGACCGGGATGATGCCGAGCAGGTCGCGGGCCTCGACATGCTCGCCGAGCACGAGATACGCGAACAGCATCCCGAGCGGCGGCATCAGGAAATGATAGGCGCTGGCGGCGGTGGCGCCGCACACTTTCAGGAGATGAAACCAGAGCCAGTAGGCCAGGATCGAGCCGCCGAGCACGAGGAAGGCAAAGGCGCCGATCAGGCTTGGGGTGACATCGATGGCGTGAACATCGGCGAAGGTGAACGCGACCGGCGTCAGCACGATGCCGGCGGCGAGATTCTGCACGCCGTTGCCGATCCACAGGCTTCCCTTCGGTGCCAGCAGCTTGAACAGGATCGTGCCGGCAACGATGGAGGCGAGCGAGGCCAGGGTGAAGACGATGCCGTGCAGCGAATCGGTGCCGACCGAGAGGCGATGCCAGACGATCGCCGTCACGCCGATGATGCCGAGCAGGAGGCCACTGGCCTTGCGCCACGTCATGCCTTCGCCGAGCAGCAGGGCCGCTAACGCGGCGGTGAATACCGGATTGGCCGAGACGATCAGGCCGCCGAGGCCGGCGGAGACGGATTGCAGGCCGGTATAGCCGAGCCCGAGATAGAGCGCGTTGTTGGCGATGCCGAGCACGGCGAAGATCGCCGCATCGCGCCAGGACAATGACCAGCTGTCGCCGCGGATCAGTGTCGCGCCGAGGATCAGGACGCCGGCGAGCGAGAAGCGTGCGGCGAGCAGGATCAGCGGCGGGCAATGGGTGACGCCGATCTTGCCGGCGACGAAGGCATAGCTCCAGAGCAGGCAAAACAGGCCGATGGCGAGCGGCAGCGTGTTGAAGCGGCTGGGGGCTGCAGGAAGCGAGGTGGCAAGCGACATGGGGGCATTCTCCTGAACCCTCGATCTAGGGAGCCGGCTTGTCATTTGGAAATTAAATGATTAACTTGAAATCAGTGGATTTTCGAATGGAGGCCGGCATGCTCGATCTCGAGCTTCTGCGCAGCTTCGTCTCGGTGGTCGAGGCCGGCGGCTTCACCCGCGCCGGCGAGCGCGTCCACCGCACGCAATCGACCGTGAGCCAGCAGATCAAGCGGCTGGAGGAAGACGTCGGCCAGGTGCTGCTGCACCGCGACGGCAAGGACGTGCGCCCGACCGAGGCCGGCGAGCGGCTGCTGTCCTATGCGCGGCGGCTGCTGACGCTGGCCGAGGAAGCGCGCGACGTGATGCGCGAGCCCGACAGCGAAGGCGCGATCCGGCTCGGCATTCCCGAGGATTTTGCCGCGTACCGGCTGGCGAAACTGCTTGGCTCGTTCTCGCGCTCGCATCCCGGCCTGCGCATGGATGTGCGCGCCGACCAGAGCAAGAACCTGTCCCGCGACCTCGAACGCGGCGAGCTCGATCTGGCGCTGTTCAAGCGCGAGGCCGGCGCGAAGGGCGCGATCGCGGTGTGGCCGGAGCGGGTGCACTGGGTCACCAGCAAGAGCCATCCGGTCGACGTCAATGCGTCGTCGGTGCCGCTGATCGGCTTTCCGCTCGGCTGCCTCTACCGCGCCGGCGCCATCCATGCTTTGGAAAGCGCCGGCCGCGCCTGGCACATGTCATATTCGTCGTCGAGCCTTGCCGGCATCCAGGCCGCGGTCGCCGCCGGCATGGGCCTGAGCATCCTGTCGGAGATGTCGATCCAGTCCGACCACCGCGTGCTGACGGCGAAAGACGGTTTTGAGCCGATCAACCGGACCGAGGTGGCGCTGATGGCGGCGCCCAATGCGAGCCCCGCGACGCTGCGGCTTGCGGATCGTCTCGCCGAGTTTTGCGATGCGGTGCAGGCGAAGGCGGCCTGAGCTTGCGAGCCGCCCGGCCGCGACTCAATTCGCCGCCGACACCAGCCGGCCCCCGCACGCATTCGCGTAGAACTTGCCGCCGCATTGGCGCTTGATGGCGGCGCAGCGCGCGGTGGGCGAGGCATTTTGCGGGACGGTGAAGCCGCAGCTCAGGCCGTCGGCGCTGCGGCCGGATTTGCCGGCGGCAAATGCCGCGCTCGAGGCCGAGATGCAGACGACGAGCAGGGCCGCGGCGGCGATTTCGATCAGCAGTCGCGTCAGCAGTCTCATGGCACGTCTCCTCCACACTGATGGCTGAATTGGCCGTCATTCTAGCACCAAATCCACGCGTCTCCGTGGTCATCCGGGTTCCCAAACCGGCCCGTTCCTTGCATAATTTTACGCCAGCGCAGTGCATGGCCGCACCAGCGATGGTTCCGGTACGGGGGCAAGGCGCTTAGGGTTACAAGACGCGTAGGGTTAGTGGTGTTCTCGCGACCAGGAAGTGACGGCCTTGCAAGATCAATCGTTCCAGCCAAATTTGCCCGCCTCGAACCAGCCCATCGACGAACTGGCGCTGGCTGAGATCAAGGGCGCGATCCTGGCGAAGCTGCGCCTTGCCATCGGCAAGGACGCGGGCATGGCGACCAAGCACGACTGGTACCAGGCCGCAGCGCTGGCGCTGCGCGACCGCATCGTGCATCGTTGGCTCACGGCCGAGAAGCACAGCTACGACGCGGGGCGCAAGCGCGTCTATTATCTCTCGCTCGAATTCCTGATCGGCCGTCTCTTCACCGACGCGCTGAACAACATGGGCCTGCTGAAGATCTTCGAGGTCGCGCTCGGCGATCTCGGCGTGTCGCTGCCCGAGCTGCGCAAATGCGAGCCGGACGCGGCGCTCGGCAATGGCGGCCTCGGCCGGCTCGCCGCCTGCTTCATGGAGAGCATGGCGACGCTGTCGATCCCGGCGATCGGCTACGGCATCCGCTATGATTTCGGCCTGTTCCGCCAGATCATCAATCAGGGCTGGCAGCAGGAATATCCGGACGAATGGCTCGGCTTCGGCAACCCCTGGGAATTGCAGCGGCCCGAGGTGATCTACGACATCAATTTCGGCGGCGGCGTCGAGCATGTCGACGACAAGGGCCGCGACCGCGCGATCTGGCATCCGGGCGAGACCGTGCAGGCGATCGCCTACGACACGCCGATCGTCGGCTGGCGCGGCCAGCACGTCAATGCGCTCCGCCTGTGGTCGGCCCGCTCGCCCGATCCGCTCAAGCTCGACGCCTTCAACAAGGGCGACTATGTCAGCGCCAGCGCCGAGCAGTCGCGCGCCGAGGCGATCTGCAAATTCCTCTATCCGAACGACGAGAGCCCGGCGGGCCGCGAGCTGCGCCTGCGGCAGGAATATTTCTTCGTCTCGGCCTCGCTGCAGGATCTGATCAAGCGGCATCTGTCGTCCGACGGCCAGCTGCGCAGCCTGTCGTCCAAGGTCGCGGTGCAGCTCAACGACACCCATCCGAGCCTCGCCGTCACCGAGCTGATGCGGATCCTCGTCGACCTCCACAATTTCCGCTGGGACGAAGCCTGGAAGATCACGGTCGCCACCCTCTCCTACACCAATCACACACTGCTGCCCGAGGCGCTGGAGACCTGGCCGGTCGAGCTGTTCGAGCGGCTCTTGCCGCGGCATCTCGAGATCATCTACCGTATCAACGTCCAGCATCTGGCGCTCGCCGAGGCCCGGGCGCCGGGCGACATCGATTTCCGCGCCTCGGTCTCGCTGATCGACGAGAAGAGCGGCCGCCGCGTCCGCATGGGCCAGCTCGCCTTCGTCGGCTCGCACCGTATCAACGGCGTCTCGGCGATGCATTCGGACCTGATGCGCGAGACCGTGTTCCACGACCTCAACCATCTCTATCCCGGCCGCATCACCAACAAGACCAACGGCATCACCTTCCGCCGCTGGCTCATGCTGGCGAACCCGAAGCTGACCGATCTGCTGCGCGAGACCTGCGGCGATGCCGTGCTCGACGATCCGACCCAGCTGTCGCTGATCGAAGCGCGCGCCAGCGACGTCGAATTCCAGAAGAGATTCCGCGCCGTCAAGCTCCACAACAAGACCGCGCTCGCCCGCCTGATCGGCGAGCGGCTCGGCATCAAGGTCGACCCGACCGCGCTGTTCGACGTGCAGATCAAGCGCATCCACGAATACAAGCGCCAGCTGCTCAACGTCATCGAGACGGTCGCGCTGTACCAGGCGATCAAGGACGACCCCAACGGCAATTGGGTGCCGCGGGTCAAGATCTTCGCCGGCAAGGCGGCGGCGAGCTATCGTTACGCAAAACTGATCATCAAGCTGATCAACGACGTCGCGGAGGTCGTCAACAACGACCCCGCGATCGGCGGCAAGCTCAAGGTCGTGTTCCTGCCCGACTACAATGTCAGCCTTGCGGAGGTGATCATTCCCGCGGCCGATTTGTCCGAGCAGATCTCGACCGCCGGCATGGAAGCCTCCGGCACCGGCAACATGAAGCTGTCGCTGAACGGCGCCCTCACCATCGGCACGCTCGACGGCGCCAATATCGAGATCCGCGACCATGTCGGCGTGGAGAACATCGCGATCTTCGGCATGGAAGCCGGCGACGTGATGATCCGGCGCAAGCAGGGGCTGGACGCCTCCGACGTGATCCGCAATTCGCCGAAGTTGCAGCGCGCCATCAACGCGATCGGCGCCGGCGAATTCTCGCCCGGCGATCCCGGCCGCTTCGAATCCATCGCGCATGCGCTGCGCTACCTCGACCATTACATGGTCAGCGCCGATTTCGATTCCTATTACGAGGCGCAGCGCAGCGTCGATGCGCGCTGGCAGGGGGCGCCGGCCTGGACCCGCGCCTCCATCCTCAACGTCGCGCGCATGGCGTGGTTCTCGTCGGACCGCACCATCCGCGAATACGCCGAGGAGATCTGGAACGTGCCGGTCAATCCGACCACGCCGCTGCTGCCCAACCTGCGCGACGCCGCAGGCTGATTTTTCCGCGACGTGGAAGCGGCGTTACCTGCGAGGTTATTGCATCTCGCGAGGCGGATGATGATATGATCGTCATCATCCCCAAGACGGTGAGGGCGATACGGACGCCGTCGCCTCAACACCGTCATTGCGAGCGCAGCGAAGCAATCCAGACTGTCTCCGTGGAAAGATTCTGGATTGCTTCGCTGCGCTCGCAATGACGGCCGGGGAGACATCGAGGATCGCCCATGCACGCCAAGCTCCCGCACCCGTTCGACGACGCCACCCGCATCACCGCAGGTGACAGCAGCTGGCAGGGGCACACCAGCGACGACTATTGGGCCTTTGTCGGCCCGTTCGGCGGCATCACGGCAGCGACGATCCTGCGCGCGCTGATCGAGCATCCAGAGCGTGCCGGCGAACCGCTGGCGTTGACCGTCAATTACTGCGCACCGATCGCGAAAGGCCCGTTCGATCTCGACATCCGCCTGGTGAAAGCCAATCGTTCCAGCCAGCATTGGAGCGTCGAACTGTCGCAGGGCGGCGGCGACGTCGCAACGCTCGCCACCGCGGTGTTCGCCGAGCGCCGGCCGTCCTGGGAGCACAGGGTGGCGCAATATCCGGATGCCAAGCCGTTCGAGCAGACGATGCCGTTCCCGAAGATCTCGGCGTCCTGGGCCAACCAGTACGAATTCCGCTTCGTCGAGGGTGAGATGCGGATCGGCCCGCCGCAGGCCGAGCTTGCCAGCACCTATTCGAAGATCTGGATCAGCGACCGCACGCCGCGCAAGCTCGACATGCTGTCGCTGATGTCGATGTCGGACGCCTTCTTCGGCCGCATCTTTCATGCGCGGCGCGAACTGGTTCCGTTCGGCACGGTGTCGCTGACGACGTATTTCCACACCGACAGCGAGGAGCTGGCGGCCGAGGACATCACGCGCGTGCTGGCGACGGCGGATTCGAAGATCATGCACAAGAGCTACGCCGACCAGAACGCCGAGCTGTGGTCGCCGAACGGCAGGCTGCTCGCGACGACGACGCAGATCGCGTATTTCAAGGCGTAGCTTTCCCGCCCTCTCCCGCCATGTCGGATGTGAGGGGATGGCATCACCTCAGATCATAGTAAGACTATGGTAATGACTACAGGTTGAGAATTGCGCCTTCCTCGTCATGGAAGGTTCCCGGGTGAAAGAGAACAGGTCGCCGCCGCCTGGCAACCGAGACGGATGGCTCGACCTGTTGCGGGCGCTCGCGGTGAGCCTCGTTCTCGCCTCCCATGGCAGCTGGTTCTTTGAACGGCCGGAAGAGAGCGCTTTTGCCAACGTCACGGCAACCCTTGGCGTGGAGATATTCTTCGTTCTCTCCGGCTTTCTGGTCGGCGGCATCCTGTTCAAGCAATTCGAGTCCGAAGCATCCTGGCAGAGCCTGCTGTCGAACTTCTGGGCGCGTCGCTGGATACGGACACTGCCGAGCTACTACCTATTCCTGGGGCTGAACATCCTCATCTACCAGCCCTCGGGGCTTCCATCATTGGGGCCCTATTTCGCCTTCCTGCAGAACTTCGCGCATCCGATTCCGGCGTTCTTTCCCGAATCGTGGAGCCTTGCGATCGAGGAACTCTTCTATCTTTTCTTTCCGCTCGTCGTCATGGCATTCAGCAAGACGCAAGGCCGCTCCACGCGAGCGTTCATCCTCGCCGGCGCTTTCGTCTTCCTGCTCTCTCTCGCTGCAAGGATCGGCGCCGTCGTCCTGTTTGAGCCCACGCTGGAAACGGGAATCAGAAAGATCGCGATCTTCAGGCTCGACGCGATCATGACGGGCGTGTTCGCCTATATTGCTGCCGGATGGATCGGAGCGAGATACAGACCGGCGCTGCTGATGGCGGGTTTGGCACTCCTCGCAGTTTCGATCGCAGTTCTGGCGCGGCCCCAACCGGAGCTGGACCACAGCTTCTTCGCCAGGACATTGCTCTTTAACGTCGTGCAGCTGTCGATTGCCTTGCTCATCATCTGGGGCGTCGGCCGGATCAATCTCCCAAGCGTGACGGCGACGAGCGTGACCGCTTTATCCAAATGGTCCTATTCGCTCTATCTGGTCAATATTCCCGTGATCATCGTGATCCATTCGATCTGGAAATTGGAGCCGGACGTCGCAGCGGCCACGGTGATGTCGGCTGTGATCTATGCCGGGATCTGTCTGCTTTTCGCCGCGGCGCTTTACCATTACTTCGAGCGGCCCATTCTGAACTGGCGGGATCAAAGGACCTTGGCGACCTCCTAGCGGAGGAGGCAACCGCACCCCCCGCGAAGAAACGAAAAGGGCGGCCTCGCGGCCGCCCTTTTGCATTTCAATCGATGCGCGGTTACTCCGCCGCGAGCTTCACGTCCGGCGCGGCGGCGCGCACTTCCGCGTCGACCTGGGCCTCGAACTTGGCGAAGTTCTTCTGGAACATGCCGACCAGCGCGCGCGCGGTCTTGTCGAACTCGTCCTTGTCCTTCCAGGTGTTGACCGGGTTGAGGATCTCGGCCGGCACGCCCGGCAGCGCGGTCGGGACCGCGAAGCCGAAATATTTGTCGGTGCGGAATTCGACGTTACGAAGCGAGCCGTCGAGCGCGGCGGTGAGCAGCGCGCGCGTCACCTTGATCGGCATGCGCGAGCCGGTGCCGTACTTGCCGCCGGTCCAGCCGGTGTTGACCAGCCAGCAATCGACATTGTGCTCGGCGATGAGGTCGCGCAGCATGTTGCCGTAGACGCTGGGGTCGAGCGGCAGGAAGGGCGAGCCGAAGCAGGTCGAGAATTCCGGCTGCGGCTCGTTGCCGAGACCGCGCTCGGTGCCGGCAACCTTGGCGGTGTAGCCGGACAGGAAGTGATACATCGCCTGCGCCGGCGACAGTTTTGCGATCGGCGGCAGCACGCCGAAGGCGTCGGCGGCCAGCATCACCACGTTCTTCGGCTGCGGCGCGCGGCCGGTGCGCGAGGCGTTCGGGATGAAGTCGAGCGGATAGGCCGAACGGGTGTTCTCGGTCTTGGAGCCGTCGTCGAAGTCCACCACGCGGGTGTCCTCGTCGAGCACGCAGTTCTCGAGCACCGCACCGAAGCGCGTGCTTGCGGCATAAATCTGCGGCTCGGCTTCCTGCGACAGCTTGATGCACTTGGCGTAGCAGCCGCCTTCGAAATTGAAGATGCCGTTCGGGCCCCAGCCGTGCTCGTCGTCGCCGATCAGCGTGCGGTTCGGATCGGCCGACAGCGTGGTCTTGCCGGTGCCCGAGAGGCCGAAGAAGATCGCGGCATCGCCCTTGGCGCCGACATTGGCCGAGCAGTGCATCGGCATCACGCCGCGCTCGGGCAGATAGTAGTTGAGCGTGGTGAAGACAGACTTCTTCATCTCGCCGGCATAGTAGGAGCCGCCGATCAGCACGATCTTGCGGGCGAAGTCGATCGCGACGACGTTCTCCGACTTGCAGCCATGACGCTTCGGATCGGCGCGGAAGCTCGGCATGTCGATGATGGTGAGCTCGGGCGTGAAGGTCGACAGCTCGACCGCCTCGGGGCGGATCAGCAGCGTGCGGATGAACAGCGAGTGCCAGGCGAGCTCGGTGAAGACACGGGTCTTGATCCGGTAGGCCGGATCGGCGCCGCCGTAGAGATCCTGCGCGAACAGGCTCTTGCCTTCGGCGTGCTTGAGGAAGTCCTGGTAGAGCGTCTCGAACTGCTCCGCGGTGATCGACTGGTTGCCGGCCCACCACATCTTCTTGTCGGTGGTGGCGTCACGCACCGTGAACTTGTCCTTGGGGCTGCGGCCGGTGAACTCGCCGGTGTCGGCGCAGAGCGCGCCGTCGGCGGACAGCACCGCCTCGCCCGCGGCGAGCGAGTATTGATAGAGTTGCGGCGCACCCAGGTTCCAGTGAACCTGCTTGAGATTCTTTAAGCCGAATTTGTCGGCACCGCAGGCACCGTTGCGCACGCCCGTCTCTTTCACGAAAAATCCTCCTAGAACCCGCGATACATAGCGCGACCTGACCTTGGCGCCATCGCGGTTACCGTGAATTACAGGCCGTCCGGCCTCGGTTGGACGACCTAATATCGGTGAACGCCGACGTTGCCAAGCTGATCCCGCAGGATTTGGTTTATTCAAGGACCGCGCCAAACGTCGCGCATGTCAGCTCTGAGCAGGCGCACCAAAAAACTGCAAATGATCGCGCAACCAAATGCATGTTTCGACGTTATATGGGGTTATTGCGACGCACAATCCTGCTGATGCGGCTTATCGTACCTCACCCTCGCCAATCAGCGCGAACGGCCCCCACATCGCGGGATAGGCATTGCGCGGCGATGAGGCGTCATCAACATACGCCAGCATCGCACGGCGCAATGCTTGGGCACGGCCGATCCCTGGTTCGTTTTTGAGCAGGGCGAAAGTCGACGTGGTCAAGCGGGTGGCAGCTTCCGAATCCACTGCCCAATGCGAGACCAGAAGCGCGCGGGCGCCGGCATAGAAGAACGCGCGCGCCAGACCCGACAGCGCCTCCGCACCGGGCTTGTCACCAGCGATGGTGTTGCAGGCCGACAGCACGACCCAATCCGCATTGAGCTTGAGCTGAGCGACTTCGCTCGCAGTGAGAAGACCGTCGTCGAGCTCGGAGGGCTGATCCGGAATCGAGAGTGCAAGCGAGGGCTCGCCAAGACCCTTGACGTCGCCTGCGACGAGGCCGTGGGTGGCGAAGTAGATGATGCCGTATTGAGCAAGCGCTGCACGCTTGAGCGTCGTTTCGCTGGCATCGCGGCCGAGATGGATATCGACCTCGCCGGCGCCGACATCCTTGGCCACCGCGTTCAGCTCGTCCGCGGTGTCGGGCAGCTGCGGCAGCGCTTTCGCAAGCTGCGCGCGATCGACGCCGGCACCGCGCCAGAAATCGGTATAGGCCGATGTCGCGATGCTGCGTGCCGCGACCTTGCCGCTTGCGGCGCGACGATCGGCGGGCCCTTCGGCCGCGGGGTTGAACACCGGATCGCCAAAACCCGTCATCGGCTTGACGCCCATATCCCGGCGCGCAAAGGCACGCAGCGATTTCAGGCTGATCACCGACGGCAGCACCGAGACAGCCTGGCGCCGCAGCAGCCAGGCAGCGCTGCGATAGCCCTCGAGCTTGTCCGGGATCGCAGCGTGCGGCGTCTCCGTGACGAGCAGGTGAAACGGCAATGCCGTCAGAGCCGCCGACGGCACCACCAGCAGGCTGCTCTTGTCCTTTGTCAGCGCCTCGACCGGGCCGAGCAGTGCGACATAAAGCTCATTGGCGAGGGCGAGGTCGAACAGGCCCGACTTGCCGGAGGCGTCGCGCGCCTTGCCGACGTCGAGCCCCTTGCGGAATGCCGTGACTTTCTGCGTCAGCACGTCCGCGCCGAGCGGAACCTCTTTCCAGTCGACGCCCTCGCGCGTGATCGCGATGACATAGCTCTGCTTGTCGACGACGGAATAGATCGTCATCGCCTCGTCCGCCGACAGCAGCGGCTGGATGTCCTTCACCGCGAGCGGCAGCGGGTTGGAGAGCGAGGCATAGTCGGGAAACTCGATCGTCAGCGTTTTCTGCAAGCCGGCGCGCTCGCTTGCGATCGCCGCAATTCGGGCGCGGCTGCGCTGCTCGGCCGTTGTGTCGCGCTGCGCGGCCTGCTTGGACACGGCGGTGATGATCGCCTTGTCGAGCGCCTCGGCCTCGCTGCCGAGATCCTGGTCCTTGCGCACGAGCTCGGCGAGCCGGTCGCTGCCGGCAGCAAGCCGCACCGCGAGCTTGTTCACGGCCGAGGCGGCGGACGATTGCGTGCCGCGCTGGATCGCGGCCAGCGCTTCGTCGAGCGCCCTGTCATCGGCCAGGAGATGCTGCCGGCGTGCGGAAAACAGGATCGGCAGCACCACGCGCAACTGCGCGCGGTTGGTCGCAAGCGTCCGTTCCGCCAGCGGCAGCGCATCGGCAGTACGCCCGGAGACGTAGAGGAAATAGGCGAGATTGCTGGTCGAGGTCGCGACGTCAGGATGATCCGGCCCGAGCGCACGCTCGCGGATCGCCAGAGCGCGGCGATAGAGCGGCTCGGCATCGGCGTAGCGCCGCTGATGCTCGTAGAGTCCGGCGAGATTGTTGAGCGAACGCGCGACATCGGGATGATCGGGTCCCAGCACCTTTTCGCGGATCGCGAGCGAGCGCTTGATCGGCGCCTCGGCCTCCGCATCGCGATTGAGGTCGCGATCGACCTGGCCGATATTGTTCAGGACGGTTGCGACCGCGGGATGTTCGGGCCCGGCGGCCTTCTGATAGATCGCAAGTGCCCGCTGGAACAGCGGCTCCGCCTCGGCCTGCCGTTCCTGCTTCACGTAAAGCGTGGCGAGATTGTTGAGGGCGCGGCCCACATCGGGATGCTCGCGCGACAGGCCCTTCTCGCTGACGACCAGGGCACGCCTGAACAGCGGCTCGGCCTCCGCGAAGCGGCCCTGCCGCTGATAGATCGCGGCGAGATTGGTCAATTCGGCCGCGATCAGCGGCGTTTCGAGACCGAGCGATTTTTCCATCAGCGCGATGGCGCGCTTGTAGAGCGGTTCGGCGAGATCGTCGCGACCCTGACCGGCATAGACCTGGCCGAGATTGTTGAGCGCGGCGGATAGTTCGCGGCCGTTGTCGCTCTTTTCCAGGCTCGCAACCATCCCTTGCGCGAGCGGAAGCGCGTCCGAATATTTGCCGGCGCCCATGAGCGCGTTGATCCGCGCGCTCTCCGCGGCGAGACCTTTCTGCGCAAGGGCGGGCGTCGCGAGCATTCCTGCGATCGCGAGCGCCAAACCCGCGACCAGCGTCAGACGACGGCGTGTCATGAACCCTCTCGCTGCGAGCCGTAGAACCTTTACGGTCTTGGGTCGCTGCGATGACCGGCAGCGTTCAATTGGTTGCGCCTGAGTCCACCTTTGTGCGCGCTTCGCCAGCGAGGCGGACCAGCATCTTGCGCAGCGCTGTGCCACCCGTCACCCGCTCCGGAAATTCCAGCCGCAGCGCGCTCTGGCCGTCCTGCATGTCGAGGCCTTCGGGATCGCAGCCGGTGCAGCGCCAGTCGCCTGAGGCCGCGCCGAGGAGCTTCGTCGCATAGAGGTTCATGGCGTCGCGATGGTCGGCGTTCATGTGCGCCACCGCCCCTTCCTCCGCGGCCAGCAGGTCGTCCGCCCCGGTGAGATCCGTCAGGAACTGCTCCGGCTTGAGATCGACGATCCGGCCGAAGCCCGCGACCAGATGGGTGGCCGTGGGGCGGATCCTGAAAAACGAGAAATCCTTAAATGAAACAAAGGCTTCCGCCGACGGATGGGCATTGAGATACCGTCGCTGGAGCAGCTCCTTCTCGTCACCGGCCGGCTCGGCCCGTCCGGACAGCATGATCCGGGCGCCCTCCAGGGGGTCGCCGGCTGCGCGCTCGTCCAGCATCAGCGAGACCCGGCCGTCCGCCACGATATTCTTGGTGTGCACGGCGAGGCCCGAGATCAGCAGGATGGGCGAGCCGTCGGGGTGGCTGGCCAGATTGACCAGGGAACAATAGGGATCGCCGGAGCCCGGCATCAATGTTGCGAGAGCCCCCTGCCGCGACCGGCGCAGCAGCGATCTGGCGAGCTTTTGGGGAGCGAAATCGGGGGTCGGTTGCATGGGCTTTCTCGGCTCAGGTGGTTGCAAGGAGGGCCTTTTTTCGGGTAAACGGGGGCCTGGTTATGGGTCGACATGCGGCAAATCTGCCGTGTTTCGTGGAACTTGGTCACACTTCAGCCCAGCTTGCATTGCTCGGTGACAAGGTTCGAACGCCAATTCGGCACCCATGTATGCGGCGCATCAGTGGATTGCTCGCCGTTTAAGCCACGACCCAAACGGAAAGCAGAAAGCAGAGGCTCATGCCCACAATCGCTTTGGTCGACGACGACCGCAACATTCTCACATCCGTCTCGATCGCGCTGGAAGCCGAAGGCTACCGCATCATGACCTACACCGACGGCGCCTCCGCGCTCGACGGTTTCCGCACCACCCAGCCCGATCTTGCCATCCTCGACATCAAGATGCCGCGCATGGACGGCATGGAGACGCTGCGCCGCCTGCGGCAGAAATCCGACCTGCCGGTGATCTTCCTGACCTCCAAGGACGAAGAGATCGACGAGCTGTTCGGCCTCAAGATGGGCGCCGACGATTTCATCCGCAAACCGTTCTCGCAGCGCCTGCTGGTCGAACGCGTCAAGGCCGTGCTGCGCCGCTCGGCGCCGAAGGACCCGACCGTCACGCCGAAGGAGAACGACGCCAAGGCGCTCGACCGCGGACTTCTGCGCATGGACCCGGAACGCCATACCTGCACCTGGAAGAACGAGCCGGTGACGCTGACCGTCACCGAATTCCTGATCCTCCAGGCGCTCGCGACCCGGCCCGGCGTGGTGAAGAGCCGCAACGCGCTGATGGACGCCGCCTATGACGACCAGGTCTATGTCGACGACCGCACCATCGACAGCCACATCAAGCGGCTGCGCAAGAAGTTCAAGGTGGTCGACAACGAGTTCGAGATGATCGAGACGCTCTACGGCGTCGGCTATCGCTTCAAGGAAGCCTGAGGCGCGAGGCGCCTTCACAAAGGCAGAGCGCTGCGCCGGTTCTGATTCCATCGGGACCGGGATGGCTCTTCAGGTTATTGTCCGAGCATGATCTTTTCGGAAAACCGCTGCACACTTTTCCGGATCATGCTCTAGGATGCGGGGGCCGTCGCACGAGCTGTCCTAACGCGGGCGTAAGCATTGCTTGACCGAACGCAGCCTGATTCGAGTTCGAACGCCGAGGACCATGCCTCTCGCGGCGGGTCGGATCATGAGGACAAGCCAGCCAAGCAGGGCTGGCGGCCGCTGAACTGGCTGAAGCGCGCCGGGCAGTTCTTCTTCGCGCTGTCCTTCTCGAGCCTGACCCGCCGCATCGTCTCGCTCAACCTCGCCGGCCTCGTCGCGCTGGTGGCGAGCATCCTGTATCTGTCGCAATTCCGCGCCGGCCTGATCGACGCGCGCGCGCAGAGCCTCTTGGTGCAGGCCGAGATCATCGCCGGCGCGATCGCGGCCTCCGCGACCGTGCAGACCAACGCCATCACCATCGACCCCGACCGCCTGCTCGACCTCAAGACCGGCGACAGCTACGGCGGGACCGACGATTCGCTCGATTTCCCCATCAATCCCGAGCGCGTGGCGCCGGTGCTGCGCACGCTGATCTCGCCGACCAAGACCCGCGCGCGGATATTCGATCCCAACGGGACGCTGCTGCTCGACAGCCGTGACCTCGACAATGTGCTGAGCTTCCCCCTGCCCCCACCGTCGCAGAAGCCGGGCCTCGCCGAACGCGGCATGGTGGCGGTCCGCACCTGGCTGAACCGCGGCGACCTGCCGCTCTATCGCGAGCTCGGGCGCGAGAACGGCAATGGCTATGCGGAAGTCGGCGATGCGCTCCAGGGGCAGAAGCGCTCGATGGTGCGGGTCAATCCGCGCGGCGAGGTGATCGTCTCGGTCGCGGTCCCCGTGCTGCGCTCGCGCGCCATCCACGGCGCGCTGATGCTGTCCACCCAGGGCGACGAAATCGACCAGATGGTGACGGCCGAGCGCCTCGCCATCCTGAAAGTCGGCGGCGTCGCTGCCGCCGTCATGATCATGCTGTCGCTGCTGCTTGCGAGCACGATCGCAGGTCCCGTGCGCCGGCTCGCCGACAGCGCCGAGCGCGTCCGCCGCCGCATCAAGACCCGCGTCGAGATCCCCGATTTCACCCGCCGGCGCGACGAGATCGGGCATCTGTCCGGCGCGCTGCGCGACATGACCAATGCGCTCTACAGCCGCATCGAGGCGATCGAGATGTTCGCCGCCGACGTCGCCCACGAGCTGAAGAACCCGCTGACCTCGCTGCGCTCCGCGGTCGAGACCCTGCCGCTGGCGCGCAACGAGAACAGCCGCGCACGCCTGCTCGAGGTGATCGAGCACGACGTCAAGCGGCTCGACCGCCTGATCTCCGACATCTCCGACGCCAGCCGGCTCGACGCCGAGTTGCAGCGGCAGGATGCGGTCCCGGTCGACCTGCGCCGGTTGCTGGGCACGCTGGTCTCGGTCGCCAACGAGACCAAGCTCGGCCACGACGTCGCGGTCGAGGCGCGCTTCGAGGGGCGCGGGGCGACCGACAATTTCGCCGTGACCGGCCACGATTCGCGGCTGGGACAGGTGGTCTCCAACCTGCTCTCCAACGCGCAATCCTTCTCCGAACCCGGCAGCAAGGTGCGCCTCGTGTGCCGCCGCGCGCGCGGAGAAATCGAGATCGTGGTCGACGACGACGGTCCCGGCATCCGCGACGACGCGCTGGATCGCATCTTCGAGCGCTTCTACACCGACCGTCCGCACCAGGGCTTTGGCCAGAATTCGGGGCTCGGCCTGTCGATCTCCAAGCAGATCGTCGAGGCCCATGGCGGCCGCATCTGGGCCGAGAACCGCGCAGGCCCGCCTGATGACGAAGGCGTCCCGACGGTCTCAGGCGCGCGCTTCGTGGTGAGGCTGCCGGCGCTATGAGCCAAGGCGGCTCGAACGAAGCCAGCTTGAACGACGGCGGACCCAGCGTACACGCCTCCGCGGTCAAGGTCGGCAATCTGGCAGTGCTGATCCGCGGCCCCTCGGGCTCGGGCAAGTCGCGCCTTGCCTTCGATTTGATCATGGCGGGGCGCGCAGGCGTGGTCGAAACGGCCGTTCTGGTCGGTGATGACCGTGTCCATCTGGCGACACTCGGCGATGAAATTGAGGTCCGCCCGGCGCCCGTGCTGGCCGGCCTGATCGAGATCCGGGGCCTCGGAATCCGCCGCTGCGACTTCGTGGAGCATGCGACCGTCGGCCTCGTGGTCGATCTGGACGCGGCGGACGCGGAACGGCTACCGCCGGCCGAATCCCTGAAAACCAGCATTTTAGGTGTCGAAATACCGCGAATCCCGGTTGGCCGCGACTATTCGCCCCTCCCTTTGGTTGTCGCGGCCTTGACCACTACCAAGAGTTCATCTTCCGTTAACCCTTCAGGCGATTGTTTGAAGGGAAATGGTAACCATATGAGCCCCACTATCGCGACCGAATAGACCGGCGCAGCTCCCCTCATCCATCCGTCTAGATTCAGGGAGATACGCAACATCCCCTCTTGCGCGGGGGCTCTGGATGGTCAAAGTGGCGCGTTCGTGCGGTGCACCAAAAGCGCCCGCGAGGAGTTTTTCCGATGATTGGTCTAGTACTTGTGACCCACGGGCGCCTTGCCGACGAATTCAAGGCAGCGCTTGAGCATGTCATGGGCCCACAAAAGCAAATCGAAGCGATCACGATCGGCGCCGAAGATGATTCCGATCTGTGCCGAAGCGACATCATCGAGGCGGTTAACCGCGTCGATTCCGGCGACGGCGTTGCGATCCTCACCGACATGTTCGGCGGCACGCCGTCGAACCTTGCAATATCCTGCATGAGCCGGCCGAAGGTCGAAGTGCTGGCGGGCATCAACCTGCCCATGCTGGTGAAGCTCGCCAAGGTGCGTGAGGAGCGTCCGCTGCCCGACGCGATCGCGATGGCGCAGGAAGCCGGCCGCAAATACGTCACCATCGCCAGCCGCGTGCTCGCCGGCAAATGAGCGACGACGCGCCGCAAGCCGGGACGGGCGTGCCCGCGGGCGCGATCTCCAAGGAGCTCCTGATCATCAACAAGCGCGGCCTACATGCGCGGGCCTCGGCGAAGTTCGTCCAGGCGGTCGAGCGCTTCAACGCGCAGGTGTGGGTGACGCGCGGCGGCGAGACCGTCGGCGGCACCTCGATCATGGGCCTGATGATGCTCGCGGCAGGACCAGGCACGACGATCACGGTCGCGGCCGCCGGGGCTGAGGCGGAAGCAGCGCTGGCTGCGATCACCGAACTCGTTGAGAGCAAGTTCAACGAGGAAGGGATCTGAGCCACGCGCTCACTGCCGTAGGGTGGGCAAAGGCGCATCGCGCCGTGCCCACCATCTCTCGACAATCACAACGGATGTGGTGGGCACGCTCCGCTTTGCCCACCCTACGAGACTTGCGGCACCTCAATCACTTCGCCGGGCCTGCGATGTAGATGTTCCAGCTCATCGCCGGGCCGGCCTTGCCGTGAACGAAGCGGCGCGTCGTCATCACGATGCGCTCGGCATCCGGCGCAGTCTCCGACACCCATTTCTCGAACGCCGGCAGGCGACCGTCGGTCGGATCGAACACGCCGATGAAGCCGTACGTCTTCACGTCATCGCGCGAGGTCAGGCCGGAATCCCAGGCCTCCAGCGGCAGCAGCGCGGACGGATGATCCGGGCTGTAGAACACCAGCGGCTGGATCTGCTCCATGGTGCCTGCGACGACGGCCCAGCGCGAGCCGAAGCGGGTGCGCCAGGTCTGGGTCAATTCGCGGGCGAGCTCCGAGCGTGCGCCATAAATCTGTGCGTTGCCGGCATTGGCGGCCATCTCGCGCGCGGCGATCCAGGGCGAGGCGGCGAGCGTGGCGAGGCTGAGCACCAGCCAGATCGCGGTGATGTTGAACAGCACGGCACTCTGCACCCGCAGCGCGGGGATCGCGACCAGCGCGAGCGGCACCAGGAAGAACAGCGAGATGCCCCAATCGGTCTTCATGTAGATGCTGAAGGCGAGCGCGCCGAGCGGCGGGCCGACCGCAACGATGATCTGGATGATCCAGACGTTGCGCGCCTGTGAAACATCGACGCCTGAATTGCCGCCGCGCGCCCAGGCGCGCGTGACGATGCGCGATGGCGCGCGCAGCAGCAGCGAGCGCCACGGCGGCACCAGCGCCATCGCGAGCGCGGCCAGCGCAACCGGCAGCGCCAGCAGCGCGACATTATGCAGGGCATAGCCGGCGACGAGCTGATGCACGAGGCCGGCATCCTCGAGGCTGTAGGTATCGCCGGCATAGGTCAGCGGCACGAAATGCACGCCCGCAAGCCAGACGATGTGCGGGATCATCGCGACCAGCATCGTCACGATCGCCACCCACGGCGCCGGCGACAGCAGGAAGCGCATCCGCTCGGGATGGATCAGCGCGGCCAAGCCGATGGCGCCGATCATGGTGAGCACCCAGTATTTGGTCATCAACGCCAGCGCGCCGGCGAGCCCGAACCAGATGCCGGATTGCCAGCTGCGCTTCTCGAAGGCGTTGAGATAGGCAAGCACCAGCAGCGGCAGCGTGACGAGCTGGAGCAGGTCGGGATTGTACTTGAAACCCTTGAAATTGAAGATCGGGTAGAGCGCGACCATCACCACGACCAGGAACGCGCGCCGCGCATCCACGACGCGCAGGGCCAATAGCCAGCAGATCACCATGCCGACGCCGACGGTCGCCATCGCCAGCGCATAGGTCGCCCAGTCCGTCGCCGGGAACAGCCTGAACCAGAGGCCGGCGACCCAGCCCGACAGCGGCGGGTGCTTGCCGTAGCCCCACAGGAATTTCTGGCCCCAGCCCCAGGCTTCCGCGACGTCCATGTGAACGTCCTGCGCTGCCTTGAGATTGATCAGGATGAAGGTCCAGATCACGGCATGCAGGATCGCGAGCTGGATCACCAGCCACGGGCGCGCCTCGGGGCGGGTCGTGCTGGCAACCAGCCAGGCCCGGAAGCGGTCAAAGCTCACCCGGGCTTTGACGCGCGGTCGGGCGGAGGGGATCGAGGTGGTCGACATCAGCCTGGACATGGGCCGTTGCGTAGCGCGTTTTGGCCCGTCGTGGAATCAGCTTGGCGTGAAGAAAGGCCCTGAAAATACAGCAATATGGTTGCCGCACGGGGATGTGAGTGGTATCCCGCGCCCATGACGACCGTCCCCATTTCCAACATCCGCAATTTCTCCATCGTCGCCCATATCGACCATGGCAAATCGACGCTGGCCGACCGCCTGATCCAGATGACCGGCGGCCTCACCGACCGCGAAATGGCGGGCAAGGAGCAGGTGCTCGATTCCATGGATATCGAGCGCGAGCGCGGTATCACCATCAAGGCGCAGACGGTGCGCCTCGCCTACCGCGCCAAGGACGGCAAGGATTACATCTTCAACCTGATGGACACGCCCGGCCATGTCGACTTCGCCTACGAAGTCTCGCGGTCGCTGGCGGCCTGCGAAGGTTCCCTGCTGGTGGTCGACGCCAGCCAGGGCGTGGAAGCGCAGACGCTCGCCAACGTCTACCAGGCGCTCGACAACAATCACGAGATCGTGCCGGTCCTGAACAAGGTCGATCTTCCCGCCGCCGAGCCCGAGAAGGTCAAGCAGCAGATCGAGGACGTCATCGGCATCGACGCCTCCGACGCGGTGATGATCTCGGCCAAGACCGGCCTTGGCATTCCCGATGTGCTCGAAGCCATCGTCACCCGCCTGCCGCCGCCGAAGGGCGATCGCGACGCGACCTTGAAGGCGCTGCTGGTCGACAGCTGGTACGACGTCTATCTCGGCGTCGTCGTGCTGATCCGCGTCGTCGACGGCGTCATGAAGAAGGGCAGCCGCGTCCGCATGATGGGCACGGGTGCAGCCTACGACATCGAGCGCGTCGGCTTCTTCACGCCGAAGATGACTCAGGTCGACGAGCTCGGCCCCGGCGAGATCGGCTTCATCACCGCCGCGATCAAGGAAGTCGCCGACACCCGCGTCGGCGACACCATCACCGACGACAGGAAGCCCGTCACCGAGATGCTGCCGGGCTTCAAGCCGGCGATCCCCGTGGTGTTCTGCGGCCTGTTCCCGGTCGATGCCGACGACTTCGAGACGCTGCGCGCCGCGATGGGCAAGCTGCGGCTCAACGACGCCAGCTTCTCCTTCGAGATGGAAACCTCGGCCGCACTCGGCTTCGGCTTCCGCTGCGGCTTCCTCGGCCTGCTGCATCTGGAGATCATCCAGGAGCGGCTGTCGCGCGAGTTCGACCTGAACCTGATCGCGACCGCGCCGAGCGTCATCTACAAGATGAAGCTGACCGACGGCACCGAGCTCGAGATCCACAATCCCGTCGACATGCCCGACGTGGTCAAGATCGCGGAGATCCAGGAGCCCTGGATCGAGGCGACGATCCTCACCCCCGACGAATATCTCGGCAGCGTGCTGAAACTGTGCCAGGACCGCCGCGGCTCGCAGAAGGAGCTGACTTACGTCGGCGCCCGCGCCATGGTGAAATACGACCTGCCGCTCAACGAGGTCGTGTTCGACTTCTATGACCGCCTCAAGTCGGTCTCCAAGGGCTACGCCTCGTTCGACTATCATCTGACCGACTACAAGCCGGCCGACCTCGTCAAGATGCAGATCCTGGTCAACGCCGAGCCGGTCGATGCGCTCTCGATGCTGGTCCACCGCACCCGCGCCGAAGGCCGCGGCCGCGCCATGGTCGAAAAGATGAAGGAGCTGATCCCGCCGCACATGTTCCAGATCCCGATCCAGGCGGCGATCGGCGGCAAGGTGATCGCCCGCGAAACCGTCCGCGCCCTGCGCAAGGACGTCACCGCAAAATGCTACGGCGGCGACATCACGCGTAAGCGAAAACTTCTGGAGAAGCAGAAGGAAGGCAAGAAGAAGATGCGGCAGTTCGGCAAGGTCGACATCCCGCAGGAAGCCTTCATTGCCGCGCTGAAGGTGGATAGCTGAGGCGACGCCCGGCACGAGCCGATCGCCATGACCGGCAAGCAAGAACTGCGAAAACAACCCCATGCACAGTAGCCGCCCCATTGGCGGCATTGCGCTTTTTGGATTTTACGAAATCCATTTGACCCGTCGGGCAAAACAGGGGTATGGTGGCATCATCGCAGCGTGTGTGATGCAGGCATCCGTCACCTACTCCGACCGTTGATCAATCACAACTTACTCTGCTTCGCCTCCACGTATCGTGCGAAGTTGTCGAGGATTGCCTGCCAGCCGCCTTGCTGCTGCTCGACCGAGTGCGTGGGTTCGCTATCGAAGACGATGCGGACGACAACGCCCTTGGGGCCGGGCACGAACTCGATCTCGGCCTTTCGATCGCCGAACGCATATTCGATCAGCTTGTGCTCGACGATGGTCGTGTAGGTGCCGGCGAAGTCAAAGCCTATGCTGCCGTCCTTGGCTTCCATGCGAGACGAGAAGACGCCGCCTTCTCGCAGGTCGGCCGTAGCCTTGGTCGTATGCCAGTCGTCGGACGCGGCATTCCACTTCACGATGTCCGCGGGCGTCGTGTAGGCGCGCCAGACCTGGTCGATCGGGGCTGCGACGGTGGCTTCGACAGTGATCCTCATGGGCATTGCTCCAGTTACGATTTTGACGGCGGCATCGCTTAGGTGGGTAGGGTCCATCCACGGCACGTCCGGGATGTGTCCATCCAAGGACGATCGAGACCAGTCCGTGCCGACAAGGTCGAGCCGTCAAAGCGCTGAAAGCACAAAAAAGTGCCGTCAAGATGTCTGTTGGTCACCCACTAGCGACCACGCTCTTGGGAAACCCCATCGCCCTCGGGGCGCCGGCATATCGGGTATTCTTGTTAGCTCGATCCAATTGTGAGGATGAAGCTTGATGGGTCTCGCTTCGCTCGACCGGTCCTACGAACTGCTCACGAACTCGAAGCGCTGTCATCGCATCAGCAGATTTTCCGGAAGCGCGCCCGCCAGTGCGGTGCCCTAACCGGCGGCAGCAGGTAGCTTTTGCCTTCGGCCGCGATCGTCAGGGGCTGCCGGGAGTCCAGCAGGTCTAGGACGCGGCTTTGCAGCGCGCGCCATTTGTCTTCGGCGAGCTCGGGATCGCCGAGATCCGGCTGGTTGAACATCGAGGTATCAGGCGGGAAGGAGCCGGGAGCGGCGTGGGTGAAGCCGGCGAAATCCATCTGCGTCTTGCCGTCGGCAATCGTGATCGCGGCCGCGGTGTGGTCTTGCGGCGGCGCTTGCCCCGGATAGACCGCATCCAGCTCGAAATGCGTCCCGCAGCCGATGCGAAAGACGGTCTTGCCGCTGGTGTCGTAGAAGCCGAGCCATGGCCGATCCTGGCGGTCGACCTCGAATCGCCAGGCGCCCTTCCAGATATCTTTCGATGGAGCGCCGGCCGCCGACGCCACCGACAATCCGAGACACGACAGGGCGACAACGAGTCCGAGCAGCCTCGCGGGCGGCCTCATGACAAGCCCCCGATTTGATCCGCGACAACCCTGACAGCAGCAAGCGTGTCGGACGACTTGGCCGGCATCTTCAGCTCGCCCGTGTCTTCCCGCGAATGGCCGCCGCCCGCTTGAGCACCTGCTGGGCATCGGCCAGGCGACCTTCCTCCTTGTAGAGATCGGCAAGGTTCTCCAGGACATCGGCCAGATCCGGATGGTTCGGACCGAGCGTCTTTTCCATGGTGGCCACCGATCGCTTGAACAGCCGCTCGGCCTCGGCGTTCCGGCCCTGACGCGCGTAGAGCGCGGCCAGATTGTTCAGCGCCTGCGCGACGTCGGGATGATCGGGCCCGAACGCCTTCTCGGTCACCGCCATCGACCGCTTGAGCAGCCGCTCGGCATCGGCGTAGCGATGCCGATGGATGTAGGCATCGGCGAGGTTGCTCATCAGCACCGTGGCTTCGGGATCGTCGGGGCCGTGCGCTTTTTCGAGAACGGCGAGCCCCCTCTTGAACAGCGGCTCGGCCTGCTCGTACCGCCCCTGATTGCTGTAGACGGCGCCGAGGTTGCACAACGCCAGCACGATCGAGGGATCATCGGGACCGAGCGTTTTCTCGCTGACGGCGATCGACCGCTTGAGCAGCGGTTCGGCTTCCGCGTAACGCTCCTCGGCGCGGTAGAGATCGCCCAGATTGTTCAGCACCATTGCGACTTCCGGGTGATCCGGACCGAGCGTCTTCTCCCGGATGGCCAGTGCGCGCTTGTACAGCGGCTCGGCAACGGCGAACTGGCCCAGATTGTAGTGGATCGTGCCGAGATCATTCAGCGGCATCGCGACGTTGGCGTCGTCAGAGCCGAACTCCTTCTCGCGAAGGGCCAGCGACTTCTGGGCCAATGGCAATGCTTCGATGTATTTACCGGCGCGGTAAAGTTCTTTCATCTGCTGCGCGAGGGTGCCCGCTTCATCCTGTTCCGCACGGGATGGCGTGCCGAGCGACAGGCTGAGCGCGAGCGCGGCGACCGCAACACGGATCGATGCTTTCAGGGCCTTCATCGCGCGTTCCTTCGTGGGGGCGGCTCAGGACGTACGCGCCTTTGGTGCTCCCGGAGGCCGGACAGGTTCAATGCGGGCGGGGTCAACGGCGCAGCAACCAAGCCATGCGACTACCCTGGCCCGAAAATACTGCCGCGACTTAATGGGTGCCACGAGCTAGAATTGCGGTGATGTCCCATCGAACCAACCCCGTCACGTTTGCGCTCATCGCCCGAATACCTCCAGAAGGTGTCGCGGATTTTCGCGCCTACGAAGACGCCGTCCTGCCGCTGCTGCCAGAGTTCAACGGATGTCTGGAGCGGCGTCTTCGCAATCCGGATGGCACCGTCGAGATGCACATCGTCAGCTTTGCGTCCGAAGCGGACTTTCAAAATTACCGGAACGATCCGCGGCGGACGGCACAGGCGCGGTTGCTGGAGAAGTCGGCTGCGACGCTTGAGCTGCTCCCGATGCAGGACGTCCAAAGCCTGATGACATGAACCTCGCCTGACGCCTCGACGAAGGTGCGTTCCCTCCCCCTTGCGGGCAGGGCTATCGCATAGGGATTTAACGGGGATCGCGGGCTTGCTCCGCCTCTCCCGCTTGCGGGAGAGGCCGACGCGCCCCGGGCGATGCGAGGCATCGTCCCGCGCGCGGCGGGTGAGGGCTCTCACCCCTTGGGGATTCCCTCCGCAATTCTCGACGCCCCCATTGCGGAGACAGCCCTCACCCCAACCCTCCCCCGCACGCGGGGGAGGGAGCTCACTGCCGATGCAGCCAAACTGAGCGCGCCACATGCGATTGCCCCTCCCCCACAAGGGGGGAGGGAACGGAAGGAGCGTCAGCTACTGGCTCAACTCGTCTCGCCCCCATCACGCTCTCATGTCCAGTCAGACCACCATCACCCGATCGCGAAATCGGCCGCCGTCTCGGCGTGAATCGCCGTCGTGTCGAACGTCTCGACCGACGTATCGCCCGCACCGACCAGCATCGTGATCTCGGTGCAGCCGAGGATGATGCACTCGGCGCCGGCGGCGACGAGCGCGGCCATCACGTCCTGATAGCGGCGGCGCGAGAGCGCGGTGACGTTGCCGAGGCAGAGCTCGTCGTAGATGATGCGGTTCACGTCGGCCCGCGCGTCTGCGGGAGGGACGAGGACGTCGAGGTCGTGCGCGCGGAGCCGGTCGATGTAGAAATCCTCCTCCATCGTGAATTTGGTGCCGAGCAGCCCGACCCGCCGGTAACCTTTGGAGCGAATGCGCTCTGCGGTCGCATCGCCGATGTGAATGAAGGGAATCGTGACATTCGCCGCGATCTCGGGCGCCAGCTTGTGCATCGTGTTGGTGCACAGCACGATCGCACGCGCGCCGGCATTTTCAAGACGCCGCGCGACGTCCGCAAGGCTCGCCGCAGCCTCGTCCCAGCGGCCGGCATATTGCATCTCCTTGATCGCCTGAAAGTCGTAGGAGTACATCAGCAGCGGGGCCGAATGCAGCTTGCCCATGCGATCGCGGACGCGCTCGTTGATGAGCTTGTAATAAAGCGCGGTGCTCTCCCAGCTCATGCCTCCAATCAGGCCGATCGTCTGCATTCCTTCGTCTCCGCAAATGGCACGGCGGGATCGTAGACGAAGAGATTGAGACTCGCCACCGCGATGCGGAATGGCTCGAAGAGCAGCGCCGCCCGGATTGAACCCGCCATAAACCCGGCGACACCAAACCAGGTCGCGCCAATGCAATTACCGCCGTATCCCGCCCTTGGATGCGCGATACGGACGAAACGGGTCTGCGGATGCAATTTTTCCTCAGTGAGATCGTCGCTCGAATCGTCGCGGTCTATCTCTGCGTCGATTGCATCCGCATGCTGCGGGATGGCTATTCCAGGCGGGAAATCAGGGCGTTCAGTCCCGATCTCGTGATCTGGCTGCTGGACTGGTCGCGGCAGGTTTTCCAGAGGGACACCGCACCGGTGCAGTACTGGATGGAAATGGGCCATCAGGCCGTGTGCCTGGCGGCGTGCCTCGTCGTTGCGATCTTCGGGTGGTGGGTGCCGAACGGATGAATTCTCCGGTGTGATGGGACCAGGCTCGGTCGAGCTGCGGTTCACCTCTCCCTACGGGAGAGGTGATTCGAATTCCAGGCACGCGTTTCGACCCAATCAAATTCCATCGCGCTTTAGAGCGCCGCCAAACCGGGCGGCGGCTTGCGCATGTTCGACGCCTGCTCGTAGGCGTAGGCCAGGCGCAGCAGCTTGTGCTCGCTCCAGGCGGCCCCAGCGAAGGTGACGCCGAACGGATGATCGGGCGTCTCCTTGTCGCGAACACCGGACACGAAGCCGCCGGGCACCGAGACGCTGGGATAGCCCGCCTTCGCCGGCATCACACAGCCTCCGCTGCCCGGAAACAGCACCGCATCCAGGCTGTGCCCGTTCATGTAGGCGTCCATCCCGCGTGTCCTGGCGGCGAGCAGGTCCATGGCGCGCGCCGATTTGTATTCGCGCTCGCTAAGGTCGCCCCGGGTCGCGTTGGCGGCGAGGAACAGGTCCTGACCGTAACGCAGCGCCTTCTCCGCGTTGGCCTCGTTGAAGGCGACGATGTCGGCGAAGGTCTTGATGCCGGTGCCGGTCGCCCAGTCCTTCAGATAGAGATTGAGACCGTATTTCAGCTCGTAGAGGAAGACGATCGGCGCCCCCGCCGGATTGCCCTTGTTGGGGCTCAGCGGATTGCGGTTGAGCACGGGCATGCCAGTGCCCGGCCCGCCGATCCAACCGGCCGCCGGCATAGCCGCGCGCACGATGACGGCGCCGAGGTCCTCCAGCACCTTGATCGCATCCGCCATCACCTTCGCCGATGCCGGCGGCAGCTTGCCGTAATAGGGATCGTTGAGGGGATCGGCGGGATCGCTCGGCACGCCGATGCGCGCGCCCTTCATCGCATCGCGCGTGAGGCCAGCGGTGTAATCGGCAGGGCGCTTCTGCCGCTCCGTGGCGGGATCGCGCGGGTCACTGGCGGCCAGCACGTTGAGGAGCAGTGCCGCGTCGCGCACGGTGCGCGTCATCGGTCCCGCGGTGTCCTGGCTGTGCGCGATCGGCAAAATGCCGGCCCGGCTGATCAGCCCGACCGTCGGCTTGACGGTGACGAGGCCATTCTGACTGGCAGGAAACAGCAGCGAGCCCGAGGTCTCGGTGCCGATCGCGGCCGCGCAGAGACCTGATGCCACGGCGACAGCCGAACCCGAACTCGACCCGCCGGGAGTGACGACCGGACTGCCGTGCTCGTCCATCAACGTCGGTGCATAGGGGTTTTTTACCTGCCCGCCCAGCGACGAATAGCCCGAGGGCATCTCGATCGCGAGGATGTTGGCAAACTCCGTCAGGTTCGCCTTGCCGAGGATCACCGCGCCGGCCTTGCGCAGCAGCTTGACGATGGTGGCGTCGCCTTTGGCGCGCGCGCCCTCCAGCGCCAGCGAGCCCGCCGTGGTCGGCTGCTTGTCGCCGGTGGCGATGTTGTCCTTCAGCAGGATCGGCACGCCGGCCAGCGGCCGCCTGGCCGATGGCCTGGTGCCGTCGAGCTTGCCCGCGATCTCCAGTGCATCGGGATTGAGCGCGCGCACAGCGTTGAGCATGTGCCCATTGCGGTCATAGGCCTCGACGCGCGCGAGATAGGCTCTGGTGAGCGCCGTGGCGGTGACCTGCCCATGGGCCAGGGCATCGATGACATCGCTCATGGACGCATCCGCGAGCTCTGGCACGCTCGCCCCGGCGCGGGTGGCGGTCGTGGCGGGGCGCGCGTTGCGGCGGACCGGCTTCGTCATGGGGTGCCTCTTGGACGGGGTCCTGCGAACATGCTACAAGCGGTAACATTAAACAGCGGAGCGGTCCATGGACTACACGATCCGGCCCGCGCTCGAAGATGACGCAGGCGACATCAGCTTAGTCATCCTGCGCGCGCTGCGTGAGACCAATGCGAAGGACTATACGGACGGGATCATCGCGAGGGTCGAGCGCAGCTTCAGCCCGGACGCCGTGCGGGCGCTGATCGGGAAACGCACCGTCTTCGTCGCCACGTTCGGAAGCCGCGTCGTGGGAACGGCGAGCCTTGACGGAAGCGTGGTCCGCACGGTCTTCGTGGCTCCCGATGTTCAGGGAAAGGGAATCGGCAGGCTGCTGATGGCCGAGATCGAGCGCACGGCGCGCGAGCGGAGCATGGCCGCGTTGACGGTCCCGTCGTCGGTGACCGCCGAGACTTTCTACGCAAGGCTCGGGTTCAATGCCGTGCGCGACAGCTATCACGGTGACGAACGCACGATCATCATGGAGCGGCTGCTATAGTCCGCAGCCCGAATGAAGCGAAGCGCAATCCGGGTTGGTCGCCGCCGGTTCCAGCGGCCCCGGATTTCGCTTCGCTCCATCCGGGCTACGGGAGATCGAGAGATTTAAGATCGTGGCCCGCAGGGCAGGCACCGGGATGTGATCTTGATCCTCCTCACCAAATAGACCACCATCGCGCCTCTCACCGCTCACACCAAGAATGGGCGAGGAAACGCGCATGAACGCAGTTCCCGGGGTTGGCCTCGTCGAACGGGCGCGGGCCATCGCGCCGCTGATCGCGGGCGAGGCTGACGAGATCGAGCGCACGCGGCGGCTGACCCCGGCCGTCGTTTCCGCGCTGCGCGAGAACGGGCTTTATCGCGCGCTGCTGCCGCAAAGCCTCGGCGGTACTGAAGCTGCGCCGGAACATTTCATGCAGATGCTGGAGGAGATCGCGAAGGCGGATGCTTCCACCGCCTGGTGCCTTGGCCAATGCAGCGTCTGCGCGATGATCGCGGCCTGGCTCGACCACGATACCGCGCACGAGATCTTCAACACGGCGCAAGGCATCCTCGCCTGGGGTGCGATCGCGCATGAGGCGCGGGCGGTGGACGGCGGTTACCGCGTCACGGCGCGCTGGGATTTTGCCTCGGGCTCGCGGCAGGCGAGCTGGCTGGGCGCGCATGTTCGTATCGTCGGCGCGGACGGTGTGCCGCGCAGAAATGCAGATGGCGCGGCGGAGGTACGCACCCTCCTGTTTCCGGCCGCAAGCGCCGTGCTGCACGACGTGTGGCAGGCGATCGGGCTCGCCGGCACCGGCACGGATTCGTATGAGGTTGCCGACCTCTTCGTCCCCGAGCGTTTCACGGCGTTTCGTGACGTGCCGTCTGCATTGCGCGAGACGGGGCCGCTCTACAGGATCGGCACCGGCTCGACCTACAGCCTCGGCTTTGCCGCGGTCTCGCTCGGCGTCGCGCGCGCTACGCTGGATGCGGCCATTGCGCTGGCGCGCGGAAAACATCAGTCGCTGGCGGCCGGCACCATGCGCGACAACCAGGCGGTCCAGGGCCTGATCGGCCGCACCGAGGGAGATTTGCGCGCCGCGCGCGCCTATCTCTATGCGACGGCGCATGCGATGTGGCGGGAGCTGTCCGCGACCGGTGAATTCAGCGCGGCGCATCGCAGCGCCGTCAGGCTCGCCGCGACCTGGACCATCCATCAATCGGCCAAGGTGGTCGACACCGCCTATCACATGGCCGGCGCGACCGCGGTGTTCCGCAGCAACCCGTTCGAGCGGCGATTTCGCGACATGCACGCAATCGCGCAGCAGATCCAGGCGCGCGACACGCATTACGAGGATGTGGGCAAGGCGATCCTGGCGGGGGGATGATGACAGCCGCAACGGTGCTGCGCTCCCCCCCCCGCTTGCGGGGGAGGGTTGGGGAGAGGGTGTCTCCGCGGTGGGAATCCCAGCGTGGAGAGAGCCCTCACCCGCGCCTTCGGCGCGACCTCTCCCGCAAGCGGGAGAGGTTAACCGAGAGAGCGGCGCGTCCCTTACGTCAGGATCCGCTCACGCCACCAGCGCGGCGGCTTCGTCGTCGCCGCCATCGATGCCGCGCTGCGCGGCGAGCAGGCTGATGATCTCGACGTTGGGACGGGCCTTGCTGAACAGAAAACCCTGGCCCTCGTCGCAGCCTTCGGCGCGGAGGCAGCTCAGCTCGGCTTCGGTCTCGACGCCTTCGGCGGTGATGGTGACGCCGAGGCCTTTGCCGAGGCTGACGATGGAGCGAATGATCGCCTGGGCCTCGCGGTTGGCCCCGAGATCGCGCACGAAGGACTGGTCGATCTTGATCTTGTCGAACGGGAAGCTGCGCAAATAGCTGAGGCTGGAATAGCCGGTGCCGAAATCGTCCATCGAGATGCGCACGCCGAGCGCGCGCAAGGCATGCAGCGTCGCCAGCACCTGCGCGCTCTTCTCCAGGAGCAGCGTCTCGGTGATCTCGAGCTCGAGCCGCCGCGCCGGCAGACCGGACTGCTTCAGCGCGTCCGTCACCACCGAGAGCAGATTGCCGCTGCGGAACTGGAGCGGCGACAAATTGACGGCGACGCGGACGTCGTCCGGCCAGGTCGCAGCGTCCAGGCAGGCGCGGCGCAGCATCAGGCCGCCGAGCGGATTGATCAGGCCGGTTTCCTCGGCGACCGGAATGAATTCGGCCGGCGAGACCATGCCGCGCTCGGCATGCGGCCAGCGCACCAGCGCCTCGAAGCCGGTGATGCGGCCGCTCTGGAGATCGACCAGCGGCTGGTAATAGGGACGCAGCACGTCGTTCTGGATCGCGTCGCGCAGCTCGACCTCGATCTTGCGGCGGCTCTGTGCCTTGGCATCGAGCGCGGCCTCGAAAAACGCAAACGTGCCGCGGGCGTCCAGCTTGGCGCGCGACAGCGCCATGTCGGCGCTCTTGAGCAGCTTTTCGGAATCATCGCCGTCGCCCGGCGCCATCGCGATGCCGATGGAGGCGCCGATCACCACGGAATGGCCGTCGAGCAGATACGGGTCGGAAATGGCTTCCAGCAGGCGTTTTGCGAGCAGCACCGCGTCTTCAGGCCGCGTCAGACCGCTCTGGACGATGGCGAACTCATCCGAGTTCAACCGCGCCAGCGCGTCGTCCTCGCGCAAGGTCGAGCGCAGCCGCTTGGCGACGCCGCGCAGCAGCTTGTCGCCGACCGTGTGCCCCAGCGTGTCGTTGACCGCCTTGAAATTGTCCAGCCCCAGCATCAGCAGCGCGACCTTGTCGGAGCTGCGCCGCGTATGCGAGAGCATCTCGTCGACCTGCTGGCGCAGCAGGTTGCGATTGGGCAGGCCGGTGAGCCCGTCATGCTGGGCCATGAAGGCGAGCCGGGCCTCGGCGCGCTTGCGCTCGGTGATGTCCATCAGCGCCAGCAGCACCGCCGGCCGCTCGGCATAGGTCAGCTCGCGGGAATAGATCGCAAGGTCGATCAGCGCGCCGTCGGCCTTGACGTGCTTCCAGGTGCGCCCGGCCTGCTCCTCGCCGGAGAGGTCGACGGTCCAGGGCGGCTCGCTGTCGAAGGCCTGCAGGGCGCGGATCGTCAGTTTCTCGAACTCGGCGCGACTGTAGCCGTAATGGGCGATCGCGGCATCGTTGACGCCGAGGATACGCTCGTCGTCCAGCGCACAGACGATCATGGGAACGGGATTGCCGTCGAACAGCAGGCGGAACGAGGCCTCGCGCTGCTTCAATTCGGTGATGTCGACGCGCAGGCCGACGACGCCGCCGTCGTCGGTACGGCGTTCCTCGATCAGGATGACGCGGCCGTCCGACAGCGTCTGCTCGTGGCGCTTGCCGGGCTCATAGAGCTTCTTCAGCCGCTGGGCGATCCATTCGTCCTCGTGGCCCATGGCTTCCGGATAGTCGCCGCGGGCGACACCGACGCGGAGCGTGTCTTCGAGGCGCGCGCCTTCCGCGAACAGATCGGCCGTCTTGCTGTAGATCTCCGCATATTGCTTGTTCCAGAGAACGTAGCGGCCCTCGGGGTCGAGAATCACGATGCCCTGCGGCAGCAGGTCGACGGCCTGGCGCAGCCGCTCATGCGATTTGCGCGCTTCCGTGATGGCCGCCTCGGTTTCCGCACGGCTCTGCACGAGTTCGTCGTGCTCGACGGGCCGGTGCGGCGCGCGCGCGAATCGCGGCTTGCGCGGCCCTTGGCCGGCAAGCAATTTGCGCTTTCGCTTTCCCTGTTTTCGAGACCCCAAACTCAACGTCACATGTCCCAGTCGCACTTGCGGCCGCAAGCCTTGAGGCAAGTCTTGGGGCAAGTGTCTGAAAAAAAAGTAATCTTGGCCGGCCCGGCGATCCGGCCACAGGCGCCACGACGCTGCTGCGTCCGGCCTTTTGCCTGTTTGCAAGGCGCGATATCGCGGGTGTACGCACCAAACCGGCCCGCCCGTCGCGATCGGACGGAAACGCTGGCGCAAAATTGCGCGCTCGCGTGAATCATTTCCGCGATCGCGCGCAATTGCATGCGGCCTGCGGGTATTCCTCACGTCGCGCACGAATTTTGGTCAATGCAGGATACGGTTATCGCGTCGTTAAAGAACGGCCCGCCGGCATACGACTTTGTGATGATCTGGAAACATTCCGGTTCAGATCGACCGAGAACCGGGCTCGCGATGGGCGAAGATCCTGTGCGGCATCGGCGTGGGGTTGGGGTATAAGGATGTCAGCATGAGTCCCCGCCGCCTCGCCCCTCTCCTGCTCGTCATGACGCTCGTCGTCATAAAAGTCCTGGCCGCCGGCGGCGCGCTGGCCCAGGACAAGGGCAGCGTGACGCCCAAACCGCTGCCGCCGATCGCCAATCCGAACGATCCCACGGTCGGCGCCCGCGAGTTTTTTGCGCGAAAGCTGCTGCCCTCGACGGGGCCGGCGCATGTGATCGGCTCCTACACCAGGGGCTGCATCGGCGGCGCCATGCAGATGCCGCTCAACGGCGACAATTGGCAGGTGATGCGGCTGTCGCGTAACCGCAATTACGGCCACCCCGACATGATCGCGCTGATCAAGCGCCTTGCCGCCAGGGCGCACAAGGACGCGGGCTGGCCGGGCATTCTGGTCGGCGACATCGGCCAGCCGCGCGGCGGGCCGGCGCTGTCGGGCCATGCCAGCCACCAGGTCGGGCTCGATGCCGACATCTGGCTGACGCCGATGCCGGACCACCGGCTCTCGCGCGAGGAGCGCGAGGAAATGTCGGCCGTGATGATGGTGCGGCCGGACCGGCTCGACATCGATCCGAAGGTGTTCACGCCTGCCCACGTGCTGGTGCTGCGCGATGCGGCGCGCGAGCCGGCGGTGCAGCGCATCTTCGTCAATGCCGCGATCAAGAAAGCGCTGTGCCGCGAGGCCAAGGGCGACCGCGCCTGGCTGTCGAAGATCAGGCCGTGGTGGGGCCACGACTATCACTTCCACATCCGCATGCACTGCCCGGCGGGCGCGAGCGAATGCGAAGGCCAGCCGTCGCAGTCGGAAGACGAAGGCTGCAAGCCAGCCGATCTCGCCTACTGGTTCAGCGACGGCGTGCTGCACCCCAAGCCCCCGCCGGAGCCGCCCAAGCCAAAACCGCCGATGACGCTGGCGCAGATGCCGGCCGCCTGCAAGGTGGTGCTGCATGCGGGCGACGCGAAGCCGTAACGTACGCTGCCGCCTCACCCACCGCTGTCGTCCCGGGGCGCGAAGCGAGCCCGGGATAACGACGAGTTGGTTGGTTCGCGCTACCCAAATGCGCTAGGATGGCCCTGCCGCCGTGCCGTAAGCCCGCGGCATTCCGGGATGCGCATCCCGTTCTCCAACAAGCCTGACCGCAAGCCCGCAGCTTTTGCGTGGCCAACGATGAGATTTGACATGCGCGTCCTCACCTTCCTCGCTGCGCTCACGCTTGGCGCGACCTCTGCTCTGGCTGCCGAAGAGCCGAGCGGGTGCGACAAGTTCAAATGGCCGATCGAGCGCGAGCGCGCGGCGCTCACCGCGCCGGACCGTGCCAAGCTCGCTTCGGGGGCCGAGCAGGCCGCCCTGCCCGCATCGGCCATCACGCTTGGACTGGTTGCCCCCGCGGACGCAAAACTGCCGACGCCGCCGGAGCGGGCGCCGAAGGACGGCAGCTTTGCCGGCTTCACCAGCATCAAGGCGGTGCCTAAGGCAGGCCTCTACACGGTCAGCCTGTCCAGCGGGGCCTGGGTCGACGTGGTCCAGGACGGGCATGTCCTCAAGCCCGTGGCCTTCAGCGGCGCCACCGATTGCGACGGCATCCGCAAGACCATGAAATACCAGCTGTCGGCCCAGCCCTTCGTGGTCCAGGTCAGCGGCGCCCGGGACAATTCGCTCTCGATTGCGATCCTGCCGGCGCCATAGGTCAGACAAACAGTCGCCTTTGACCTGAGGCCCCGGCCTGCTATCTTCGATGCCAGCGATATCCCTGCCGGCCGTAAGCCGTCGCAAGGCCCTGTGGAACAGCGCTTCCGCCCGTCGCGGCCCAACCACCCAACGCCGGATTTGCGCGCGCTTTTGTGCGCGAGTTCGCACGGAGCGCACCCCATGATTCGTATCGCCGGACTTTTCACCGCTTTCATCCTCTTCGCAGGCGCGGCCCTTTCGCCTGCCGCCGCGCAGGACAAGACCATCACCGTGTTCGCGGCAGCCTCGATGAAGAACGCGCTCGACGAGGTCGACGCCGCCTACACCGCCAAGACCGGCGTCAAGTTCAGCGTCTCCTATGCCGCGAGCTCGGTGCTCGCCAAGCAGATTGAGCAGGGCGCGCCGGCCGACGTGTTCGTCTCCGCCGACACCGACTGGATGGACTACGCCATCTCCAAAAAGACCATCAACGAGCCTTCCAGGGTCAATCTGCTCGGCAACAGCATCGTGCTGATCGCGCCGAAGGATTCCAGGATCGACAATGTCACGATCGCGCAAGGGTTCGATCTCGCAAAGCTCGCCGGCGACGGCAAGATCGCGACCGGCGACGTCAAGTCGGTGCCGGTCGGCAAATATGCCAAGGCAGCGCTGGAGAAGCTTGGCGCCTGGACTGCCGCGGAGCCGAAATTCGCGATGGCCGAGAGCGTGCGCGCGGCGCTGACGCTGGTGGCGCGCGGCGAGGCCAATCTCGGCATCGTCTATTCCACCGACGCCAAGGTCGAGCCGGGCGTGAAGATCGTCGGCACCTTCCCGGCGGAGTCGCACCCCGCGATCATCTATCCGGTCGCCGCGACCACGACCGCGAAGCCGGAAACGAATGACTATCTCGCCTTTCTGCGCTCGACCGCGGCCAAGACCATCCTGGAAAAGTACGGCTTCAAGTTCCTGGTCAGCCCGACGACCTGATTTCTGCGACCTGATACCTACGACTTGATGTTCGACATCTCTCCCGCCGAATGGACGGCGATCCTGCTCTCGCTCAGGGTCGCCGTCATCGCCACGCTGGTCGCAACGCCGTTCGGCATTGCGCTGGCATGGCTGCTCGCGCGGCGTGATTTCTGGGGCAAGTCGGTGCTCGATGCCGTCGTGCATCTGCCGCTGGTCTTGCCGCCTGTTGTCACCGGCTATCTCCTGCTCCTGACCTTCGGCCGCAAGGGACTCGTCGGTGGATTTTTGGCCGAGTATCTCGGCATCGTCTTCTCATTCCGCTGGACCGGTGCTGCGCTCGCCTGCGGGATCATGTCGTTTCCGCTGCTGGTGCGGCCGATGCGGCTGTCGATCGAGGCGATCGACCGCAGGCTCGAGCAGGCGGCCGAAACGCTTGGCGCCGCTCCCTGGAAAGTGTTCTTCACGGTGACGCTGCCGCTGGCGCTGCCCGGCGTGCTCGCCGGCATGGTGCTCGGTTTTGCCAAGGCGATCGGCGAGTTCGGCGCGACCATTACGTTTGTCTCCAACATTCCCGGCGAGACCCAGACGATTTCGTCGGCGATCTATTCGCTGATCCAGACGCCCGACGGTGATGCCGCTGCGGGCCGGCTCGTGATCGTCTCGGTCATTCTGGCGCTGGGCGCGCTGATATCAGCCGAATGGTTCGCCCGCCGCGCCACGCAACGCCTGCACGGGAACTGACCATGCTGCGCGTCGACATCGAAAAGCAGCTCGGCGAGTTCTCGCTGTCCGCGTCCTTCAGCAGCGAAGGCCGCGTCATCGGCCTGTTCGGCGCCTCGGGCGCCGGCAAGAGCTCGCTGGTGAATATGATCGCAGGGCTGTTGCGGCCCGACCGCGGCACCATCGTGATCGACGGCGAGACCGTGGACGACACCGCGGCCGGCATTCATGTGCCGACCTGGCGCCGCCGCATCGGCTATGTCTTTCAGGATGCGCGGCTGTTTCCGCATCTCAATGTCGCGCAGAACCTCGACTACGGACGGCGGATGAATGGACTCGCGCCCGATCCGGCCCAGCACAAGCGCATCGTCGACCTGCTCGACATCGGCGCGCTGCTGGATCGCCGCCCCGGAAAACTCTCCGGCGGCGAGCGCCAGCGCGTCGCGCTCGGCCGCGCGCTGCTGTCAAAACCGCGGCTGCTGCTGCTCGACGAACCGCTCGGTGCGCTCGACGAAGGCCGCAAGCTGGAGATTTTGCCCTATCTGGTGCGGCTGCGGGACGAGGCCAATGTCCCCATGGTCTATGTCAGCCACGACGTCGCGGAGTTGCGGCAGCTGGCGACGCAGATCGTAATGCTGAAGCAGGGGCGGGTGACATCGTTCGGCGGGGTGAAGGTGCTGACGTGAGGCCGTAGCCCGGATGGAGCGTAGCGCAATCCGGGATTCTTTTCTCGCGGACGCTGCGGCCCCGGATTACGCTTCGCTCCATCCGGGCTACAAGGGCTGATGAGGGCCTATGGCCCATCCCCGTCATTGCGAGCGCAGCGAAGCAATCCAGAATCTTTCCGTGGGTCGCAGTCTGGATTGCTTCGCTGCTGTTCAGCCCGGACACATAGCTTACACCTGTTCGGGGACATGGTTGACACTTTTGGGGTTACGCAAATCGATCGTTCCGATCTGATGGGCGGCAAAGAATATTCCGAACTTTCCGTCAGCGCTGAGCTGGCGAATGGCGAGCCTCTCGGCACGGAAGGCTTGCGGGACTTTCCAGAGCTGTCCCTTGAAGCTGACATAGGCCTTGGTGGTAGAGACGGAACGGACGATCTCGCCCTCGTCGTACTCCACGGTTGGAAGGCGATCCGGCATGGGGCGCTGGCTCGGCCGATAACGGCTTGCGGGCACATCGAAGCCCAATGCCTCGTGCGGTCGATCGAGATTGTAGACGGCTCGCCATTGGTCGAACGCCCGCTGGGCATCAGCAAGGTCCCGATAGCGCTTGAAGGCGAGAACCTCGGCTTTCAGGCTGCGGTGGAACCGTTCATTCTTGCCTCGGCTCTGGGGATGATAGGGCCGGCTGTGAATCGTGCGGATGCCGAGCTTGAGAAGCCACACCGTCAGCGTGGTCCAGGGGTCTTCAAGGGTGAAGCCCCAGGGGCCGCCATTGTCGACGAACATCGCATCCGGCAGTCCGTAACGGCGGAACGTCGTCTCGAGATGGCCTCGTACCGTCGAGCCTCGTTCGTTGTCACAGGCTGCCAAGCACAAGGCAAAGCGCGAGTGATCATCAAGCGTCGTCAGTGGATGACAAGACACGCCGTTCTCCAGCGCACTGTGTCCCTTGAAGTCCATTTGCCAAAGCTGATTGGGCGTATCCCTCTCGAAGCGCGTATACGGCTGTCCAGGCGTGCCCGCAGGCTCCTTCACCCGATCGTAACGTCGTAGAATCTCGTGCACGGTCGATATCGCCGGAATGGCTTGCCGGTTGCGCTTCAGACGATGCGCGAGTTTGCGCGCTCCCCAAGCCGGGTGAGCATCGCGCAACTCGACGATCTGCTGCTCGGTCGCAGCAGCTGTACGCTTCGGGCTGTGATGAGGTCGTCGCGACCGGTCCGCCAACGCCGTATCGCCTGCATCGTACCGCTGGATCCACTTGTAGCCAGTCGGGGCGCTGATGCCGAACTGCCGGCACAGCTGCCGCAGGTTCACTCCCTCCTGCTTGGCAAGCATCACAAACTCTCGCCGTTGATCCATGACTGACACCTCTCGCCACGGCATCGTTCGCCCCCTTGTTTGACGAATCGAGCCGATTTTGATGTGTCAACCATGTCCCCGAACACCTGTAAGTCATGTCTCCGGGCTAAACACT
>NZ_AKIY01000246.1 GCF_000282615.1 Bradyrhizobium sp. YR681 | reverse complement strand
CCGGCAGCCGGCCCTGCCACAGCTCGCTGCCGCTATGCGCATCGAACGCACGCAAATAGGCATCCATCGCGCCGGTGAAGACGAGCCCGCCTGCGGTGACTGCTAGTCCGTTGACGAGCGGCGTGCCCCAGGGCAGCGGCACGCCGAGCGGCGCCAGATCCTCGGTGGTGCCGACCCTCGAACGCCAGAGAATCTTGCCGGCCTTCAGATCGACCGCAACCATCTCGCCCCAGGGCGGCTTGTTGCAGGGGAAGCCGAGCGGCGACATCACCACGGCACGCGACATCGCGAACGGCGCGCCGCGCTGCCGGCCGAAATCATGCCCCGGCGGCGGATTGAATCCGGCCGCCTCCGCGCGCGGGATCAGCTTGATGAGATGAACGGCGCGGCTGGTGTTGGCATAGAGGATCTGATGGACCGGATCGAACGCAGCGCTGCCCCAGTTCACGCCACCGCCGGTGAAGGGAAACTCCAGCGTGCCCTGCACCGAAGGAGGTGTGAACAGGCCCTCGTTATGCGCCGCTGCGAATTGCCGTTCGCAGGACGAGCGGCGCAAGCCCGGCAGCAGCGAAAGCGCATCATCGGTCGAGATCGTCTGCGACGTCAGCGCCGGCACATGCGTTGGGAACGGCTGGGTCGGCGACAATGTCTCGCCCTCCGCGCCGCCTTGCGGCACCGCGCGTTCCTCGACCGGCCACACCGGCTTGCCGGTGTCGCGGTCGAGCACAAAGACAAAACCCTGCTTGGACGGCTGGATCACGACGTCGCGCTGGCCCTCGCCGGTGTCGAGACGCGTGAGCGTCGGCTGCGACGCCAAATCGTAGTCCCAGACATCGTGATGCACGGTCTGGAATGCCCAGACCAGTTCTCCGCTCTCGATGCGCAACGCGACCACCGAATTGGCGTGCTCGTTGTTGCCCGGCCGCTTGCCGCCCCAGAAGTCCGGCGACGGCGAGGTCGTCGGCAGGAAAACGAGCCCGCGCGTCTCGTCGACCGACATCGGCGCCCAGACATTGGTGTGACCGGCTTCGATGCCCTCGCGCTTGAGCGGCTCGAAGGTCCAGCGCGCCTCGCCGCTGCGCGCGTCGAACGCGCGCACCATGCCGCTCGGCGCATCGACGCGGCTGTTGTCGCCGATCGAGGAGCCGACCACGACGACGCCGCGGCCCACCGCCGGCGGCGAGGTGATCTGGAATTCACCGGGCCAATCCAGCTTCATGCCGATCTCGAGCCTGATCTCACCGCCCTTGCCGAAACCGGCACAGGGGATTCCCGTCTTCGCATCGAGCGCGATCAGGCGGACGTCGTTGGTGCCCATGAAGATGCGCGATCGGCAGGCGGCATTCACGGGCGCCTTGTCGTCGACCCAGTAAGTGACACCGCGGCAGACATAGCGATTGGCGGGACGCTGATTGGTCGCGATCTTCGGATCGTAGCGCCATTTCTGCGCGCCCGTGCCGGGATCGAGCGCGATCACCTCGTTGAAGGGGGAGCAGAAAATCAGGCTGTCTTCCACGAGGAGCGGCGTCGCCTGGAATTTGGTTCGCCGCATGACCTCGGGCGAGCGCGCGGTGAGATCGCCTGTGTGATATTCGAAGGCGCGAACGAGCTGGCCGACATTGTCGGGCGTGATCTCTCGCAATGGCGAGAAGCGGGAGCCGCCGGCATCTGCGCCCCAACTCTCCCAGGCGACGCATGGCCGTGCCGCAACCAACAGGAGCGCAACGAGCGCGCTCGCAATTCGCGGGCCGGTCTGCGGCCGCACTTTATTTTTGCTTCTTCGCGGGCTCGCTCGGACGGGCCCCGCTCCACGGATCGTACTTCTCCTTGGGCTCCGGAATGCGTTCGAGCGCCGCCTTGTAGGCCTTTTCGTCGACCTTGGGCGTGTTGTCGGCCTTCGGCGCGTTGCCCTGGCGCTTGCTGCCGGCGCCCATCTGGGCCTGCGCCAAGCCGCCCGCCAGCGCCAGCACCGCAGCCGCTATGATCAAAATCCTCATTGGTGCAATCCCCTTCATCCGGGATACAAACTAGCCTGCAATCCCGTAATAGCAAATGCCGCGGGTTCCGGACCTTCAGCAAATCTTGATCGGGGCGGACTTCGTCGGATCGCATTCGTACCTATCTGTCGGCCCGCAGGGGACCTTCACGGATGTTGCGGATCATTGCCCATGCGGCGCTGCTTGCCGCCGCGCTGACGCTCGGTGCCTGCGGCTTTGCTGACAGCCGCGCGCCGGTGCCCGAATTCATGCGCATGAAGGAAACCGAGCAGCCGCCGCCCGAGGCCCCGCCGGACGTCAAGCGCGTCGTGCGCGAGCAGATCGACGTCGTCTTCCTCAACACATCCTATCCGCGCGAGGTGCACGTCGCCTCGCCGCATCGCGAAGTGCGCGGGCCGGGCTGGACAGCTTGCGTCCGCGCGCAGCTCACCTCCGCAACCGGCTCTCCACTCGGCGCCCAAACCTACATCGTAACCATCTCAGGCGGAAAGGTCGTCGATCGCCGGCGGGCGGAAGCCGACGACATCTGCGGGACGGAGACTTACCAGCCGATCTAACCGTTTCACCATCCGCGAGATGACGTCGTCCGACACGTGTCGACCAGCGCCTTTGATAGTCCGCTTAGGTGCACGTGAAGTTCGCCCCAACGCAATCACCATGCCGCGCCGATTGATGGGCGCCACGGAGGGAACATTGCAGCACATCAGAGTTGGTTCCGGGAAAAAGCTGTAAATCGACCGGAACGATCCCTGCCTCCCCTTCTTGTTACCGTAGAGGGCAGTTTCGGAGGAGGACATGATGCGGACATTTACGATTGCACTGCTGGCTGGCGTCGGGGCCCTGGCTGCGGCGAGCGGCGCCAAGGCTGCGGATATCTATACGACCGGTGAATACGCTAACCCTGAACTCATTCAGGAAGTCCGGCTTGTCTGCGATGACGCCGGCAATTGCTACCGCACCCGCGGCGGCGCGCGCGTGATCGTGCGCGATTCCTACGCCACCATGCCGCGCGAGCGCTATTACGAGCGCCGCACTTATCGCGACTGGGACGATGGTCCCCGCGCCGGCGTCGGCATTCGTGCGCCCGGGGTGAGCGTCGGCGTCGGTGTTGGCGACCGCTGGTAACCGATGACGTCATGATCGACGGGACCGGACGCACACGCGGCCGGTCCCGTCGCCGTGCCTGAATGAGATCAGCGCGTCAGGCGATAACCGGTTGCTGCTGAAACTGCTCATAGGCCGCGATCGCATCCGCAGCATACATGAGCGATGGACCGCCACCCATGTAGATGGCCATCCCGAGCGTCTCCTCGATCTCCTCGCGCGTCGCGCCGAGCTTCACGAGGGCCTCTGTGTGGAAGCCGATGCAGCCGTCGCAACGCGCGGCGACGCCGAGCGAAAGCGCGATCAGCTCCTTGGTCTTCTTGTCCAGCGCGCCGTCGCGCGTGGCGGCCTGGGCGAGCGCGGCAAATCCCTTCATGGTGTCGGGAATGTCGTTCCGCAGCTTGCGCATGTTGGCGGAGATTTGCCTGGTGATCTCGGGGTAATTCTTGTCCATGACTGACTCTCTACGTGACTTCAGGTTTCGAGCGGGTCGACCGGCGTGACGTAGCGCGTCAGCGACGGTAGGTGAGCGATGAAGCGAGCGAGCATCATTCCGGCGCACATCGCCGAAACGAAGATGAAGGCCGAGGCCGAGCCGAATCCGAGCGCCGTCAGCGCCGGTCCCGGACAGAAGCCCGCCAGCCCCCAGCCGACTCCGAATATCGCGGGTCCCGCGATGATCCTCGGATCGATATCGTTCCGCGTCGGAAGATAGAATCGCTCGGCGAAGAAGGGGCGTGCGAGCTTCAGGACACGATTGAAGCCGACGAAAGTCACAGTCACGGCGCCCGCCATCACGAAGGCAAGGCTCGCATCCCACGTCCCTGCCGGAATACCGCCGATGTCGAGGAAGTTCAGAACTTTCGCCGGATCCGACATGCCGGAGACGATGAGGCCGAGACCGAAGACCAGGCCGATCGCGAATTGAACCAGGATTGCCATCGCCATCAGCTCCAGTGCCGCATCAAGAAGACAGTCGCCATGCCCGTGGCCATGAAGGTCATGGTCGCGACCAGCGAGCGCACCGAGAGCCGCGACAAACCACAGACACCGTGGCCCGAAGTGCAACCACTACCCCACACCGAACCGAAACCCGTCAGAAGGCCGCCGACGATCAAGACGGCAGGCCCCGCCGCGATCGTCTGCGCCGGCAGGCTTCCAACGATGAGCCGCACAAGCACGGGCGCGGCGATGAGACCGGCAACGAAGGCAAGACGCCCGGCGAATTCGCGATCCTCGTAAGGCGGAAACAGCCGCGCCGCGATGCCGCTGACGCCGGCGATGCGTCCAGTCGCCCACATCAGCAGAACGGCGGACACGCCGATCATCGCGCCGCCAACGAGGGAGGCGATCGGTGTAAACGATGTCGAGACCATGAGTCCCTCCGGATCGAGAGCGCCCTGCGGGCACCGAATACAGTTATTTCAGTTGTTTCTTATTTTCGAATATACTAATATATCGGGCAGTCATGAAGCGCAAGCCCCGGAATCAGGAATTGCTCGCTCTGGAGGAAAAGGCCGAAGAGGCCTCCCGCCTCCTCAACGCCATGGGCAATCCCAAGCGGCTGCTGGTTCTCTGCAACATGCTCGACGGCGAAAAGTCCGTCGGCGAACTCGCCGACATCGCAGGCCTGTCGTCGGCCGCGCTATCCCAGCATCTCGGAAAGATGCGCGCATTGAGCCTGATCAAACCCAGGCGGGATGGCCAGACCATATACTACAGCATCGCGAGCCCGGAGGTCCGATCGGTGCTGGAGACCTTGTACCGCCTCTTCTGCGCACCGGAATAGGGCTTCGCCGACGCAAACACGGGAAGCGCAGCATGGGCGACGACACCCTCATCGAGGGACCTCTCTACGAGAAGCGCAAGAAGGTCTATCCGCAATCCGTCCATGGCCCCTTTCGCCGCATCAAGTGGGCGATCCTCTGCGTCACGCTCGCGACCTACTATCTGCTCCCCTTCGTGCGATGGAACCGCGGGCCCAACCTGCCGGACCAGGCGGTGCTGATCGATTTTCCACATCGACGCTTCTACTTCTTCTTCGTCGAGCTGTGGCCGCAGGAGGTTTACTATTTCACCGGCCTGCTGATCATCGCTGCGATGACGCTTTTCCTGATGAATGCGGTCGCTGGCCGCCTGTGGTGCGGCTACATGTGCCCGCAGACGGTGTGGACCGACCTGTTCTACGCGGTCGAGCGCTGGGTCGAGGGCGATCGCCGCGAGCGCATGCAGGGCGACAAGCGCTACTGGACGTTCGATCACATCCGGAAGGTCGCGCTGAAGCACTTTCTCTGGATCATGATCGCGTGGTGGACCGGTGGCGCCTGGGTGCTGTACTTCGACGACGCGCCGACGCTGGTGAAGGAGCTCGCCACCTTCCAGGCGCCGTTCGTTTCCTATCTCTGGATCGGCATCCTCACCGCCACAACCTATGTCTTTGCCGGTCACGCCCGCGAGCAGATGTGCATCTACATGTGTCCGTGGCCGCGCATCCAGGCGGCGCTGACCGACGAATGGGCGCTCAACGTGACCTATCGCCGCGATCGCGGCGAGCCACGCATGTCGGTGAAGAAGGCGGATGCCGCCCGCGCGCACGGCAATGTCGCCGGTGACTGCGTCGATTGCCATCAGTGCATCAATGTCTGCCCGACCGGCGTCGACATCCGCAACGGCATCCAGCTCGGCTGCATCCAGTGCGGCCTGTGCATCGATGCCTGCAACAACGTGATGCGCGAGATCGGCCGGCCCGCCGGCCTGATCGGCTACGATACCGACATCAACATGCAACGCCGGCGGGAGGGCAAGCCGGCGATCTACCGCATCATCCGCCCGCGCACGCTGATCTATGTCGCAGCTATCATGATCGTCGGCAACATCATGCTCTATACGCTCGCCACCCGCGCAACGATGGACGTCAACGTCCTGCACGAGCGCAATCCCCTCTTCGTTCAACTTTCGGATGGCGGCGTACGCAACGACTACACCGTGCGCATCCTCAACAAGGGCGCACAGCGGTCGTTTGCGCTCGATGTCTCGGGTCTGCCCGGCGCGATCATTCGTATCGCCGGCATCGAGGCCAGCCCCGGCGCGAATCCCGTCATCGAGGTCGGGCAGGACCAGACCCGCGAGATCAGGCTGTCGGTGCAGGTCGGCGCCGCCGATCTGCCGAAGACCTCCCGCGACATCGACATCGCCATCACCGAAACGGCCAGCGGCAACCGAGCCAGTGCCCGCGATCATTTCGTCCCCGGCGATCAATAGCGTGCATTCCGGTCGTCTGCGGCTCGCATGCTCAATGAGACGTTAACAATACCATTCGAATTGAAGCGGCGCCCCAACGGTATTTTCCAATCTTTGCGCTAAGCATGGCCTTCTGAACGGGGAACGACGGGACGTGGTCGATATCGCGCACCAGGCTGCGGTCAATCCGGCATCGGCAAAGCCTGCCGAGGCTGCGCGCGCGCTCATCCCGCTCACCGCGATCGACCCCGGCCAATGGCGCGCGCTGGCGCAGCGCGCGATCGAGCCAAACGGATATTACCTGCCCGCCTGGGAGCTTGCCGTCAGCGCCACCGCGCGCGGCCGCACCTCAGCCTCGGCGCTTGCCGCATTCGACCGATCCTCGGCGCGGCTGATCGGGCTGATGCCGGTGATCTCGCTCTGGCACGCCCGAAATATCCCCCTGCCCGCGCTGGTCAGCGCGCATCCCTATGGCACGCTGTGCAGCCCCCTGATCGATCGCGATGCCCCGATCGAGGCGGTTGCGCACCTGCTGCAACAGGCACGCGACGCCGGCGCGCATGCGCTCGTCTTGAACGACGTCGCTCTCGACGGTGCGGCGATGAGTGCGCTCAAGCAGGTTCTTAGCCGCGACGGCTTGAAACCGCGCATCCTCTCCTCCTACATCCGCGCCAGCCTCGACGCGACCCAGGATGGCGAGACGCTGTTGCGCGATGCGCTCGGCACCAAAAAACTCAAGGAGTTGCGCCGCCAGCGCCATCGTCTTGCAGAGCACGGTCTCGTCACCTTCGACGTCGCGCGCAAGCCGGACGAGACCAGGACGGCGCTCGAAACGTTCCTGCAGCTCGAATCCAGCGGCTGGAAGGGCAAGCGCGGCACCGCGCTGATCCAGCATGCGGGCGATGCGACCTTCATCCGCCGCGCCGTGCCGGCTCTGGCAGAGACCGCGCAAGTCGAGGTCGTCACGCTGCGCGCCGGCGCGACGCCCATCGCTGCCGGCATCGTGCTGCGGCATCAGGACCGCGCCTTCTTCTTCAAGCTCGGCATCGACGAACGATTCGCAAAATATTCGCCGGGCGTGCAGCTCACGCTCGACCTGACCCGCCATCTCTGCGCCGATCCCGCCATTGCGAGTGCGGATTCAACGGCGAGTGCCGACCACCCCATGATCAATCCGATCTGGCGCGGCCGCTTGGCAATCGGTGACGTGCTGGTTCCGCTACGGCGGAACGATCCGGTCGTCACGCTCGTTCACGCAGCGCTGGCCGGCCTCAACGTCGCGCACGAGACGGCGCGACGCGTGGTCCGCCGCCTCCGCAAATAGGCGAAGCTACTCCGCCACCTGGGCGTTGATCTCCGCCGAGACCTCGCGGATGGCGCGCGCGAGCAGGTTCGGATCCTGCGCGCCGGAGACGGCGTATTTCTGCGCGAACACGTAGGTCGGCACGCCCGAGATGCCCTTCTCGGCGGCTTCCTGTGCATCGGCCGAAACGCGCGCGACGTCCTCGTCGGTGGCCAGGCGCTTGCGCACGTCGTCGGCATCGAGGCCGATATCGGCGGCCGCCTGCACCAGCACGTTCACGTCGGTGAGATCGCCGCCATCGCGGAAATACAGCTCCATCAGACGCTGCTTCATTTCCGGTGCCTTGCCGATCGCCTCCGCCCACAGGATCAGGCGGTGACAGTCGGTCGTGTTGGGCTGGCGCGCGACGAGCTCGGGCTTGTAGACGAGGCCCTCCTCGCCCGCGGCCGCGACGACACGCCCGGCAATGCCCTTGTAGGCTTCGACCGAACCGAATTTCTGGGTCAGATAGGCCTCGCGGCTGATGCCCTCGCGCGGCACCCAGGGATTGAGGAAGAAGGGACGGAAATTGAGCTTGACCGGCACGTCGGGCACGAGCGCCAGCGCGCTCTCGATCCGGTGCTTGCCGATATAGCACCAGGGGCACACCACGTCGGAGACGACGTCGATCTGGAGCGGTTTAAGCGTGCTCATGTCAGGCGCCTCCTTCGGGCGTTTCAAGGTTTGCCCAAAGATAAGCCGATCGCGGCGTGAGGCAAGAGCGCCGGGAGAAGGCCACTAGGCCATGGCCGCGGCCATCTGCTTCAGCCGCTCCGCGGTGCGCTCGTCGGCCGGAAAGAACGTCTCCAGCGCCAGCTCCGACAGCGTAATATCGACGGGCGTGCCGAACACCATGGTGGTGGAGAAGAAACTTAGTATCTCGCCGTCAAGGCGCAGCTTGAAGGGGATGGCGACGTTGTCGCTCGATAGCGGGGCCGAGCGCGCCGGAATGGGATAGCTCTTCAGATCGTTGTAGAGCTTGATCAGCTCGGGATCGGCCGTGGCCTCGCATTGCCGGTGCAGCCGCTCCAGCAGGTGCCCGCACCATTCCGCCAGATTGACGGTGCGCGGCGCCAGCGCCTCCGGATGGAAGGCGAGCCGCAGCACGTTGAAGGGCTGGCCGAGCAGCCGCTGCGGGATACCCTCGAGCAGCGGCGCCACCATGCGGTTGGCGGAGACCAGATTCCAGTGCCGGTCGTAGGCCAGCGCCGGGTTGGGCTCATGCGCTTTGAGAACAAGGTCGATCGCCTGGCGGGCTGATTTCAAGGCGGGATCCTCCAGCGGGCGCTGCGGAAATGCCGGCGCATAGCCGGCCGCGACCAGCAGCACGTTGCGTTCGCGCAGCGGCACATCGAGACGCTCGGCGAGCCTCAGCACCATGTCACGCGAGGGTGCGGCCCGGCCGGTCTCGACGAAGCTCAAGTGGCGCGCCGAGATCTCGGCCTCGCCCGCGAGATCGAGCTGGCTCATGCGGCGGCGTTGACGCCACTCGCGCAAATGATCGCCGATATGGATCGGCTGGCTGCGTTCGGCCTGGGCTGCGGCTGCATATGCGTTCATGGTCGAAACCTATCATGCGGATTTCGGCCCTTCCATTACCCCCGAGGTAATCGAATTGGGCCCGGTCCGCGCGCATCTTCGGTCGCAACAGGAGATGACCATGATCGCGCTGCTGCTCTACCGGACCGTCGCAGACCACGTGTTGCCCTGGGCCATGGCGTTCGCCACCCGGATGCTGGCGCGCGGCCTCAACATGCCGGAGCCACTGCTGCATTCGACCGGCGACTATGTGGTCGCGCAGGTCATCGCCTTCGAGCATGGCGTCGGCAGGACCCTCTGCCCGTTCCGCCTCGCCCGCCTGCTCCGCGCCCGGTGGCGCGGATGGCGCTGAGTTTCCCCCAAGCCCACCCCAACCATGGAGACCTCTAATGATCGACGCATCCACCTTTCTCCGCCGTGCCCTGCTTGCGGACGCCATCTTCAGCGGCGTCGCCGCCCTCGGCTTCACCTTCGGCGCCGGCGCGTTCGCGGCGCTGTTCAACCTGCCCGAAGCGCTGCTGCGCGAGACTGGCCTGTTCCTGATTGCTTATACCGCCTTGGTCGGATGGCTTGCCGTGCGCGCCGCCGTGCCGAAACCACTCGTGCTGCTGGTCGTGATCGGCAACGCGGCCTGGACGGTCGGCAGCATCGCGCTGCTGCTCTCTGGCGCAGTCTCGCCGAACATCGCCGGCGAGCTGATGATCGTGGCGCAGGCAATCGCCACCGGCGTGTTCGCCGAGTTGCAATTCCTGGGATTGCGGAAGAGCGGGACTGCAGTCGCAGCGTGACGTTCTCGTGGCTCCGTTCTACGGCGCGCTGCTGAACTGGACGATGCTTCGCAACGCCGGGGAAAGCGCTACGCTGCGTCCGGGCACTGCCAGAGAATGACAAGGCAGGCGCGCCATCCACACCGTCATTGCTTCGCTACTCTCGCAGCAATGACGGTGTTTACGGTAACGGCGTACAGTTTCGATGACACCCATCTATCGGTTTTCCCGGGGCGTTTCGCTCCCTGCCGGCGGCGCCTGGCAAACTTCATGGAACGCCGAGGAACCAAAGGTTCCCTTCCGTGTTGAGACACGGCATAGAGGGGGTCTCAGCCTGACGGGTTGAGCGATCGGGCTGCCCAAGGCAGCGAACTTCCAACCAATTCAGCAGGATGCGGACGGGCGCAGTAGCCGCCGAAGTGCCGCCCACTGTCAGCGGGTGGCCCCGATCACCCGTGATGAAGGAGAACAAGAATGGCTGCGCAGGCGGGAAGTGACGTTGCATCGCTCGTCTCCCGGAACGAGAAAACCATCCTTCCGGAATGGGTCGAATTTCAGAAGAAGGCCGGAATCCTTCATACCGGCCGCATCTCGGAAGGCGAACTGCAATCGCAATCCAGGAATTTCCTTCATTTGCTGCACGAGGCCCTGACGCAGGGCGGGACCGACACGTCCGGCTCTGCTTACGAGGCGGCCAAAGCGATGCTCGCCGAGCTGTCGCGCTCCCGCGCAATGCAGGGTTTCTCCCCCAGCGAAACCGCGACTTTCATCTTTTCGCTCAAGCAGCCATTGTTCAACGCGATCAACCGCGACGCCTCTCTCTCCGCTGACCAGAAAGCGTCGACGGTCTGGACATCGACCATGCTGCTCGACGAGCTTGGCCTGTTCACACTGGAGATATTCCAGAAGAGCCGCGAGGAAGTCATCGTTCGCCAACAGCGCGAGATTGCCGAGCTGTCGACCCCGGTCGTCAAGCTTTGGGAGGGCATTCTCGCCCTGCCCCTGATCGGCACGCTCGACAGCCAGCGCACGCAAGTGGTGATGGAAAACCTCCTCCAAACGATCGTGGACGACGAGGCCGAGATCGCCATCATCGACATTACCGGCGTGCCGACGGTCGATACCCTCACGGCGCAGCACCTCCTGAAGACGGTCGCCGCCGCGCGCCTGATGGGCGCCGATTGCCTGATCAGCGGCATCAGGCCGCAGATTGCCCAAACCATGGTGCATCTCGGCGTCGAGTTGAACGTGATCTCGAAGGCCTCGCTTGCGGACGCCTTCGCGGTCGCATTGCGGCAGACCGGGCGGACCATCGTCAAGGCGAAGCGGGTCGAAGGGTACACCTTCGCGGACAAGAAGAGCGGCGGGCAGGACGCCTGACGATGGACCGCATTCCTATTCTCAAGTTCGGCAACGCGCTCCTTGTCACCATTCAGGTCGACATGCACGACCAGCTGGCGACGGCGCTCGAAGAAGACCTCACGAGCAAGATCGTCTCGCACAATGCACGCGGCGTGCTGATCGATATTTCGGCACTCGACGTCGTCGACAGTTTCATCGGCCGGATGCTTGACAATATCGCCGCGGTCTCGCGCATTCTTGACGCCGACACCGTCGTCGTCGGAATGCGGCCCGCCGTCGCCATCACGCTGGTCGAGCTTGGCCTGTCGTTGACGGGGGTCAAGACCGCACTGAACGTCGAGCGCGGCATGGCCATGATCCACGACCGCCTCGCCGGGTCGGAGGCTGACGATGCCGACGACGAGGACTGAGCGTGTCGGGATCAAGGTTTCGGACGACGTGGTTCGGGTGAGGCAAATCACCCGCGCATTCGCACTTGAGGTCGGGCTGAGCCTGGTCGACCAAACCAAGATCGTCACGGCGTCCAGCGAGCTGGCGCGCAACACCCTCGACTACGGCGGGGGTGGAGAAGTCACCGCGGAGATCGTCGAGCAGGGCGGCCGCCGCGGCGTTCGGCTGACTTTCGACGACAAGGGGCCCGGCATTGCCGATATCGAGCAGGCCCTCAAGGACGGTTTCACATCCGGCAGGGGCATGGGTCTCGGCCTTGGCGGCGCAAAACGGCTGAGCAACGAATTTTCGATCGTATCGGAGCCAGGCTTAGGCACCAAAATCACCATCGCACGTTGGAAATGATGATGAAATCCGTCGGCGTCAACGATCAAAGCGGCGTCGCGGAGGCAAGGCGGGCAGCAACAGATCTCGCCCAGCGCGTAGGCTTCAACGAGACCGACAAGGGCAAGCTCGCGCTGGTCGCGACCGAACTTTCGACCAACCTCGTCAAGCACGGCTCCGGCGGGGAAATTCTCGTTGGTGTCTATGAGGACAATGAAAGCCAGGGCATTGAAATCCTCGCGCTCGACAAGGGCGCCGGCATGAGCAACGTCGCGGCATGTCTGGAGGACGGGTATTCCAGTGCGGGCACGGCAGGCCGTGGTCTCGGCGCCGTGATACGGCAATCGCACTTCGTCGAGATCGGCTCCTGGCCCGGGGTTGGAACAGCTGTGCTGGCGCGCATCGCGCCGGGGACTGCCTCTGCCATCACACCGCCGACCGCCCCCACCTGGGGCGGCGTATCCGTTGCCAAAGCTGGCCAGGACGTCTGCGGCGACGCCTTGAGCGTATCCGATGCGGGAAACGTCCGCACCCTCCTGGTGGTTGACGGATTGGGACACGGGCCGGAAGCCGCGGAAGCGGCGGTCGAGGCCGTGCGGCTGTTCCATCGCTACGCCGGGCACTCCGTCCCCAACCTGATCGACTACATTCACGGCGGCTTGCGCTCGACGCGCGGAGCAGCGGTCTCGATCGCGCGCTTCGATCCCGCCGCAAAGAACATCAACTTCGCCGGAATCGGCAACGTCGCCGGTGTCATCATCACCGCAGGTGACACCAAGCGGATGGTGTCGATGGCGGGAACCGCCGGTTTCAACACACGCAAGATCCGGGCTTTCGACTACCCGTTCACGCACGGCCTGATCGTCCTGCACTCGGACGGCCTGGCCTCGACCTGGATGGTGGACCGCTATCCCAACCTGGCAGCACTTCACCCGTCGCTGATCGCAGCGATTCTCTATCGCGATTTCACCCGGCATCGCGACGACGCGACCGTGCTCGTGGCCAAATGGTGAAGCTCATGCCGGCATCTCCCAAACTCTGGCCTATCGTGACCCTTCCGATCGAGAACGAGAGTGATGTCGTCACAGTCCGTCAGCGCGCCCTTCGCGTCGCGGACATGCTGGGCTTCGAACGGCAGGACCAGACCCGTATCGCCACCGCAGTCTCCGAACTCGCACGCAACGCCTACGGTTACGCCGGCGGTGGACGCGCGGAGTTCGCTCTGGACGCCGCAACGACGCCGCAGCGTTTCGCCGTTCGCATCTGCGACAACGGGCCGGGCATCGACAATCTCCAGCTCATTCTCGACGGACAGTACCGTTCGCCAAGCGGCATGGGTCTGGGCCTGATCGGCGCCCGCCGGCTGATGGACACGTTCAGCATCGATGCGACGCCCGGCAAGGGAACAACCGTCGAGGTCGGGCACCGGCTGCCGCCGCGCGTCGCACCATGGCCGCGCGCCAAGCTCACCGACATCGTCTCCAATTTGAGGAAGGACACCTCGTCCGATCCGCTTTCGGCTCTGCGGGAGCAGAATCGCGAGCTGATGCAGAACCTCGACGAGTTGCGACGACGCGAGGAGGAAAGCCAGCAACTGAACCAGGAGCTCGGCGACACCAACCGCGGCGTGGTGGCACTCTATGCCGAGCTCGACGGCCGCGCCGAGCAATTGCGGCAGGCCAGCGAGCTCAAGACGCGCTTCCTTTCGAACATGAGCCATGAATTCAGAACACCGCTGAATTCCGTGCTGGCGCTGTCGCGCCTGCTGCTCGACCGCATCGACGGTGACCTGACGCCGGAACAGGAGCGGCAGGTCGGTTATATCAGGCGGTCGGCCGAAAGCCTGCTCGATCTCGTGAACGACATGCTGGATCTCGCCAAGGTCGAAGCCGGCAAGGCCGAGATCAAGCCGGTGCGCTTCGCGGTCACCAGCCTGTTCGGCGCGCTGCGCGGTGCGCTGAAGCCGCTGCTGACCAGCACCGCCGTCGAGCTGCTGTTCGAGTCCCCGAAGGACCTGCAGCCCCTTTACACCGATGAGGCAAAGGTCGCGCAGATCCTGCGCAATCTGATCTCGAACGCGCTCAAGTTTACCGAAGAGGGTGAAGTGCGGGTGACGGCGCGCACCGGTGACAACGGCGCGAGCGTCATCTTCTCCGTCCGCGACACCGGGATCGGCGTCGCGCCGGAGCATCACGAACGCATTTTCGAGGAGTTCTCGCAGGTCGACACCAAGCTGCAGAGAAAGGTAAAGGGCACCGGCCTCGGCCTGCCGCTGTCGCGATCGCTGGCGCGACTGCTCGGCGGCGACCTCACGGTCGAGAGCGGCTCCGGCCTCGGCTCGGTCTTCTCCCTGAAGATTCCGGCTTCGCTCGGGGATCCTGACCGTGAGATGATCGCCCCGTCTGCCGGCGGCAGCAAGAGCGTGCTTCTGATCGACGACGACGAGACCTTCCGCTACGTCATGCGCCAGATCGTCGGCAATGAGACCCGCTATGAGTTCATCGAGGCTGACGGCGGCGAGGAAGGATTGCGGCTCGCGCGTGAGAAGAAGCCCGACGTCATCGTTCTCGACCTGCAGATGCCGGCGGTGGACGGATTCACCGTGCTGCAGCAGCTGGGCTCCGACGACCGCACCAACTGCATTCCCATCGTCGTATCGACGTCCATGACGATCGACGCCTCGCTGAGATCGCGGCTTCCCGAGCACGTGCGGCTGATCTCCAAGAACGCGATCTCCCGGGAGAGCGTGTCCTCGTTCCTGCGCGACGCCGTCCTGGGTGCCTCATGAGCGGCAACGAAAAGATCGTCATCCTGAACGTCGACGATCTCGAAGCGCAGCGCTACGTGAAGACACGCGACCTGCAAGCCGCCGGATTTGCAGTGATAGAAGCACAGACCGGTGCGGAAGCGTTGCGCCTGGTCGAGCAGCACAAGCCGCCCCTCGTGCTTCTCGACGTGCAGTTGCCCGACATCAGCGGCTTCGAGGTCTGCGCCTTCATCAAGCAGAAATGGCCGCAAGTGATGGTGCTGCAAACGTCGGCAACATTCACGACCACTGACGACCGCGTCCTTGGGCTCAACGCCGGTGCGGACTCCTACCTCGTGCAGCCGGCGGAGCCGCTCGAACTCGCCGCCGCGATCAATGCGCTGCTGCGTGTCCGCCGCACCGAAGATGCGTTGCGGTCGCTGAACGCGACGCTGGACAAGCAAGTCCAGGAACGCACCGAAGAACTCGAGCAGGCGAACCGGAAGTTACGCCAGGAGGTCGCACAGCGCCAAAAGGCCGAGTCGGAGCTGATGCAGGCCCAGAAGATGGAGGCCGTCGGCCAGTTGACGGGCGGACTTGCGCACGATTTCAACAATCTCCTGACCGCGGTCGTCGGCAATCTCGACCTGATCCGCGCCCGTACGACCGAGCCGCGCATCACGAGGCTTGCCGAGAACGCCTTCAAGGCCGCCGAGCGCGGCTCGAAGCTGACGGCGCAATTGCTGGCATTTTCACGGACCCAGAAGCTTGCGACCGAGTCCGTCGATCTCAACCGCCTGATCCTGGACGCATCCGAGCTGCTCAACCAGTCGCTCGGCGCCAACATCGCCATCAAGACCGTCCTGGATGCGAGCGCACCGTTCGTGGTCGCTGACCACAACCAGCTCGAAGTCAGCCTGCTCAATCTCGCGATCAACGCGAGAGACGCGATGCCGGAGGGTGGCACGCTAACAATCACCACGGCCTGCAACGACCCGGACGATCACAGGGTCATGCTGTCCGTGACGGACACCGGGACGGGGATGCCGCCGGACGTCATCGCTCGCGCGTTCGATCCGTTCTTCACGACCAAACCGCCCGGCAAGGGAACGGGCCTCGGGCTCTCCCAAGTGTACGGTCTGCTAAGGCAAATGGGAGGCGATGTCGATATCAGGAGCGAGGTCGGCAAGGGCACCTCGGTCCAGATGTCGCTTCGCCGGGCGTCCATCGCCGCGGACCCGGCCATCGAGGCGCAGGGAGCGGCGGAAAGCGGACATGCAGAACGGATTCTGGTCGTGGATGACGATCACGATGTCCGCGCTCTCATGACCAGCTTCCTGTCCGAAATCGGATACGTCGTGCACGAGGCAGACCACGGCAATGCGGCTCTCGCCATGCAGACGACGGTGAACCCGCAATTGATGATCATCGACTTTTCGATGCCGGGCACCAATGGCGCCGAGGTCGTCAAGGCGGCCCGGATCGTGCAACCCTTGTTGCCCGTCCTTTTCGTCAGCGGCTATGCCGATTCCGCGGCGCTTGAAGCGGCGATGGGCTCCGCCCCGTTCCTGCGCAAGCCGTTTCGACCCGCCGAGCTTGCTTCGGCCGTTCGGACCGCTCTGGATGCGGGTAGCTCCAGCAAGCCCTGAACAACAACGCACGGACCGATGGAGAGCCGGGTCTTCGCCCGACGGGAGGCTAAGCCCTTGCCCGGCCGACCTTGCCGGCGAAGTGCTTGCCGTTCAGCTTCTTCTTTTTCACCGCCCCGCCCTTGGCGCCCGCCTTCTTGGTGGCCCTGGCTTCCGCGCGCGCCTTCACCTTGGCACGTTCGGCCCGCGCCTCGGCACGCAGCTTCTTGCGCTTCTTCTCGCAAGACTCGCATTTGCAGCCGATCGGCTTCAGATAGGCTTTGAAATAGTCGGTTCCGTAATCGTAATTGATCTCGTCGCCCGGCTCGATGTTCCTGATGGCGCGAATGAAGACCTTGCGCTCGCGCGGGCGGACATCGGACTCGGCGTTGGGCCGGCAGGAATGGTTGATATAGCGCGCGAGGTTCTTGCGCACCGAGCCATCGATGGTCCAGCGGCCGTTGAGCTCGAACAGATACTTGTTCTCGATTGCATCATGCGCGGGGATCTTGGAGTCCAGGATCGGTCCGAAATAACGGATGATCCGGGTCCCCTTCTTGATCGGCATGGTGGCGAAGAGGCCAAGTCCGGTCTTGGAACGACCGACACGATAGGATTTGCTGGATGCGATGGCTGGCATGATCGAGAGAAATGAGGACGCGAACGAGGCCCGATGCCCCAAGCGAAGCCGCTCTTCTAGAACGATTCCGCGCCGCTGTCAGGTCTATCCCCGCATTGTTTGAACCTTGCCCACAATGAAGACGTCTGATGGTACGGAGTTCCCGCAACGTCAAGGCGTCATGATGAACCATATGACCCGCATCGGCCCGATTGTCCTGATGACTTGCATCGGCTTGGGCAGCGCGAACGCCCAATCCATGGGCAGCAGCTACACCTCGACAGCGCCGAAGGACTGCCGTCAGATCGGCAAGCCCAGCGAGCTCGACGGCAGCACCACGCGAATCTGCCCGGGCAAGAACGGCCTGATGGTGCTGATTGCCGAGGACGATCTGCGCGAGATCGTCTCGGCCGGCCGCAATCGCAAGGAAGCAGCCGAGGAGCCTGCGGCAAAAGTCTGGTTCGCCCCGTTCAATTCCTCCGAGACCACTGTCGAATGGCGTGCCGCCGGCACGAAGCCGTTCGCGATGATCCAGCGTTGGCACATCGCCGATGGCACCGATCGCGACAAGCAGGGACGGCCGAACACCAAGGCCATGCTGGTCGTGACGCGGCTGCCGCCGGGACCGGTCTGCCATGTCGCCTATGTCGATGCGATAGCCAATCCAAACGCCAACGAGCTCGCGCGCAAGGCCGCGGATGATTTCGCCCGCGGCTTCACCTGCGGCAAGGACGAGGTGAAGATCATCGGCACGAGCGGCCGCGCGGTTGAGCTTGCGATTATGCGCTAGGACTGCGCTTTCGTACGCCTATAGCGCGACAGCAAACGCTCGCCCTTGGCTGCGATGCGCCGTGCTGCCGCGACCGTCTTCGGTACAGGTTCACCCCAGGCATGCGCCGAGAGCGCATGCCTGGTCGGCCGCCCCTTTGCGTCAACGAGCGGTGGCAGCTTCGCCCGGCCATAGAAGCGCACGGCCCAGCTTCCTTTCCGGCGCATCTCTTGCGGAGTCATCTCGGACTGGCGTTTGGTGACGCCAGGTTTCAGATTCGCGCCCTGCTTGCGTGCGAAGGCCTTGCGGCCCGCCGCAGTCAGGCCGCCGCGCGGATCCCTTTCTCTTGCCGAGGCGCTTCGCTCGCGAGAGGCCTTTGCAGTCTTCTTGACCGTTGTCTTCGCGGCCTTGCGCTTGCGCGTCTTCGTTGGGTTTTTCCTGGTTGGTTTTTTCTTTGCTGAAGTTTTCTTGGAAGATCTCGCCTTGCCAGTCTTCTTCGCTGCCATGCGCATGTTGTCCACGAGATTGGGATAGCGGCGCCCTGCGCGGCGCGCGCGTGCCTTCGCGGCCGATTTTTGCCCAGGCGTGAGGTGTTTTGACGCCTTGCCTGCGCGTTTGCGCGGGTTGGCCCGCTTCCAGGGTGCTCTTGCCATGCGGCGTCAACGTTTGACCATGGCAAGGGTTGCGTTCACGCCTAGATCAGGGACCCGGCAACTTCCCCGTCACCGGCGCCGTCAGCATTGCCTCGAGCAGCCGTTCGGCCGTCGTTCCCTCGGGCAGCCGCCCCAGAATATCCTCGAGCCGTCCGTCGAGCAGCAGCATGGTGAAGCCATGCACCATTGACCAGGCGCGCGCGATGGCGGCGCCCTGGTTCAGCGTCAGGGAATCTTCGCTGATCTGCTCCTGGCGCATCATGCCGATCGCATTGGCAAGGCCGGCGAAGGAGGCCTCGGCCGCTTCGTTCAGCGAGGGCCGGGAATAGTCGAGGCGTTCGGTGCGGAACATGATGCTGTACATGCCGGGATGAGCCTGCGCGTAGGCGACATAGGCTTTCGGCCGCGCCAGCGCGCGCGCAAGCGGCGTGGTGGCGGTGTCGCAGGCGGATGCCATCGCCGCGTTGAACTGGCGGAAGCCGACGGCTGCGAGCTCGCTGAGCAGGCCGGTGAGATCACCGAAATGATGCGTGGGTGCCGCATGCGAGACGCCCGCCTCTCGCGCCACCGCGCGCAATGTCAGGCCGGACAGCCCGTCGCGCTCCAGCACCCGCTCGGCGGCCTGGAGCAGCGCCTCGCGCAGGTCGCCGTGATGATAGGGTGTCTCCGTCTTCGCACCGGCCGGACGGCGCGCAGGGCGCGTCGCCGACGACGTCTTCCTCGGAGTGCGCGCGCCGCGCGCCGTTTCGGTCCTGATTTCGCTCTTGCCCATGAACCAAGCTATAGGGCGCAATATTGACAGTGTAAAGATTTCGCTTGACCGGCGCAGCGATCCGCCCTATCTCATCTTTACGATGTAAAGATAAAAGGAGGGACACGCCGTGCAGCAGGCCGCCATCACCGAGCGCCGCAACAATCTCGGTCCGATTTCCTTCGAGGCCGACGCGCCCTTCCTGAAGATCGTCGGCGAATTGCCGCGCGATCTGAATGGCGTGCTCTATCGCAACGGCCCCAATCCGCAGTTCGATTCCCCCGGCGCGCACTGGTTCGTCGGCGATGGCATGCTGCACGCCTTCCATCTCGAGAACGGCCGCGCCAGCTATCGCAACCGCTGGGTCCGCACGCCGAAATGGCTGGCCGAGCACGACGCCGGCCGCGCGCTGTTCGGCGGCTTCGGCCGCAAGCTGCCTGACGCACCCGCAAATCTCACCGATGGCGGCGTCGCCAACACCAACATCATCTTCCATGCCGGCAAGCTGCTGGCGCTGGAAGAAGCGCATCTGCCGACCGAGATCGAGCCGGGCACGCTGGCGACGCGCGGCTATCACAATTACCAGGGCCGTGTCGCCGGCAGCTTCACGGCGCATCCGAAGGTCGATCCGGTCACCGGCGAGCTGGTGTTCTTCGGCTACAACGCGGCGGGGCCGCTGACGCCTGCCCTCTCCTATGGATCGATCGACGCAACAGGCAAAGCGACGCGCTTCGAACGTTTCGAGGCGCCCTATGCCAGCATGGTGCACGACTTTATCGTCACCGCGAACCATGTGCTGTTTCCGATCCTGCCGATCACGGGCAGCATGGAGCGCGCGATGAGCGGACGGCCGCCCTACGCCTGGGAGCCGGACAAGGGCGCCTATGTCGGCGTGATGAAGCGCAACGGCACCGCCAAGGACATCGTCTGGTTTCGCGGCGAAGCCTGCTACGTTTTCCACATCATGAATGCGTGGGAGGACGATAGCCGCATCGTCGCCGACGTCATGCAGTTCGAGGAAGCGCCGCTGTTTCCGCATCCCGACGGCCGGCCGACGGATCCGGAGAAGTCACGCGCCCGGCATTGCCGCTGGACGTTCGATCTGTCGGGGAATACCGACCGCTTCCAGCAGACTTATCTCGACGATCTCACCGGCGAATTCCCCCGCATCGACGATCGCCGCGCCGGTTTGAAGAGCCGTCACGGCTGGTACGCCTGCGCCAATCCGAAACTGCCGATGTTCGGCGCGCTCTCGGGCATCGTCCATGTCGACGGCAACGGCAAGCGGCTCGGCCATTATCTGCTGCCGGCCGGCGACACCATCTCCGAGCCGGTTTTCGTCGAGCGGTCGGCGGATGCAGCGGAAGGCGACGGCTGGCTGCTGGCAGTGGTCTGGCGCGCGCGTGAAAACCGCAGCGACCTCGCCGTGTTCAATGCCACCGACGTCGAGGCCGGCCCCGTCGCGCTGGTGCAGCTCGGCCACCGCGTGCCGGATGGATTTCACGGCAATTGGGTGGGCGCGGCTTAGCCGCCCGTCGTTTCAGGGCATGCCCCGGAATGACCGGCAGAGGAGTTTCACATGCATATTCCTTCGATCTCCGCAGACAGCCTCGCCGTGCTCGCGCTTGCCTGTGCCGCGCTCGCCGTCCTGGCGAGCTGGCCGCGACGGAGCAGCCAGACCATCTTCAACGGCGGCATCCTGCTCGCCATCGGTCTTGCGATCGCCTCCGCGCTGCCTTTTCTGTCGCACCTGCCCTGGGCCGATCTGGTCGACGAGGCATCCATCCAAGCCATTGCTGCCCTTCACTTTTTGGAAGTCACTTACACCATTTTGACACTGTAAAGATTTAGCTTGACCCGGCATCGCCCCTGAACTATCAATCTTTACACCGTAAAGATCGATTGCCCGAGGCGACCCATGGCGATTTTCCTGATCCTCGCGCCCTATGGCGTTTACACTTTCCTGATGCTGGTGACGTCGGCAGCGATCAGCCTGTTCGCGGCCTCCGCGATCTGCCTCGCGACCATCGCGATCGACGTCATGCGCGGCCGCTCCGTGAAGATCCTGGCTGTGGGCTCGGCGATCGTGTTCGCTGCAATCGGCCTCACCCTCGCGCTGGTCGACCCCGCTTTGGGCACACTCGGCGTCAAGCTGTCGGTCGATATCGGCATCTTCGTCATCTCGCTCGGCTCGATGCTGGTCCGGCGTCCCTTCACGCTGCAATATGCGGTTGAAGCGGTCCCGGCCGAGACCGCGGCAATGCCCGGCTTCCTCACCGCCAATTACATCATCACCGGCGCCTGGACCGCGGCCACGCTGTTGATGGCGGCCGCCAATCTCGTGCTGCTCTATTTCCCCGGCCTGCCGCTCTGGTAGAGCCTTGCGGTCGCCTTCGCCGCCCGCAACAGTGCGATCTATTTCACAAAGTGGTATCCGGAATATCGCCAGATCAAGTACGCTACGCCCGCCCTGCCCCACTCTCACTAAAGACAGGACAGACGATGAAAGACGTATTCCGCCGGCTCGTCTCCGACTTTCTCTCCACCATCGTCTTCCTGGTGATCTATCTCGCCACCGACAACGTCATCCTCGCAACCGCGGTCGCCATTCTCGGCGCGATCGGCCAGGTGGTGTGGTCGCGGATCAAGGGGCAGACGCTCGGCTACATGACCTGGGCGAGCCTCGGCCTCGTCATCGTGCTCGGCGGCGCGACGCTGCTCACCCACGATCCGCGCTTCGTGCTGGCAAAGCCGGCGATCGGACATGTCGCGATCGGCATCGTCATGCTCAAGCGCGGCTGGATGCTGCGCTATCTGCCGGCGATCGTGACCGAGACCATTCCGGAATACGTCACCATCGCGGGCTACGCCTGGGCCGCGCTGATGTTCGTGCTCGCCGCAGGCACCGTGGCGGTTGCCATGACCGGCGACATGAAGCTGTGGGCCTTCTACATTTCGGTGGTCCTGATCGGCGCAAAGCTCGTGGCGTTCGCGATCCAGTACGTCGCCTTCCGCCTCCTCATCGGCAGCCGCATGCGCGCGGCCCGCGCCTGAGGCCGCGTCAAAGAGAGGGTTAGGCAGGCCCCGCGAGTTGGGCTATAGGCGTTCCCGGCCAGTCCTGCGAATTGTCGCAGACCGCCGGGAAAAAATTGGGAGACGCGAATGGCCGTGGACGGCAACTGGACTCTGACCATGACGACGCCCATGGGCGAGCGCAAGGCGACGTTGAGCCTGACGGCCGCCGGCGGCACGCTCACGGGCACGCAGGGTGCGGAAGGCAATACCGCCGAGATTTTCGACGGCACCGTCTCGGGCGACAACGTCTCTTGGAAGGTTTCGATCACCAACCCGATGCCGCTCACGCTCGAATTCACCGGCACCGTCGCCGGCGACAGCATCAGCGGCGAGATGGGCATCGGCCCGATGGGCAGTTTTCCGTTCACGGGCGCCCGCGCGTAAGGACGCGCTGCATCGATGCGCGTGCTCCGTCTCATCGCGGCAACGATCCTGTGGGTCGCGACACAAGCGCGCGCGGACGATACCGAACCGGCGTGGCGCGCAAGCGCGCTCGCCATGGTGCCCGCGGGCTATGTCGCGGGCCACGCCTACCGGACCGACGGTTCGACCGGCACCCTCGCCGTTGATCCCGCAACGTCGAACGATCCGAAGACACCGGCCAGCGTGTTCGCTGCGCGTCAGGCCCTCATCGTCACGCTGACACCGAACGCGACCCGCGCGGTCTCGGCCGAATTGAAGCCGCGCACTGCGCCGGACCCCGACAACGACGACACCGATTTCGCGAAGGTGCACGCGGACCTCGCCGCGGCGCGCGCAAGTCTGCCTGAAGGCACCGAGCCCTGCGATCTCGGTGCATGGTCCATCGACAAGGATCCTGCCGGCCTCAACGTGCGCGCCGAGCCGTCAGTGAAAGCGCGCGTGCTCGGCACCCTGCCGCCGCCCTACCGCCTCAAGCTCGGCGGCGCCGAGAACACGCCGGACGGCGGCTGGCTCACCGAATTCCGCATCATCGGCTTCAAGGACGGCTGGTTTCTGATCGAAGGCGCAAAACCGCCGGGCAAGGACTACGAGGACGAGAAGCTGTATCCGCGCAGCGCGCCAAAGCCCTATGCAGGCCGCGGCTGGGTCGCATCCAACAAGGTCGGCGCGTCCTATGCCAATGGCGCCACGCGCATGGGCGGCCTGTTTCAGGCGCCCTTCGTCGATGCCAAATGGATGCCCGCCCAGCGCGAGCTTGGCGGCCCCATCGACACCGATGGCGGCCCGAAGCGCATCCTCGCCTGCAGCGGCCTCTGGGGCCTGGTCGAAAGCCAGGACGGCGTTCGCGGCTGGTGGCGCGGGCTGTGCTCCAACCAGGTTACGAATTGTAGTTGAAGCACTCTCGTGTCCCGGACGCGGTGCAGCGTGCAGCGCTGCTCCGCAGAGCCGGGACCCATGCCGCCACGTGGACCCCGGATCAGCAGCGCACCGCTTCGCGCTGCGCCGCATCCGGGGAACGCCGCCTCAGCCCAGATTCAACTCCTTGAAGAAGTCGTTGCCCTTGTCGTCGATGATGATGAACGCCGGGAAGTCGACGACTTCGATGCGCCAGATCGCTTCCATGCCGAGCTCGGGATATTCGAGCACCTCGACCTTCTTGATGCAGTGCTCGGCAAGGTTCGCCGCCGCACCGCCGATCGAGCCGAGATAGAAGCCGCCATACTTCTTGCAGGCTTCGCGCACGGCCGGCGCGCGGTTGCCCTTGGCGACCATCACCATCGAGCCGCCCGCGGCCTGGAACTGGTCGACAAAGGAATCCATGCGGCCCGCGGTGGTCGGGCCGAACGCGCCGGAGGCGTAGCCTTCGGGCGTCTTGGCGGGGCCGGCGTAGTAGACCGGATGGTTCTTGAAATAATCCGGCAGCGGCTCGCCCTTGTCGAGACGCTCGCGCAGCTTGGCGTGCGCGGAATCGCGCGCGACGATCATGGTGCCGGTCATCGAGACGCGCGTCTTGGTCGGGTATTTCGAGAACGTCGCCAGAATATCCTTCATCGGCTGGTTGAGGTCGATCTTGACCACCTCGCCGCCGAGCGACTCTTCAACCTGCGGCAGGTACTGCGCCGGATTGTGCTCGAGCTCCTCGAGATAGACGCCGTCTTTGGTGATCTTGCCGAGCACCTGGCGGTCGGCCGAGCAGGACACGCCAAGCCCGATCGGTAGCGACGCCCCATGGCGCGGCAGGCGGATCACACGCACGTCGTGGCAGAAATACTTGCCGCCGAACTGCGCGCCGACGCCGAGCGACTGCGTCATCTTCAGAATTTCCTGCTCCATTTCGAGATCGCGGAACGCGTTGCCGTCGGGCGAGCCGTGGGTCGGCAGCGCGTCGAGATAGCGGGCGGAGGCGAGCTTCACCGTCTTCATGCAGAGCTCGGCCGAGGTGCCGCCGATCACGATCGCGAGGTGATAGGGCGGGCATGCCGCGGTGCCCAGCGTCAACACCTTCTCCTTCAGGAACGCGAGCAGCCGGTCCCTGGTCAGCACCGAGGGCGTCGCCTGGAACAGAAAGCTCTTGTTGGCGGAGCCGCCGCCCTTCGCCATGAACATGAACTTGTAGGCGTCGTCACCCTCGGCGTAGATCTCGCACTGCGCCGGCATGTTGTTGGCGGTGTTCTTCTCCTCGTACATCGAGAGCGGCGCGACCTGCGAGTAGCGCAGATTGCGGCGCAGGTAAGCATCGCGCGCGCCTTCCGACAGCGCGGCCTCGTCGTCACCGTCGGTGATGACGTTGCAGCCCTTCTTGCCCATGATGATCGCGGTGCCGGTGTCCTGGCACATCGGCAGCACGCCGCCGGCCGCGATGTTGGCGTTCTTCAGAAAGTCCAGCGCGACGAATTTGTCGTTCGGGCTGGCCTCGCCGTCCTCCAGGATGGCGCGAAGCTGCTTCAGGTGCCCCGGACGCAGATAGTGGTTGATGTCGCCAAAGGCCGCCTCCGACAGCGCCCGCAGCGCCTCGCGCGACACCACCAGCATGTCCTTGCCCAGGACCTTCTCGACCCTGACGCCCTCGGCCGTGATCTTCTTGTAGGGCGTCTCGTCCTTGCCCAGCGGGAACAGCGGGGTGTGCTTGTAGGGCGGAACGGGCTTTGCGGGGTCGGGGAAGGCGGTAGGAGCGTTCATGGGGTCGATCTCGGGGTTCTGGAGCCCTCGCGGGCCTCTAAGCATAGAAGCTTTCTAAGCTTTTTTGCCGTAAAAGGAAGGCGCTTTGGCGCGGCCGGGGCATCCCGATTCGGCGGCGTCCCGACCCTTTGCCGGTCGATGCCAGCGGAGATTCCTCGCCTGAATTGTCCTCGGGGAGACCTTGATGCCCCCCTTGCGCTTCGCAAACGACGACGGTTGAATGCGCGCCCTAAGGGGCTTTTCATCATGATTTTCAAACTGAACGTCCGCGGCGCGATCCTGGTCGCCGCCGCCATCACCGGCCTTGTGACCCTCGCCTCGCCGGCCCGCGCCGATCGCTGCGACGACAGCGCCAAGGAGCTGGCAAACCAGGTCGATCGTCTCAAGGTGAACTTTCGCGCCGCCAATATCGTCTACCTGACGCACCCCGCGGCCAAGGAGCTGTCGGTGGGTTGCCGCGGCGACAAATATTCCATCGAGCTCTATGCCAAGGGCGACCGCAAGCCGACGCCGGAGTTCTTCGCGCTGGTGGGGTCGATGGCCGCGATCGTCTTCACCGTGACCAAGGACGACACCACGACCGGTGCAACACGCTGCCTGAAGCGGATGGGACTTCTGCGCGGCGACAAGGTCACCATGCGCTACCGGCGGCTCAACATGGAATGCACCCGCACCAAGACGGACGCGTCCATCGCGATCACGCGCGGCAAGGACGAATAGGCCGCGCCAGCTTTCTCCGCGCGCTGGCGGCGTACGCATCGCGACGCCGGCCGCCGCACACCCCGTCATTGCGAGCGCAGCGAAGCAATCCAGAGTCTTTCCGCGGAGGGATTCTGGATTGCTTCGCTGCGCTCGCAATGACGATGAGCGAGTTCGCGTTCTCGAAACTCACAATGAATAGAACGCATCCCATCGCACCAATTCCCTCGCATTTTAACGATTGCCTTGAAGGAAATTTCGCTCTTCGTGGCGCAGGGTCAATTGTTTCCATATGTGAGGATTTGTGGATGAGCGTTTCTACAATTGCGCCGCCGCCGATCGCGATCGTGGTGCCGAGCTACGACACGACCAAGCAGCAGGACGACCAGACCAAGACCGAGGACACCAACCCGACCTACAAGCCGCAGCCGCCCGCGCCGCTGCCGCCGGGTCAGGGCACGCGGATCGATCAGCTCGCCTGATCGGTCCTTCCCAAGTTGAAGCGCCCGATCCGGTCGATCGGGCCTTTGGCATGTCCGGCCGCATCTTTGCCGGATCGCAGCGCCAGTATGTTGCGAGATGCCCGGGGGACCGCGCGTGATCGCAGAAGTTTCCGTGGCAGGCTACCGGATCGACACCGTCGCGATGCGCGCGCCGCTGTTGGCATTGGCCGGGACGCTTCCATTGGCCGTTGGGCCGGCTGTTCGCTACATCCGCCCTGCTCAACCGTTCCGACACTCCGTCACCATTGAACCGAGCGGCCGCCCGGTCGCATCAAGTGTGATCCGGCTCATCAAAGGTCCGCATTCGACGTGCTCATCTGCGAGACCGAACGGGCCCGTCCATGCGCCCATGGGACAAGGCAATGGAACCGAATGAAAAGCTGCTCTCGCTGGTGGCGGACATCTACGATGCATCGCTCGACGATTCCCGATGGACGGCGACGCTTGGTAGCATCGTCGCGCTCGCGGGCGGCCAGAGCGGCGGGCTGGTCCGGATCGGGGCCGCCGGCGAGGCGGTGATCTCTCATGCCGTCGGTGTCGAGCCCGCCTATATCAGGTCCTACATCGAAACCTACGAGCCATTCGATCCGTCGCGCAGCGTGCTCCACGCGCCGGTCGGCCAGATCCAGACGATCAGGGACTGGATCGACGTCGACGAATTCCGGACGACCGCATTCTACAACGAATGGACGCGGCCGCAGGGTCTCGAAGATGCCGCCAACATCCTGCTCGACAAATCCGCCGAGGGCATATCCCGCCTTTCGATCATGAAGACCGGCGGTCCGGTCGACCGCAGGATGTATCAGGTGATCTCCCACCTGACGCCGCATGTGCAGCGCGCCATGCTCGTCAGGCAGAGGCTGGAGCAGCAGAACGCGCTGGAGACGACGTCGGTCCGCACCCTCGACGCTCTGCGAAGCGCCGTCCTGCTGCTCGACGCCGACGGCCATATCACCCACGCCAATGCGAGTGCACGCGCCATTCTGGACGAGGCCGACGTGCTCCGTTCGGTCCATGGCCGGCTCGTGACCGCCGACCCGAATACAGATCGCGTGCTGCGGCAAGCGCTGGCGGGCACCGTGCTCGGCGACCGCGCCATGACGAGCGCGAGCATCTCGCTGCATCTCGCCGCCCGCGATGGCTCGCACTATGTCGGGCACCTCCTGCCGCTGACCGCCGGGCGCCGGCAAATGTTCGCAGCCAACCATGACGCCTGTGCCGTCCTGTTCGTCGGCAAGGCAGCGCTCGACACGATCGTCGCGCCCGACCTCATCCGCAAGCTCTTCAAGCTGACGCCGGCCGAGCTGCGCGTCTTCCTCGCCATCGTCGAAATCGGCGGGGTTCCCGACGTGGCGCGGAGCATGGGCGTCGCCGAAACCACGATCAAGACCCATCTCACCCGGATCTTCATGAAGACCGGAACCAAGCGGCAGGCGGATCTGGTTCGGCTCATCGCGGCCTTTACACCGCCCATCAAGATCTGAAGCCCAGCGGTTGCACCGGCCGAATGTCTGCCGAAAAAAATGCCATCAGCTCGCCGTGGGATGGAGCCAGACCGACCATGATCGCCAGACTGCTGTTGCAGAACACGATCTTCACCATTGCGATGGGCGCGCTGCTGTTCGCATCCGCCGGCACGCTGCATTGGCCCGGCGCCTGGGCTCTGCTCGTCACCTCCGCACTGCTCGGCCCGCTGTGCGGCTGGTGGCTCTACCGGTGTGATCCGGCGCTGCTCGCCGAGCGTCTGCGTCCGGTGATCCAGCGGGACCAGCCGCCGGCCGACAAGGCCTTCATCACCGCCTTCATCGCGGCGATGCTGGCGTGGCTGGTCGTGATGGGGCTCGATCGGCGTTGTCTCGCTTCGGACTTGCCGCTCGGCCTGCAGGTCCTCGGCTTGGTGCTGTTCCTGCTCTGCACCCTGTTCACGATGTCGGTGTTCCGTGAGAACTCGTTCGCCGCACCGGTGGTAAAGCTGCAGGCCGACCGCGCACAGCGCGTGATCTCGACCGGGCCCTACGCGTATGTGCGCCATCCCATGTATGGCGGCCTGATCCTGTTCTTCGCCGGCGTGCCGCTGCTGCTGGGCTCGTGGTGGGGCCTTGCCATGCTGCCGCTGTTCGTTGCCTTGTTGGCCGTCCGCATCGGCATCGAGGAGCGCACGCTGCGTGCGGGACTGCCGGGCTATGCCGACTATGCAGCGCGGGTGCGCTACCGCCTGGTGCCCGGCGTGTGGTGAGCGCGCATCACGGTTCGGTACAGGACGTCGACGCTTTCCGGAAAAGCGCCCGCCCTCCTCCGATCGACTGACGTCGCCGCAACCGAACCCCGCTAGAGGGAACCCGCACCACGCCACGGGAGACGCGACGATGTTCTGCAAGCCCCCATGTCCCGACGACGCCGATCTCGCTTCCGTTTCCGATGCTCCAGACGATCGACTGGTCCCGAAGCCTGCACAGGCGCTCGCGAGCCACGACGGGTTCGGGCGAATGATCGCGCCCGAAACGGCCGGTCCGGAACGGGGGCTGCCGCCGGCCGCCGTCCGGACCGGCTAATTGTCGAGCTCCTTGTAGCGGCGGAAGATGCCCTGCTCGTTGAAGGCAATGCGGCGTTCGCTGGCCAGATAGGCCTTGATGTTCGGCCGCGCGGCGATGCGGTCGTGCAGGCCGACGAGGCCGGGGATGTCTTCCTCGAAGGCCTTCATGCGCTTGGGAAAAGCATAGCGCAGCCCGGCGACGATCTGGAACAGCGAGAGATCGACGTAAGTGAGCTTGCGGCCTGTGACATAGGCGCCGCCATGGCCGTCGAGAAGCTGTTCGAAATAGCCGAGATATTTCGGCACGCGCTCATCCCAGAACTCGGCCGTGCGCTTCTTCGCTGCCGGCTTCTGGTCTTCGTAGTACATCGAAGGCCCGAGCGGATGATGGGTGTCGTGGATCTCCAGCACGAAATCGGCGATGGTGAGCTGCAGCTGGTGCACCCAGAGTTTGCCCGCTTCCGTCTTCGGCGCGAGCCCGTGGCGGCTGCCGAGATAGAGCAGGATATTGGCGGTCTGGCCGATGACGAGCTTGCCCGCTTTCAGGAACGGCGGGGCAAAGGGCGGCGTGCCCTGCGCGTCCATCATCTTCATCATCGCGCTGCTACCGCGTGCGCCTCGCGCGACATCGACGTAAGCGGCGCCCGCCTCCTCCAGCGCCAGCCGCACATATTCGCCGCGGCCCTGGATCTCGGGCCAATAGTAGAGCTCGTATTTCATGAGAGTGGTCCGTAAGCGTGGGAGCGACGGAACCAATGTAGCATGCGGCGCAAGGTTCCGTGCGTATGGGACGGAACGGTGGCGCCACATCCTCCGTCGAGAGAACTTCGCGCGCTAGTTCAATTCGCCGCAAAGCAATACAGCAGCCCATCCCCGCCGGTGCTCTTCAGGTCGGCCTGCGAGCAGCCGCCGTCGGGACCGCGCGAGGGGTGCGAGCTGTTCCAGGATTTCGACGGCTCGTCATCGCGCAGGCCCTGGCGATCGGCATGGCCGACGACCGCCGCGCCTTGCGTGCTCGACGTCCAGTTCTTGCAGGTCTTGTCGTCGCCGGCCGCAAAAGCCGTCCCGTCAGGTTGCGATCCCGTGAGGATGTCATGCCGGTTCGGCGTATCGCCGCGGCCGTTGGTGACCTCGCCCTTCTCGCTGAGCGCGGTCTGCTTGGTGAGATTGTTGGCGGCGCCGTGCAGATCGGCGACGTCCTTGGCGATCACCGCGCCCTTGGCGTTCTGCCACGGTCCCTTGCCGATGCGATCGCGGGCGTTGACGGACGGCTTGCCGTCGGCGGCCTGCGTCGAGAGATAGGCGCGCCAGGTCTTGGCACCGGCGCCGGAGGCCTGCGCGAGCTTCTGGCACTGCGCATCGGCTCCCACGAGGCCACCGAGATCGGCGCCCTTGCCCGGGCCGCTGGAGGTCACGAAGAACGTCATGTCGGCCGACTGCGCCCGCGCTGATGGCGCCACAAGAGCCATGACGAGTGCGAGGCCTGAAATCGTCGCGGATATCCCGATGCGGATCATCTTGTCCCTCCCAATCTTGCTTGTGGTTGGCCGCCTGATTTCAACCCGGCATGCGCCCGCTTATTCCGGTGCCGCGGCGCAAGACGTCCAAAAGAAAAAGGCGCCGTGCTGGAAGCACGACGCCTTGGTTCTTCGTCTCGCCTGCGATCAGTTGGTCTGCTGGATCGCCGACAGTTCCCAGTTGCCGCCCGGACGGCGGGCGAAGGTCCAGACCTCGGTCGCCTCACCCGGCTGCTCGCTGCCGGCAACCACCGTGCCGCTGTTGCGGTCGAGCGTCTTGTCGGTAAGCGCGAAGCGCAGCGCCACCGTAGCGTAGTCGGTCTCGCCTTCGCGCCAGGCTTCCGCGAGGTCACCCTGCAGCAGCTTCACGTTGGCGACCTTGTTGACGACGTTGCGTGCACGGTTCTCCGCGAGATCCTTCTCGAAATAGGAGACCATTTCCGGCGTCGCGAGCGTATGCAGCTTGGCCACATCCTCGTTCGACCAGGCGGTCTGGACATCGCCGAGCAGGCGCTCGAACGCCTCATAGTCGTCAGGCTTGATCTCGAGCGGCGCGTTGTTGTTGCCGCCGAAACCGAAGCCGCCAAGTCCGCTGCCAAGACCACCGCCAAGTCCGCCACCGAGGGCGCTACGCAGGTTCGTCTGCGGTCCCGGACCGGAACTCGCATCGGCGTTGGCATAGGCCGCCTGCGGCGTGTGGCGGCGCTGCCACCACGACATCGCGAGCCGCACCACGAACACCACCAGCACGATCTGGATGATCAGGCCGAGGATCGAGGACAGGCCGCCGAGGCCGCCAAACAGGCCACCGCCGAACAGCATGCCGAGCAGGCCTGCGCCGAGGAAGCCGGCCGCGAGGCCGCCCATGAAGCCGCCGGCGCGGCCGAACAGGCCGCCGCGCGCGGGTGCGGCAGGCGCC
>NZ_AKIY01000245.1 GCF_000282615.1 Bradyrhizobium sp. YR681 | reverse complement strand
CGCCCGCCGGTCACGTCATCGAGGCCTTCGGCAGCTTCGTGATGGGCGGCAATTTCGTCATCGGCATCATCGTCTTCGCCATCCTGATCATCGTCAATTTCATCGTCATCACCAAGGGTTCGGGCCGTATCGCCGAAGTCGCCGCCCGCTTCCACCTCGACGCCATGCCCGGCAAGCAGATGGCGATCGACGCCGATCTCGGCGCCGGCCTGATCGACGAGAAGGTCGCCAAGCACCGGCGCAAGGAGCTTGAGGACGAGAGCGGCTTCTTCGGCGCCATGGACGGTGCCTCGAAGTTCGTCCGCGGCGACGCCATCGCCGGCCTCCTGATCGTCTTCATCAACGTCGTCGGCGGCATGATCATCGGCGTGGCGCAGCAGGGCATGTCCTTCGCCGACGCCGGGCGCAGCTACACGCTGCTGACCGTCGGCGACGGCCTCGTCACCCAGGTGCCGGCGCTGATCGTCTCGACCGCGGCCGGCCTGCTGGTCTCCAAGGCCGGCGTCTCCGGCGCCGCCGACAAGGCGCTGATGAAGCAATTCTCCGGCTATCCGCAGGCGCTGGCGATGTCCTCGGCGGTCATGCTGGTGCTGGCAGCCCTGCCGGGCATCCCGACCCTCCCCTTCCTGGCGCTCGGCGCCGGCGCCGGCGCGCTCGCCTGGAACGCCCGCAATCGCAACCGGGTGACCGCCAAGGCCGAGGCAATGGCCAACGCCGCACCTGCGGCGGGTACGCCCGGCGCGCCGGGCGCCGCCGCGGCCGAAGAGCCGATCTCGGCCGCGCTCAAGATCGACGACCTCAAGATCGAGCTCGGCTACGCGCTGCTGCCGCTCGTCAACGGCCCCGACGGCACCGACCGCCTCACCGAGCAGATCAAGGCGCTGCGCCGTTCGCTCGCGATCGAGATGGGCTTCGTCATGCCGGCCGTGCGCATCCTCGACAACGTCCAGCTCGAGGCCAACACCTACATCATCAAGATCAAGGAGGTCGACGCCGGCACCGGCAAGATCTGGCCGAACCAGTTCATGGTCATGGACCCCGGCGGCAGCCAGGTGCAGGTGCCCGGCATCCACACCACCGAGCCGACCTTCGGCCTGCCCGCGACCTGGGTCGACGCCAGCCTCAAGGAGGAGGCCTCGCTCAAGGGCTACACCGTCGTCGACGCCGCGACCGTGCTCTCGACCCACCTCACCGAGCTGCTCAAGGCCAACATGTCGGATCTGCTCTCCTATGGCGAGGTGCAGAAGCTGCTCAAGGAGCTGCCGAAGGAGCAGAGCGAGCTGGTCAAGGACATCGTCCCCGGCCAGGTCACGGTCTCGGGCATCCAGCGCGTGCTGCAACTGCTGCTCGCCGAGCGCATCTCGATCCGCGACCTCTCGACCATCCTCGAAGGCATCGCGGATTCGCTCGCCTTCTCGCGCAATCCCGCCACCATGGTCGAGCACGTCCGCGCCCGCCTCGCCCGGCAGATCTGCGCCCAGAACACCTCCTACAACGGCTATCTGCCGCTGATCGCGCTGTCGGCCCGCTGGGAGCAGGCCTTTGCCGAATCCATCATCGGCCAGGGCGAGGAGCGCAGCCTCGCCATGCAGCCCTCGAAACTGTCGGAGTTCATGACCGGCGTGCGCGAGGCATTCGAGCGCGCGGCGCGCGAAGGCGAGGCGCCGGTGCTGGTGACCTCTGCGGCAATTCGTCCCTTCGTGCGCTCTCTGGTCGAACGGTTCCGGGCCCAGACGACCGTGCTGTCGCAGGCTGAAATCCACCCCAGGGCGAGGTTGAAAACGGTCGGAAGCATCTGATTTGCCTTAAGAAGCCGTGTGTTTTTCAGCCACAGGCAAATGGTTTTTGAGTTCCTGGCGCCTTGTCGACCAAATGCCGGCAAGGCGCCCTGAAAGCACATTACAGCTTTGAAATAATTATAAAATTGCACGATCTAGGGTCGCGCTTGATCGCGATCTTTCACGTCCTGTCACGCTCTTGTGATCGCCTCTTGGGAACGAATCCCCCCAATACTAGGTTGTTGGGCACCGGAAGCATGAACCTGCCCGAACAGGGTAGCGACTACTTCGGGTAGATGGCGGCAGGAGCCTTCCATGAACCACTCGATTTACAGCGCAGATCGCTCGACCCACCTGAAGATCGTGGCCGTCGCCCTCGTCGCAGGGATCGCGGTGGCAGGTTTCGGCATCACGGCACGCACCGGTTCGGACGAAGGTCTGACCCAGACGGCCCGCGTCATCAAGGCCGGCAAGCCGGTCGTTATCACCAGCTCGAACGTGAACCTCGTTCGATAAGGAGACATGAGTTTCAGGAATTCACGCGGCTCTTTACCAGCCCCCCAAAGTCGCCACGTGGATATGTAGACGACCCCAACCCCAAGTCGACTACAGAAAGCGCCCGCCCCCCACGGGCGCTTTCTCATGTCTGGGGGTGTGTTTTGGTTGCGAACTCTCCGTCGAATTCATCTGATGGACGACAATCGCCACTCTCGTATCCCGGACGCGCTGCCGCGTGTAACGCTGCTGCGCAGAGCCGGGACCCACACACGCACTGATGCATGGGCCCCGGCTCTGCAGCGCACCGTCGAAGAGACGCTGCGCTGCGTCCGGGGGCACGAGAGCGCGACTTTGGGCGCAACTCTCTCCAGGTCGTCCATTGCGAGCGCAGCGAAGCAATCCAGACCGCCTCTGCGGAGAAACTCTGGATTGCTTCGCTGCGCTCGCAATGACGGTGTTTGGGGCATGCATGTCGCTTCTCGATTTTGCATGTTCATCGCAGACGCACCTTCGCAGTCTCGCGGCGCATTCTGCCCGAGCTTTGCTTGGTCGCCTCACCCCCCAATTGAAAGAGGGCGCAGGGAAGACCGGGTGCCGGCCGGGCACCCACGGTCCACTGTGCGAAAGGTGGCAACAAGAATCTGCACAGCGGCATACAGGTGTAGCCTGAACATCCGGCCTTCCCTGCGCAGTGGGTTGACGGCTTATGTCGTGCTCTCCCCGGGGAGCGTTGCACTATTGCCCCCGTCGCCTTGCGGATGACTGACGCTGCGGACCCGGTTGGGCCGCGACGTCACCACAAGACTTGGCGCACAGACCCCGGGCGCCAGGACCACACGATTTTGCCGTACGCAGATCACACCGGTCGTGTGCGCGACGCTTTCGCTCACGGTTGCCCGCCCTGCGAAGCTTTTCGCGCCGATGTGACCCGCGTCCACCGCCGCCCGGCCCGCGTTCGTGACGATCGCGATACGCCCCTCTTCCTTGGGCCGGGTTGCGGCGACACATACGCCGTTTCCGAATTTCGGTAAAGTGGAATATTTTTGCCGTCGCGGGTTGACCGATGGCTTGGGTGTTTTGCCCGTCGGGCAACGCCAGGGCTTGTGGCTGGGCCAAGCAGCCGAACAGGTCCCGGTCAGCCGCCTTCATGTCAAATTTCCAACAGAACGTCGGAAACGCCGGGGTTGATCGACTGCGCGCTCGGGCGAATGTTCGAGGAGGGTTCGAGCTTCTTGATCGCTCCTTCGTTACAACGACGAAACCCGAACCCTCCTCAATCGACAACCCAAATGCCGTAGGCGGTGACGGAGGAGAGATGTCGTCAAGACCTGATGAACGAGAGCAGGTCGGGGTTGAGGACATCCGCATGTGTGGTGAGCATGCCATGAGGGTAGCCTGGATAAGTTTTCAGCGACCCGTTCTTAAGCAGGTTGACCGCACGCGGCACGGAACTTGCGAACGGGACGACTTGATCAGCCTCGCCATGCATCACCAGCACCGGCACGGTGATCTTCTTGAGATCCTCGGTATAATCTTCGAGCCAGGAGTCGACAGTCGCGTGGTGAGCGAGAGCACCACCGGCCATACCTTGGCGCCACCAGTTGGCGATGACGGCCTCCGAAGGCTTGGCCCCATCGAGGTTGTACCCGTAGAACGGATTCTCAGGCACGAAGCGGTAAAATTCCGACCGGTTGCCCAGCACGCCTGCCCGGATCGCTTCGAACCACTCCGGCGGTTGACCGGACGCGTTGTTCTCGCTCCGGTACATGTTCGGCGTCAGTGAAGCGACCAGAACCGCCTTCGCGACGCGCTTCTGGTGGCGAGCGACATAGCGAGCCACCTCACCGCCACCTGTCGAGTGCCCGATGTGGATCGCGTCGCGCAGGTTGAGGTGTTCAGTCAGGGCCGCGAGGTCGTCAACCCAGTGGTCCATGTCGTTGCCGGTGCTGGGCTGGTCGGACCGGCCGTGGCCGCGCCGGTCGTGGGCGATCACACGATACCCGTGATGAAGGAAGAACATCATCTGGGCGTCCCAGTCGTCCGCTGACAGCGGCCAGCCGTGGCTGAACACGATCGGCTGACCTGATCCCCAATCCTTGTAGAAGATGTTTACGCCGTCTGTGGTCGTGATCGTGGACATCGAGTCGCTCCATCTGTGCTGTTGGATATTTGTTGAAAAGTTTGCGGACGGGGGTCTAGAAAAAGCAAGCCGGCCCAAGCTGATCAGGCCAGACATCGCGCCCCCTGGCTTTCCAAAAGACACGATGTTCCGCGGCCTCGCCGGCGAGCCCTTGCCGTGGCACCCCCGATCGCCGACGCGTTATCGCCGGATCCGGCGCTGCGCTATTCGTCGCTCCTGCGCATTCGCGCGCGTTTCCCGCTAAATGAGGGATGCCACCCTCGATCGCGCTGCAGAATTGTCGAGGCCGTACTGAATTGCGATCACGCCGCGCCTATCGGCCTGGAGTGCTGGGATCACTTTGCTGAAGACGATACGAGGTTTCGGCGTCGACATTGTCGTTGTCCTTTTCTTGGTTGGAGACTGCGAAACGGTAAATCCCCCTTTGGCCGATGACCAAGACCTTGTAGGCTCCGAGCTATGCCTGGAAGATATACGAGGGGTCATGGAGCTCCGGCACCTGCGCTATTTCGTTGCCGTCGCTGAAGAAGGCAGCCTGCTCACGGCCGCGCAGCGGCGACTGAACACCTCTCAGCCATCGCTGAGCCGGCAGATCCGCGATCTGGAAACCGAGATCGGCGTCCAGTTACTGGAGCGCCAGGCGCGCGGCGTGGCGCTGACCGCCGCCGGACGCGTGTTTCTCGATCATGCGCGGCTGGCGCTGCTGCAGGTGGAGGCCGCAACGGAAGGGGCCCGGCAGACCGCGCAACCGCAAAGGCCCGTACTCTCGATGGGCTTTCTCGTCGGGCTGGAGGTGATGTGGCTTCCCCAGTTGCTGCGCATCCTCCGCGAGGAAGCCCCCGATGTCGAAGTCACGCTCAGCACGCAGTCTTCACCGGAGCTCGCGCTCGCATTGATGCGGGGAAAGCTGGACATAGCGTTCCTTCGTCCGGAGAAAGGCAACGACGGCGTCGTCTTCAAGATGCTGGCGAAGGAGCCCTTGATTGCCGTGCTGCCGGCCGAACATCGTCTGGCATCACGGAAGAAGATTCGTCCGCAGGATCTCGCCCGCGAGATCTATGTCAGCTCGGCAAGAACGTCGCCCGTCTTGCAGGAGGTCATACAGAATTACGCATCCCAGGTCGGCATTACTCTGAAGGCGAAGTACGAAGGCGAAAACATATCATCGGCCATGTCGCTCGTGGCCTCCACGGGCGGAATCAGCCTCGTCCCGCTCTATGCGCAGAACATGCTGGCACCGAACGTCGTCGCCAGAGCGCTCGAGGGCGGCACGCCAACGGTCGATCTGGCGCTGGGATACAATCGGGCCAATCCGTCGCCCTTGCTCCGTCGTCTGTTGTCCCGCGCGGATGAACTGGTCGCAAACGTCCAGAACCAGAGCATCATCCGCTATGTTGAAGCTGACCAGTAGCCGACGCGAGAGTCCGCTTCGGGTCAAAATGCGAAGAACTCAACCTGAGCAAATCTAGTCCGCCATGCCTCAATAAGCGGACCCCAGCGAGGTGCGACACTGCTTCGGCGATGGGCCAAGAACGGACTCCCGAACAGACTCATGAACGGACTCACGCAGAATAACTGATGCCATTCGCTATTCGATAGCTGCGTCGGCACGAGCGAGCAGCCTGGGCGGAAGTTCGAGGTCGACTTGGCGCGCAGTCCGTTGATTGAGCCCCTGCTCAAGCTCGGCTGGCAATGCGCGCGTGGCAGGGCCCTGGCGACAACGGAATTATTGGCTTGCCGCCGCAGCGGCGGTTGCCACATATTTCGTGTAGAACTCGGCGACCCGGCCGCGCCACATGCCGACGAACGCCTCTGACGTCACGTTGTCCACCGATTTCCAGGTGCGCTTGAACGCCGGAAGTGCATTGCCCCAGATCGCGCGTTTGCACCACCTCTCGCCCTTCTCCTTGCCTTCGCTGGTGGCGCACATCGATTTCCAGGCGGTGCGAGCAGGCCGGCTGATGTGCTCGGCGGCACCTTCCCAGCCCTGCTGATGGATCAGGTAAAGATCGCTCATGTCCGGCGTCCGGTGCGTGATCCACCCGAACTGGACGCCTTCGGTAATGATCTTGTAGGCGGCCGCTACGGCGTTGTCCCGCGGACTACGAATCTGCCCGAAGCCGAACTTCCCGAACTCATATTGGCTCAGCTGAAACAGACCGATATACGACCCGGTACGTTGATTGGGATTGAAACCGGATTCGATCTTGGCAACCGCCATCATGAAATTGAAATCGAGACCAAACGCGTCGGAAGCGCGTTTGATCTCTTCGGCCGGCGTTCCGACCGGAATATCCTTCAACGCACGCAAGACGATCTCCGCCGGTTTCTCGGCGGGCGGCACTTCAGACCAGATGTAATAGGTCAGATAACGGAAATCCGGCGTCGACGCCGCTTTCGGAGCACCATCGGACTCATCGCGCGCTGGCGGCAGCGACTGGACGATGTCGTCTCCCAACGACGCCAATTTCGGCCCGGCGGGATGATCGGCGATGTCGGCTCCGGTGCTCAACGGCGCGGAGCTTGCTGACGTCACTGCGTCAAGCTCTGCTCGTTCTGCCCGAAGCGCTGCCGCGAGCCTGGCGGCTGCCTCCGCGTATAGCGCGGGCGTCACCATGTTCGCAGGGGTCACAATGTTGGCTGGAGCCGCCACGTCCGCAGATGCTGCAAAGTTCGCTGCCGCTTCCCGCATGACATCCGGCGCCGTCGCAGCCGATCTGTTTCCGGCGGCCAGATAGAGTCCCACGGATGCGACGACACCCACGACGCAGCTGGTCTGCCAAACCTTCATGGCCCGAAGTCCACGGATGGCTGCTGTTCGAAGGGTGTTCGCATGTGTCCTGCGGCCTGTGACGAGCCTCCTTCGTAAAATCTTAAGGTTTAAATGTGGTGAACGAGAACAGACTTTCGGCCTCGCCACTCATCGGACGTGTCCCGCTTTGGGTCACAACCGGCCGGGGCGGGAGACGATTGGCCGATGGATGCACGGCCGGTTCAACGCCGCGGCACCCCATAGGTCGGCGGCGGTGCCTGCACCGTCGGCGCTGCCGCGGCGAACAGCTCGTCCTTGCTGCAGCTCATCGGCGGATAGATGCGCTTGCGGTTGATGGTCTCCTTGGTCGCCTTGGCGGCTGCGCCTGTGCTGCGCACCTCGCGATCCCATCCCTCCGTGTAGAGCGCGCCCCAGCCGCCGAGATCGAGCACGGTCACGTACCAGTCGACGCGCAGCTGCAGCATCGGCAGGCCGGCAAGATCGGCCACCGCATTGTGGCCCGCGAAGCGGCCCATGGGGCGGGCGAACTGGCAGGACATCACGGTCGGATGCAATCCGTCGACCACACTGGAGGCGACGTCGCCGGCCGCGAAAACGCCGGACAGATCGGCAACGCGCATGAACGGATCGACCAGAAGACGCCCGAGACGGTCGCGCGCGCCGGAGAAGCTCGCGGCCAGCCGGCTAGCGCGCATGCCCGCGCACCAGATCACCGTCTGGGCGGCGATGAACTCGCCGGAGCTCAGGTGAATGCCGGCGGCCTCGACCGACACGACACGCACGCCGAGCCGCGTCTCGACCTCGAGCGAGGTCAGCGCCGTCTCGATGACGGGACGCGCATGCGCGCCGATCGTGGCGCCGACGGTCGCATTGGAATCGACCAGGAGGATGCGGCGGCTGCCGG
>NZ_AKIY01000244.1 GCF_000282615.1 Bradyrhizobium sp. YR681 | reverse complement strand
GCTCGGCCTCGAGCCGCTTCTCCAGATTCTTCAGCTTGCCCTCGGCGCGGCGGCGCGCCAGATGCTTGCCTTCGAGCGTGGCGACGCCCGCGGAGTCATAGCCGCGATATTCAAGACGTTTGAGCGAATCCACCAATTGCTCTGCAACCGGTTCGCGCCCGAGAATGCCGACAATCCCGCACATGCGGATCAATATCCCCCAAATCGTCGAAAAATCGCCTAAACGACGCGCTCGGTTTTTAGCGAAATTCCCAAGGAACCAGAAACTCAATAATTATTGCTGATTGAGACAGCGCCGTTCTGCGACCGGCTCCGACTGCGTCGAATTGGCCGGCCTCAAGCCGCCCGCATTAACTTGTTGTCAACAAGTTTGGCAAACCATTTCCGGATAGGAGAACAAGCCCATGAAAGGCTCGTCCGACCGCAAAGGTCTGTCATCGATGTCCGTGCGCGCCAGCGAGACCACGGGCACCCACCTTGCCCACTGGCCGCCGCCCCAGCGCGGCAAGGAAAGCAAGCCCGTCTTCGTCAAGCATGCTGCCGGCGAGCCGGCCAAGCGTGCCAAGCCTCGCGGCTGGCGCCTGACCCGCGCGATCTTCTCGGAATTTTCCGACGACGAATAGGGCGGCCTATTTCTCGGTGTTCTTGCCGCCCGTCTTCATCTCGCGATAGCGCGCCGCGCCGCCTTCCCGGATGGTCTGCTGGTTGCGCTCCAGCGCCATCGCGTCGTCGGGCACGTCGCGCGTGATCACCGAGCCGGAGCCGATATAGGCGCCGTTGCCGATTTTCACCGGCGCGACCAGCGAGGAGTTGGTGCCGACGAAGGCACCCTGCCCGATCACCGTCTTGTGCTTCTTGAAGCCGTCGTAGTTGCAGGTGATGGTGCCGGCGCCGATGTTGGAATTGGCGCCGATGGTGGCGTCGCCGATGTAGGAGAGATGGTTGACCTTGACGCCGGCCTCAAGCGTCGCGGCCTTGGTCTCCACGAAATTGCCGATCCGCGCGCCATCCCCGAGCGAGGTGCCGGGACGCAGCCGCGCATAGGGGCCGATCGAGACCTTCTTGCCGAGCGTGGTCTCGACGATATGAGAGAAGGAATGGATCACCGCGCCGTCGGCGATCGATACGCCGGGGCCGATCACCACGAACGGCTCGATGGTGACGTCCCTGCCGAACGATGTGTCGGCAGACAAAAACACGGTCTCGGGCGCGATCAGCGTGACGCCGGCGTCCATCGCCGCTTTCCGCAAGCGCGTCTGCATCACGGCTTCCGCCTCGGCGAGCTGCGCCTTGGTGTTGATGCCGCGCACCTCGTCCTCGCTGGTCTCGATCACCACGGACTCCCATCCCTTTTCGCGAACGATGCCGACGGCGTCGGTCAGATAATATTCGCCCTTGGAATTCGCATTGCCGATCCTGTCGAGGATCTCGAGCGCGCGGCGTCCGTCGATCGCCATCACTCCGGCATTGCACAGATCGATCTTGCGCTCGGCGTCGCTGGCATCGGCCTGCTCGCGGATCGCGACCAGGCGGTCGCCCTCGACGATGAAGCGGCCATAGCCGGTGGGATCGGCGGCGCGAAAGCCGAGCGCGGCGATCGCGGCGCCCTTGGCGAGCGGCGCACGCAGCCGCGCAAAAGTCTCAGCCGAGATCAGCGGAGTGTCGCCGAACGCGATCAGGAGATCGTCGACGCCGCGCGCGATTGCCTCGCGCGCCGCCAGCACCGCATGCGCGGTGCCGAGCCGCTCGGCCTGCACGAAGGTCAGCGCGTCCGGGCGGATACGCTTGGCCTGATCCGCAACGGCCTGGTGGTTGGGTCCGATCACGACAGCCAGCGAGGTGCCGGTTCCCTTGGGTGCCGCGGCAAGCACATGGGCAAGCAGCGGCTGGTGCGCGACGGGATGCAGCACTTTCGGCAGACTCGATCGCATGCGCGTGCCTTCGCCGGCGGCGAGCACGATCGTGAGGCTGGAACGGGCGGTCATCGAAATCCTGTCAGATACGGCCGAATCAAATGGCGCGACGGGCGGATCGCCCTCATGAGCTGCCCGCCTTGCTACCCCCGCAAACGCCCGGAATTCAAGTGCGACGGGGTTTTCCTGTTAATGTTCCTTGATTGATTCGGGGGAAGCCGGACAACGGCTGGGCACTTGACGTTCATGGCAAAGGATTCCGACCCACTGGCGGATGCCTTCGGCACCAAGGAGACCGGCGGGCTGTTCTCCGGACTTTTGGCCGAGGAAAGCACGTTCGACCGCCGCATGATGTGGCGGCTGGGCTCGTGGGGCGTCGCGGCCGTAGGCGCTGTCGTCCTGGCCGTGATGGCCAATCAGGCCCAGCTCGGCTGGCGGCGCGACCAGATGGCCTCCGCCGATCTGTCGCGCCAGGCCGACCGGCTCCAATTGCTGACGAAGGAAAGCCAGAACGAGGCCCGCCGCCTCGCCTCCGCCATCGAGACGCTGAACAGCGACCGCGACCGGCTCTATTCGCGCGTCACCGTGCTGGAGCAAGGACTCGACTCCGTCACCGGCGCGATCGCAAAGCAGATCGCCAGGCCGCAGGACGCGCCGGCGCCTGACGCACCGCCCGCGGCTGCTGCGCCCAGCGTCGGGCCTGTCGCATCGGTGCCCGCCCCATCCGCCGACAAGCCGCGCGGGACAGCCGCAAAGGACCAGGCGAAGGAGCCGGCAAGGGACATCGCAAAGGACACTGCGAGGGAAGCGCCGAAGGAGCCGCTGGGCCCGCCGCCGCAAACAGCTTCCGCCGCCTCGCTCGTCGCGCAGTCGCCGGCAACGACATCGGCACTGCCGATGCTGCCCCTGGTGCCGTCCAAGTCGATCATGGCGCCGCCTGATCCCGCCGCATCGAAACTGATTCAGCCCGAGACGACCGAGAAGGCCGCCGAGAAGAAGCCGGATGCGGCGCCCGCACCGAGCGAAGTCGCGGCGCTGCCTGCCAAGCTGCCGGAGACGACCGAGAGCGAAGCGCCTGCAATCGCGGTTCAGCAGACGCGCTTTGCGATCGATCTCGGCGGCGCCAACTCGCTCGACGGCCTGCGCGCGCTCTGGCGCGGCGTGACGAAGTCCAATCCGGAAGTCGCGGCGCTGCGGCCGATCATCATGATCAAGGAAGGCGCCACCGGTCTCGGCATGCAGTTGCGCCTCGGTGCCGGCCCGCTCATCAATGCTGCCGCAGCGGCAAAGCTCTGCGCAGGGCTCGCCGAGAACGACCGGCATTGCGAGACCACCGTGTTCGACGGCCAGCGCCTGTCGCTGCGCGGCGGTTCGGACAAGGGGCAAGAGAAGTCGCAAGACCGGGTTCAGGAGAAGAACTCCGAGAAGGACGCCGCGCCGCAAGCCGAAACCGCGCCGCCGCCTCCGCCCGCCGTCAAGCCGGACAAGCGCCGCCGCAGCTACTCCTCGAAGCGCTCATCGAAACGCGAGGAGCCCGCGTCTGCACCCGCGGCGCCGCAGCCCGCGGCGGCCAAGCCGGAGACGGCGTCGGCGGGATCGACGCTGACGTCGTTCTTCAGGCGGTGAACCAGTCAAGCGTGTGAGCGCTTACCGGCGCCGCCCGCGCCGAGCTGCGAAGCTGGTCACATGAGCGTTGCATTACGCTCCGCCAACCTGAACGGCGATGATTTGCCTGTCGCAACACCGGCGCGCGCTTGCGCTACTGGGGGCAGAAAAATCCGCCTCCCCTGTTGCCCCCTCCCGTCATCCCGACCATATTGCGGCCATGACAAAAAAGCCCTTCCGCCTCACGCCCTACCAGGTGCAGTTCCTGATCGTCGCCGGCTTCGCGACCGTCGGCTATGCGATCTATCTGCGCTATCTCGGAATCGAAAACTCGCAGGTCGGGCTCGCCTGCGACGCCGGCCTGCAGACGCTGATCTGCAAGGCGCGCGCGGTCGCGACCGTGCTGTTCAAGAACTCGGTGTTCGGCATCGTCGCGCTGGTGGTTGCGACACTGAACTTGATGCGGCCGTCGATCGTGCTGCTCACGGTCGGCATCATCGCCGCCGGCCTCGGCATCGTGCTCTACAATGTCGTGCTGTCGGGCCTTGCGATCGGCCTGCTCATTCTTGGATTTGCTCGGCCCGCGCCCGCCACAGCGTGAGCGCGAACAACAGATAGATCGCGCAGGTCCACAGCGACTGCCAGTTGTCGCGGCCTTCGTTGAAGAGCACATAGACCGCCGACATCGCGAGCACGCCCGCGAACACCGACTCCGCGATCGGACGCGTGCCGATCTGCGGCCGGTTCAGCATCAGCAATGCGAACGGCACCACCGCCATCGTCAGCGAGGCGTAGGGGAAGTCGTGGTAGCGCGGGTCGAACACGAAGGCGAGCGCGGTCTGCGCCGCGATCACCGCCGACACCGCCAGCGTCAGGCCGAGCACGGCGGTGAGTTTCGACCATTTCCGGCCCTCGCGCGGGCCGAGCAGGTCGAGGAAGGTCGGCAGGCTTCGGCCGATCACCATCGCCTGCGCGCAGAAGATCGGCGACAGGATGCCGGCGAGCAGCAGCGCGCCCCAATGCAGCCAGCCCGCCCAGCCATAGCTCTCATAGTACATCTTGTCGGCGCCGATCCCGAGCAGGATACCGGCGGAGGTCGCCGAGATGGCAACGCCGAGCCAGGCCGAGAAGCGCGGCGTCCACGGCCGCCGGCGCAGCGTCAGGCCGGCAACGGCGAAGACCAGCACGCACAGGCCCATGCCGGCGCCCATGTACCATTTCCAGTACGGGAAATTGCTGATCGGCTGGCCCGGCGGATATTTCAGGTTCCGGCGCACGGAGTCATAGAGGCCCCAATAGCCGCCGACGGTGCCTTCCAGCTTGCGCTTCCACGGCTGGTCGTAGGACTCGATCAGATTGACGCGGAATTTTTGCGCCTTCGCAAGGCCGAGGATTTCAGAGACGACGCGGGCCTGGTTGGTGCGCGACGGCAGCGCTCCGTCGCGCATGCGCCCTTCGCTCGGCCAGCCGGTTTCGCCGATCAGGATCTCCTTGCCGGGGAACGCCGTCGCCATGCGCTCGCGGATCTGCTCGACATGGGCGGCGGCGAATTTCGCCTTGACCGGAATGTCCTCCCAATAGGGCAGGATATGGATCGTGACGAAATCGACGGCGTCATAGATCTCGCGATTCCTGAGCCAGAATTCCCAGACGTCGGCATAGGTGACGGGCACGCTGACCTGCGCCTTCACCGAGCGGATGATGGAGACGAGATCCGCGGTCGTCATCTCGCCGCGCAGCAGCACCTCGTTGCCGACGATGATGGCGGTGATGATGCCGGGGAAGTCCTTGCTGAGGCGGACGGCGAGCGCGGCCTGCTCAAGGTTCTTGGTGCGGTTGCTGGAGAGCCAGATGCCCTGGAGCACCTTGAGCCCGCCGACCCTGGCGGCGATCGCCGGCACCTGGTCGAGCCCGTTCTCCATCGAATAGGTGCGGACGCAGTCGGTGATCTCCTTGAGCTGGCGCAAATCCTGCTCGATCTGGTCGGCCTCGATATGCGTCCAGGACTCCAGCGGCGACTGCTCGCCGCGGAACGGCGCATAGGAGACGCATTGAACCTTCTCGGCGGGATCGATCGGGGCGCGCGCGAGCGTGATCGGCGTGGCCAGCCACCACCACATGGCAGCAATCGCACCCAGTGAAACAAGCAGAAGCGCCAGTGGCGTACGAAGTGAAATCGGTTCCATCCTCCGCGAGGTGCCGTCGATTACCTGCTCGCACGCCGTCTGCCAAGGGGGCACGCCGGGGTGGATCCGCTCGCTCCCCCGGGGAATTTGCCTGCGGCCGTTCGACAGTGGCCTAGGATTGTGACTTTGCTGGACAAAATGCCAAATACGCGTCATGGGATTTTGCGGGACGTTTCCGCCGCATTGGAGACCCATTTGGACGCCATCAGCTAGCGCGTCCGCGGGCTCCTGACGCGGGCGGACAGCGGAGATATTGGGGAATTCATGCGGCAACGGGTGTTCGAGTTACGAAATGCGGTCCTGCGGCAGTTCGCCGCCACCTTGGCCGTCTCTTCCCTTCTCGTCCTGGTCGGCGTCAACGCCGCGCTTGCCCAGAGCGGCACGCCCGCCCCCGAGCAGGGCAAGGCTGCCGCCCAGCCCGCCGATGCCGCCGCCAAGGACACCGCCCAGAACCAGCGCCGTACCGACGAGTTCGCCGAAGCCGCCCAGGTCATCAACGGCCCGGCCGGCAATCCCGAATGCGTATGGCTCGGCCGCCGCGTGGTGCGGCTGATGTGGCGGGATGACCTCGATACCGCGTTCCGCCATCTCGACCTCTACGATCGCTTCGGCTGCCCGGGCGGCCACATCCAGGCGGCCTTCCGCTGCCTGACCCGCTTCGGCGGCCAGATCGATCCCAAGGTCGCCGAGACCCTGGACAGCCGTGTGCATGCTTGCTGGATTAACCCGGCCTCCCAGCCGCAGCAGGCGGCGGCCGCGGCCTCCCAGCCGGCAGCGCCGACGACCGGCAATTCGCAAGCCCCGCAGCCGGCCGCAAGCCCCTCGCCCGCGGCAAGCCCGTCACCGGCGCCCCCGAAATAGAAGCGGGTCGCTTCAGCCGCCGTTCAGGAATGATCGGCCATAGAAACGGTTGGCACTGCCGCGCGTTTCCTGAAACGGACATGCCCTCATACGGTCATGAGGCCATGACAGTTGTGAAACCGCGCGGGAGAGGTATGCTCCATTTGCCGCGGACTCGGTCGGATCTCGGGGTCGGATCCGCTTCCCTGCCACCTCAGCCCCTTTTGGTTTAGCCGCGATGCGCGTTGTCGCCGCCGTTCTGTTGCTCGTGTCCGCGCTTCACGCTGGGCTGTGGGGAGTCCTGCGCGACAAGGAACCCGCGCCCGACTTTAGGGGTCTGCTGCCGAGCGTCTCCTACGCGCCGTTCGAAGGCTCGGCCCACCCCGACATCGACAACATCCCGACCGTCGAGAAAATCCGCGCCGACCTGAAGACGCTGTCGACCATGACGCGCGCGATCCGTCTCTATTCGTCAACGGGTGGCGTGGAACTGGTGCCGCCGATCGCGGCCGAGTTCGGCCTCAAGGTCACCGTCGGCGCCTGGATCGACAAGGACAAGGATCGCAACGAGCGCGAGATCAAGGCCGCCATCGAACTCGCCCGCAAGAACAGCAACGTCAACGGCGTCGTCGTCGGCAACGAGGTGATCTATCGCGGCGAGCAGAAGGTCGAAGACCTCATCGAGATGATCAAGAAGGTGAAGGGCGCGGTGCGCGTGCCCGTCACGACAGGCGAGATCTGGAACATCTGGCGCGACAATCCGGACCTCGGCTCCAACGTCGATTTCATCGCCGCCCACGTGCTGCCCTATTGGGAAAACTTCCGCTCGGACCAGGCGGTCGACCAGGCCGTGGACCGCTACAATCTGCTGCGCAACCAGTTCCCCGGCAAGCGCATCGTTATCGCCGAGTTCGGCTGGCCGAGCCAGGGCTACAACTTACGCAATGCCGACCCTGGTCCGTTCCAGCAGGCGCTGACCCTGCGCAATTTCGTCAGCCGCGCCGAAGCCATCGGCATGGAATACAACATCGTCGAGGCCATCGATCAGCCCTGGAAATATTTCGAGGGCGGCGTCGGTCCGTACTGGGGCCTCCTCAACGCCAGCCGCGAGCCGAAATTCGCCTGGACCGGCCCGGTGGAGAACCCCGATTACTGGAAGCTGATGACGATCGCGCTTCTGGTCGGCGTCCTGTTGTCGCTGCCGATCCTGCGGCTGCAACAGCCGACCGCGAAGCAGGCGTTCCTGCTGTCGGCGACCGCCAACGGCGTCGGCGCCTGGGCTGCGACCGTATTCGCGTTCTGGAACGACCACTATTTCATCTTCGGCTCGGCCTTCGCGCTGACGCTCGGCATGATCCTGCTCGTTCCGCTGGTGCTGATCGCGATGGCGCGTATCGACGAGATCGCGGCTGTCGCCCTCGGCCGGCCGCCGCAGCGGCTGGGG
>NZ_AKIY01000243.1 GCF_000282615.1 Bradyrhizobium sp. YR681 | reverse complement strand
CCCGCCATATCGGCTGGAACGCCTCCGGCAACCAGCTTGGCACCGTGATGCCGGGTTTTGCCCTGCCGCTCGCCGAGCTGATCGAGCGCATCGGCTTCGAGGACGCGCGCGAATTGTGGACGCTGTCGAAGGAGGGCGCCGAGTTCGTCCGGGCCAACGCCACCGAGGAGAACATGCCGGGCATCGGCCCCAGCGACGGTGTGCTGGAGGTCTCCAACGTCGACGCCGGCGACCGGCTGATCAGCCGCCTGCAGATGCTGAACGAGGATTTCGACACCGAGGTCGAGGGCTGGCAGGTCGACCGCGTCCGCGCGGCGCTGAAGACCGATCATTATTTCCACGGCGTCTACTATCCCCGGGCGTTCCAGGTCGACGGCCGCAAATATGTGCATGGCCTTGCGGCACTGGCGCGGCGCGCGGGCGCCCGCATCTTCGAGGATACGCCGGTCGTCAGCATCGATCATTCCGGCATCCGCAAGCGCATCGTCACGCCCTCGGCACGGCTGCGCGCCACCCATATCGTGCTGGCCGGCAACATCCATCTCGGCGCGCCGTTGAAGCGTTTGTCGGAGACACTGCTGCCGGTCTGGCGCTATGCCGGGGTCACCGCGCCGCTCGGCGAGCGCCTGCACGAGATCATCGCCTTCAAGGGATCGGTGATGGATTCCGACGGCGTCGACCATTTCCGCATTGTCGACGGCGACCGGCTGATGTGGGAGAGCCCGGAGACCACCTGGGCCGCGCGGCCGCAGCGCTTTGCCGGCAGCGTCAAGCGACGCATCCGCACCATCTTCCCCGAGCTCGGCAATGTCGAGGTCGCCGATATGTTCGGCGGCGTCACCGGCCAGACCGTGCACGGCATGCCGCAGATCGGCCAGCTGCGCAAAGGCCTGTGGGTGGCGAGCGGGTTCGGCCGCCAGGGCATGAACACCTCGGCCATGGCCGGACAGTTGATCGCGCGCAGCATTTTGTGGGGCGACGAACGCTGGAAGCTGTTCTCGCCGTTCGAGCTGGTCTGGGCCGGCGGCACCACGGGCCGGGTCGCGGGCCAATTGGTGGGGGTCTGGGGCAGGGCGAGTTCCGCCGCGGCAGGCTCGCTCGCCCGGTATCGCGAACGGGCCCGGGTCAAGGATCGTGAACGCGAGGCCCGCCTCGCCGAAGCCAACCGGGCCGCCGGCACCGGTCCGCGCCGTCCGCCGCCAGGCGTCCGGCCACGGCCAGCCCCGCCGCCGCAACCTGCGGCCCAAGAACCGGTCAGGGTTCCGGATCGGGTTTCGGATCTGGCCCCGGACCGGACCCCGGAACCGGCCGCGCGCGACGGCGGCATCTCGCAATAAGTTGAGAGAAATTCCGCCCGGAAGTGTAACGTCGGCCGTTAGAGCCCGTATCTCAGGGCGTGGACTTCCCGCGCACGGAGACTGACATGATTGACCGCCGCATCCTGCTCACGACTGTCGCCGGCCTGTTCGGCCTTTCGGCCTTCCGCTGGCTGAGAGCATCCCCCGCAGAGGCTGGTGAGAAGGCCGCGGAAAAGTTCGAGATCCAGAAGACGGAGGCCGAATGGCGTGCCCAGCTCACGCCGCAGCAATATGAGATCCTGCGCAATCACGGCACCGAGCGGCCGGGCTCCAGCCCGCTGCTCAAGGAGCATCGCAAGGGCACCTTCGCTTGCGCCGGCTGCGACCTGCCGCTGTTTGCGTCCGACACCAAGTTCGAGAGCGGCACGGGTTGGCCGAGCTTCTACCAGCCGATCGAGGGCAATGTCGGCAAGACCGAGGACCGTACCTACGGCATGCTCCGCACCGAGGTGCATTGCCGGCGCTGCGGCGGCCATCTCGGCCACGTCTTCGACGACGGCCCGAAGCCGACCGGATTGCGCTATTGCATCGACGGTTTCGGCCTGGTGTTCCACCCCGCCGCGGCGTCGGCGACGTAGGCTTGGTTGCTGTCATTCCGGAGCGATGCGTGAGCATCGAATCCGGAATCTCGAGGTTCCGGGTTCGGTGCTGCGGTGTGCCCCGGAACGACAGGATATCCCGGCAATTGTTGCCGGCCCGGCAATTGTGCCCCGGTCATCCGGCCGGGGCTCGTCTATTTAAGTCATTGATTTCATGAGAATACCCGCATTGGCATAGCCCTTGCGAATGTCTCCTCCGACTGCGGCCATGGTCGACCGGCCGCCGAGATCGGATCTGGAGACAAAGTTATGGGTATCTTCGATGCAATGAACACCTCGGTGGGTGGCCTGCAGGCGCAGTCCTACGCGCTGCAGAACATTTCCGGCAACATCGCGAACTCATCCACCACCGGTTACAAGGGCATCGGCACCAGCTTCGTCGATCTCATTCCCGACTCCTCGACGCCGAGCAAGCAGGTCGCGGGCGGCGTAACCGCCAACGCGAAGGCGACCATCACCACGCAGGGCACGATCTCCTCGTCCAGCGTCGCCACCAACATGGCGATCACCGGCGACGGTTTCTTCTCGATCCAGAAGGCGACCGGCACCGTCGACAATGTGCCGGTGTTCAGCGGCGTCACCTACTACACTCGCCGCGGCGACTTCCAGCTCAATGCCAACGGCAATCTGGTCAACGGCGCCGGCTACTATCTGATGGGCGTCGCGGTCGACTCGAAGACCGGCAACCCGACCGGCAGCGTGTCGACGGTGCTGCAGTTCCAGAACAATTTCATCCCGGCGCAGGCGACGACCTCGATCCAGTACGCGGCCAACCTGCCGACCCAGCCGAACACTTCGGCGAGCACGACGGCGGCGAGCGGCACGCTGCTGGCGGAAGGTGGTCTCAACCCCTCCGATTTCGCCGCCAACCCGCTGCCGGTGGGCACGCCGCCCGCGCCCTACACCAACGCGACGGCGGCCGGTGCGGCCGCCACAGGCAACATCCGCTCCGCCTATTCGTCGACGACGGGCACGGGCACGGTTGCACTCCAGAACAACTCGTCGGCCGTGGCCTCGACCACCACGTCCCTCGACAACTCCGTCGGCACGCATCTCGCCTCCAGCATCCTCACCGCGCTGAGCGGCCAGACCCTCACTATCAACGGCAAAACCATCACCTTCGACACCAGCACTGGTGTCACGACGGCCAGTGGCAACACCACGATCGGTCTCGGCGCGGGCACGACGGCGACGGTGGCCAGCATCCTGAACGCGATCCAGACCGCCGGCGGCGCCGGTGTCACAGCGTCGCTGGGTGCCAGCGGCAACATCGTGATATCGAGCGGCACCGGCACCGACGTTGCGATCAGCAGCGGCACGGCATCGACGGCCCTCGGCATCACCAGCGTGACGCGCGGCGGCAACGTGCTGTCCTCGCCCGCGATCTCCGGTGCCACGGTGCTGAGCGGCTCGGCGACGGCCGGCGGCGCCCAGGTGATCTCGTCGGGCTTCGCCGCCGGTGACACCATCACCGTCGACGGCCAGACGCTGACCTTCATGGCCTCGGGCGCCTCGGGCGCCAACCAGATCAACATCACCGACAACATCACGACCCTGCTCGGCAAGATCGATGCGCTCGCGGGCGCCTCGGGCTCGTCCGTCAGCAGCGGCGGCGTGATCACGCTGAACACCGGCACGGCTGCCAATCTGTCGGTGTCCAGCTCCAACAGCGCCGCCTTCGCCGCGCTCGGTTTCACCTCGACCATCACCAAGAACCGCAACGGCGGCGGCACCGCCGGCACCGGCGGCGTGATCGGCAACGACGTCTCGACCTTCACCAAGGAATCCATCAGCGGCGGCGCAGTCACCGCCTACAACGCCGCCGGCACGCCGGTGAACCTGCAATTGCGCTGGGCCAAGACCGACAGCGCCTCGCTGGGCGCGGGCCATGCCGATACCTGGAACCTGTTCTACCAGACCGACCCAGACGCGACCGGCACCGACGTGGCCTGGGTCAACACCGGACAGGCCTTCACCTTCGCCAGCGACGGCTCGCTGACCTCGCCGAGCGGCTCGGGCATCACCATCAACAACGTTTCCGTCAGCGGTCAGCAGCTTGGCTCGGTCGCCTTCAACATCTCCTCGGGCGGACTGACGCAGTACGCGAGCACCAGCGGCGCGGTGACCATCAACACCATCACGCAGAACGGCTACGCCGCCGGTCAGCTCCGCTCCGTCTCCGTCAACAACAGCGGCCTCGTGGTCGGCACCTTCTCCAACGGCCAGAACCTCAACCTCGCCCAGGTGACGCTGTCGCACTTCAACGGCACCAACTATCTCAAGGCGATGGACGGCGGTGCCTACGCCGCGACCGAACAGTCGGGCGCCGCGATCGACGGCGCGTCGGGCAGCATCAGCGGCTCGTCGCTGGAAGGCTCCAACACCGACATCGCCGACGAATTCACCAAGCTGATCGTGACCCAGCAGGCCTATTCGGCCAACACCAAGGTGATCACGACGGCGAATTCGATGGTGCAGGACCTCCTCAACGTGTTGCGCTGATCGGCGCGTAACGTAACCAAAGGCGGCCAGTCAACATGGGTTTGAGTTCAGCCCTTGCCAGCGCGATGAGCGGCCTGCGTGCCAACCAGGCCGCGCTCTCGATCGTCTCCTCGAACGTCGCGAATTCGCAGACGCCGGGTTACGTCGTCCAGACCCCGAACCAGATCGAGGTCACCACCGGCGACTTCGGCTCCACGGCGATGACGACCGGCGTCAGCCGGGAGCTCGACGCCTATGTGCAGAACCAGCTGCGCATCGAGACCGGCGGTGCCGGTTACGCCGACCAGATGGCCAACATCCTGAAGCAGCTTCAGAATGTCTATGGCACGCCCGGCAACGACGGCACGCTCGAAACCGCGCTGAACGATTTCACCTCCGCGCTGCAGTCGCTGTCGACCAGCGCGGGCTCGTCGTCGGCGCAGACGGTTGCGCTCGGCGCGGCGCAGGCACTGGCGCAGCAGCTCAACGTCACCACCAGGGGCATCCAGTCGCTGCGGTCGAACGCCGAGCAGGATCTCGGCAACTCGGCGCAGACGGCCAATGCTGCGATGAAGCAGATCGCGGACATCAACACCAAGCTCCAGGGCCTGTCGGCCAACGATCCCTCGGCCGCGACGCTGATGGACCAGCGCGACCAGGCCATCAACACGCTGTCGAAATATGTCGACGTCCGCGTCACCACCGACGGTTCGAACCAGGCCAACATCTACACCACCACCGGCATCCAGCTGGTCGGTGCGGGCCTTGCCTCGCAATTCTCGTTCTCGTCGGCCGGCGCGCTGTCGGCGACCTCGCAATACAATATCGATCCGGCCAAGTCCGGCGTCGGCGCGTTCAACATCACGCTTCCGAACGGCTCGTCGGTCGACGTCGTCGCCAACAACGTGGTCTCCTCCGGCCAGATCGCGGCCGATCTGAAGCTGCGCGACCAGACGCTGGTGCAGGCGCAGGACCAGATCGACCAGCTCGCCGCCACGATGTCGAGCGCGCTGTCGGACAAGACCACGGCCGGCAGCACGGTCTCGGGCCCGCCGGCCGGCTTCGACATCGACCTCGCCGGCGCGCAGCCGGGCAACACCGTCAACATCACCTATACGGACACCACCACGAACACCCAGCGCCAGGTCACGCTGGTCAACGTGACCGATCCGGCCGCGCTGCCGCTCCAGAACGCCACCGGCGCCAACCCGATGAAGATCGGCGTGAACTTCTCCGGCGGCATGGGGGCGATCGCCTCCGCGCTCAACACCGCGCTGTCGGGCGCGCATTTGACCTTCTCCGCCGCCCCGTCGCCGGCGACGGCGACGACGCTGCGGGTCACCGACGACAATACCGGCCTTGCCAAGGTCAATTCGTCCTCGAGCACCAAGACGATCTCGTCGCTGACCTCGGGCAACCCGCAGCTGCCGCTGTTCACCGATGGCGGGCAGGCGCTCTACACCGGTGCGATCACGGCATCGGGCTCGCAGATGACGGGCCTTGCCGGACGCATCGCCGTGAATACCCAGCTGGTCAGCGATCCGAGCAAGCTGTCGATCTACAGCACCTCGCCGGTGACGCCCACGGGCGACACCACGCGCTCGGACTATCTCTACTCGCAGCTCACCAATGCGGTGTACTCCTATTCGCCGCAGACCGGTCTCGGCTCGGCGAGCCAGCCGTTCACCGGCAGCATCTCGAACTATCTCCAGCAGTTCCTCAGCGTCCAGAGCAATGCGGCGACGCAGGCGACCCAGCTTCAGCAGGGCCAGAGCGTCGTGGTCTCGACGCTCCAGGCCAAGTTCAACTCGACCTCCAGCGTCAACCTGGATTCCGAGATGTCGAACCTGATCCAGCTTCAGAATGCCTACGCCGCCAACGCCCACGTCATGTCGGTGGTGCAGAGCATGATGAACACGTTGATCCAGGCTCAAGTGTAACCAGTACGGAGCTCTGAAAGATGTCGATCAGCAGTATCAACTACTCCTCGTCGGTCCTCGGCTCGCAGATCCGCAACATCAATCAGCAGCTCACCGACCTGTCGACGCAGCTCTCGACCGGCAAGCTGTCGCAGAACTATTCCGGCATGGGCACCAACGAGGGCTTCGCGATCGCCGGGCGCGCGCAGCTCTCCAACATCGCCGCCTATACCGACACGATCACGAACGTGAACGTCAACATCAACCTCGCCAACACCGCACTCCAGTCGCTCACGACGATCCGCAACACGGTGCAGACCGGCTCGGCCAGCACCGCCCAGGATCTCAACGTCAACGGCCAGACCGTCGCGCAGAACACGGCCGCCGCGCAGTTCGGCTCGATGGTCGGCGTTCTCAACACGCAGTCGGGCAACCGCTATCTGTTCTCCGGGACGGCGTACAACACGCAGTCGGTCGCCAATGCCGGCGACATCATCAACGGCACCACCACGCAGGCGGGCTTCAAGACCGTCATGGCGGAGCGTCAGGCCGCCGACCTCGGCGCCAACGGCATGGGACGGCTGGTGCAGACCCAGCCGACCCCGAGTTCCGTGCAGGTGTCGGAGGACGTCGCGGGATCGCCGTTCGGGCTGAAGCTTTCCGCGGTGTCCTCGACGCTGACCGGGGCGACAATCACCGGTCCGAGCGGCTCGCCGGTGTCGTTCTCGGTCGATCTCAACGGCGTCAACCCGAACAACGGCGACAAGCTGAGTGTCCAGTTCACGCTGCCGGACGGCTCCACCGAGCAGATCGACCTGACCGCCTCCACGGCCACGCCGACGCCGCTCGGCAGCTTCGCGATCGATGCGAGCACCCCGGTCAACCCGAACAACACCGCGACGAATCTCAACACCGCGCTGAACACCGCGATCGCGAAGCTCGCCAACACCTCGCTGGTGGCGGCATCCGCCGTCGTCGCGGGCGACAATTTCTTCAACACCGCAAGCTCGGCGATCGGCACGCCCGTCAACAATCAGGCGGCGATTCCGGCTCCGATCACCGGCGCAACCACGCTGTCCGGCGCGAGCCCGTCGGATTCGATCTCGCCCGGCTTCGTCGCCGGCGACACCATCACCGTCAACGGCACCACGCTGACCTTCGTCGCCTCCGGCGCGACCGGAAACCAGCTCAATGTCGGCGACAGCATCCAGACGCTGATGAGCAAGATCGACGCGATCACCGGAACGTCGAAGCCTTCGACCTTGCATGGCGGTTCGATCACGATCAACACGGACGATGCGGCGAGCCTCAACATCACGACCTCGAATACGGGCGCGCTGAGTGCGCTCGGCTTCAGCTCGACGCCGGTGACCGCGACGCAGCCGCCGTTGCGCGTCGGCTCCTCGCCGGCAAGCTCGGCGACGACGCTCGTCAACGGCTCGGCCAATACCGTGAAATGGTACACCGGCAATGACGGGCCCGGCTCGCCGCGCTCCACCGCGATGGCGCGGGTCGACGATTCGGTCACGGTGCAATATGGCGCACAGGCCGACGAGGACGCGATCCGCAAGCAGTTGCAGGCGATCGCGGTGTTCGGGACGTTCTCGACCTCGCCGACCGGACAGTATGCCGGCGACCAGGTGGCCGCGTTGAGCCTGCGCACGACCCAGGCGCTGACGAAGCAGCCGGGCGAGCAGCGCCTCGAGGACATCCAGACCGACCTCGCGATGGCCCAGAACACGATGAAGGACGCGGGCACGCGCCAGACCCAGGCCAAGGCCCAGCTCCAGTCCATCATCGACCAGGCGGAGTCGGCCTCGCCGGACCAGGTGGCGAGCGAGATCCTGGCGCTTCAGAACGCGCTCCAGGCCTCCTACCAGGTTACCTCGAACCTCTCGCAGCTGTCGCTCGTCAAATTCCTGTAAGCGTGCATTAAGACGCCGTTAACCATGCCTCTTTACCTCTTGGTGAGGAATTGGGTGGAGCTGACGATGTCGGACAAGATGCAACTGGTCGTGGCGACGCCATGCTTCGGCGGGCAGGTGTCGAGCATCTATGCCAGCTCGATCTTCGCGCTCCAGCGCGCCGTGCGCGGCCTGACGGATCTCGAGCTCAAGGTGCACCTGCGCGACGGCGATGCGCTGATCACGCGCGCGCGGGCCAATCTGGTCGCGATGTTCCTGGACGATCCCAAGGCAACGCATCTGCTGTTCATCGACGCCGATATCGGGTTCGATCCGGAGCAGGTCTTCCGATTGATGGAATCCGGCGCCGACGTCGTCGCCGGCTGCTATCCGATCAAGCGCGTCAACTGGGACAAGGCGAAGCGGGCGATCGAGGCGGGCAGGGCCGACGTGCCGGCCGCCTCGCTCGATTACGTGCTGGAGATCGAGGATCCCGACCACATCGTGGTGGTCAATGGCTTTACCCGCGTGCGTTATGCCGGCACCGGCTTCCTGATGATCCGCCGCCACGTGCTGGAGGCGATGTGTCGCCATCCGAACTATGCGGCCTTGCAGTTCTTCCGCGAGCACTCGCTCGATACGCTGGCGACGAGCCAGAACCGGTTCGCGCTGTTCGAATGCATGATCGACGCGGCGACCGGCACGTATCTCTCCGAGGATTTCGCCTTCTGCAAGCGCTGGACCGATATCGGCGGCGAGATCTGGGCCGACATCCAGAGCTCGCTCGATCACGTCGGGCCGTCGGTGTTTCGCGGCGACATCACCTCGCAATTCGCTGCCGCGCCCGCGGCGGCGGTCGACGCGGCCTGAGCCTGCCGGGATGAGCGCCGGCGCATCCCATCCGTCGGTCCTGGAGCGCGCGTCCGACAGCGGCTCGCGCTACCGCCTGCGCGATCTTTTCACGCCGCTGGATACGTTGCTGGTCTCCGGCGGAGATCTGCGGCTGGCGCTCGACGCCAGGGATCGCGTCAATGCCTATGGCTGCGCCGCATCGCCGGAGCCGGAAATCTGGAATTTCGCCTCCTCGACCGCGTCCACGATCTCGCAGGCCGGCTATGACCGCGCCGCGCTGGCGCGCGAGGAGTTGATGCATAAATGCCTGTTCGACGAGGTCGAAATCGCCTTCGATGCGCGCTGCGAGGACATGCGCGAGGATCTGCGCGGCCATCTCCAGCTCTCGCCCCGCGTCGATATCGTGTTCTCGCCGTCCGGCACCGATTCCCAGCTTCACGCGCTGTTCCTGGCGCGCGCGGTGCTCGGCGCGCCGCCGGTGACCATCGTGGTCGGAGCGGACCAGACCGGAAGCGGGACGACCCATACCGCGCGCGGGCATCATTTCGGCACGATGACGGCAGGCGGCCTTGCGGTGCGCAAGGACGGCGCGGTGGCCGGGCTCGCCGGTGACAGCATCCTGGTGCCACTGCTCGACGCCACGTCCGGCATGGCGATGCGCGCGGATGCCGACGCAGCGGTCATGCGTGCAGTCGAGGACAGCCTGACGCAAGGTCGGTGCGTTCTCCTCCAGATCATGGATTCGTCAAAGCTCGGCTGGCGCGCGCCGAGCGCTGCCTGCCTCGATGAGATCGCGCGGCGCTGGCCGCGCAAGGTTCAGGTGGTCGTCGATGCCTGCCAGGCGCGGCTCGGCCGCCGGCGGCTGCGTTCCTATCTCGATCGCGGCTACATGGTGCTGATGACCGGCTCCAAATTCTTCGGGGGCCCTGCCTTCAGCGGCGCGCTGCTGGTGCCGAAAGGCCTGTCGCGGTCGATCGACCGGATCGGCGCGATCGCGCCGGGCATCTTCGACTATGCCGGCCGCTGCGACTGGCCGATCGGCTGGACCGCATTGCGTTCGCGCTTCGAGCGCCGGCCGAATTTCGGTCAATGGCTGCGCTGGGAGGCGGCGCTCAGCGAGATCGGCGGCTACTATGCCGTGCCCGGCGCATTTCGCGCCAGGGTGCTGGCCGAGCTTGCAGCCGGCATCGACGGCATGATCGCGCTCTCGCCGTCGCTTTGCCCCGTTCCGCGCGGCTCCGAGACGAGCGGCGCGGACGACGAGGAATTCGCACGAGCCACGATCTTTCCGTTCACGCTGCTGCGCGACGGCAAGCCGGTCTCGATCGCCCAGACCAGCGCCGTTCACCGGGCGCTGGCGCGCGACATGAACGAGGAGATCAGCGGCAGTGCCGCGGACCGGCAGGTCGCCGCGCAACGCTGTCTCGTCGGCCAGCCGGTCCGGCTGGAAGGGCCGCACGATGCGCCGCAAGCCGCGTTGCGGCTCTGCAGCGGCGCCCGGCTCGTGACGGAGGCCTGGTCGCCGGATCCGGCGCAGGCGCAACGCAATGTACAGCACGTTCTCGATCGCATCGCTCATGTCCTGGTGAAGATCGAGCTGCTGCTTGACCGCGGCGCGGCCGCGGCCGTGCCGGCGAAGCCCGCGTTCGAGGTGTGAGATGCAGCATTCAGTTTCAACGCCGATGAGCGTGACGACGCCCAATTTTTCCGACCGCATCGGCTTTGCGCAGCTGACGCGCCGGGCCTTCGAGGGCGGCAATCTGCATCCGTTGCGCGAGCATCTTCTGGCGCGGATCGCGGAGGGAACGGCGGAGGCGGGCGAAGGCCTCGATCTGTCGCTGATCGCCCAGCTGCTCGGCGAGAAGGAAGCGGGACTCGTGATCCAGAGCGAGGTGCTCGCCTTCCACCAATTGTTTCGTACGCGCTGTGCCGTTCCGAAACCCCGCCTGCGCGTGCTCGCGCTTGCGGCCGATATCGACATGGGCGGCAACACCCCGATCGAATTCCTGCTCGAAGGCTCCGACATCGAGCTGCTGACGCTCTACGTCATCAAGGGCGTCGGCCTGCCGGCGACATTGCCCGATCACGACGTTGCCATCGTGGTCGCATCCGATTCCGAGGAATGCCACGAGGCGCTCGCCGTCATCGAACGTGCCGCGCCGCACTGGCCGCGGCCGCTGCTCAATCGCCCCGAGCTGATCGGCAACCTCGATCGCGACAAGCTGTATCGGTTGCTGGCCGGCATCGCAGGTCTCGACATCCCCGTGACCGCCCACGCCACGCGCGCGCAATTGTCGGGGCTTTCGGCCGGGACGATCGCCTGCGAGAGCATCACGGACGAGCTGCACTTTCCGATGATCGTGCGGCCGCGCGGTACGCATGCCGGCGTCGGGCTCGCCAAGATCGACGATGCGTCGGCGCTGGCAGCCTATCTCGCCGAGCGGCAGGAGCAGGACTTCTTCGTCGCGCGCTTCGTCGACTATGCGAGTCCGGACGGGCTCTACCGTAAATATCGTCTCACCATGGTCGACGGCAAGCCTTATGCCTGCCACATGGCGATCGCCGATCGCTGGGACATCTGGTATCTCAACGCCTATATGGCGTTCAGCGAAGAGAAGCGGGCTGAAGAAGCCGCCTTCATGCTCGACTTCGACAGCGCCTTCGCCGCGCGTCATCGCAGCGCGCTCGACGAGATGAGCAAGCGCGTCGGCCTCGACTATTTCATCGTCGATTGCGCCGAGAACAAGAACGGCGAGCTGCTGGTGTTCGAGGCCGACAACACCGCTGTCGTGCACAACATGGATCCGCCCGCGGTGTTTCCATACAAGCCGCCGCAGATGCGCAAGATCTTTGCCGCATTCGCCGCGATGCTGTCGCGGCACGTGAAGACGGGCGAGGGGAGCGCAGCATGAACGAGATCATCCGCAATACGCAAAGCGCGGTCACGGATACCTCGCTCGATCCGCAGGACTGGAGCGCATTTCGCGCGCTCGCCCATCGCATGCTGGACGAGACGATCGACGGCATCGCCAATGTTCGCGCGCGTCCGGTGTGGCAGCCGATTCCGGATGACGTCCGTGCGGCCATCAAGTCCGACGTGCCGCGCGCTGCAACCGATCTTGCCGATGTCTATCGCGAATTCGCCGAGCATGTCGCGCCCTATGCGACCGGCAACGTCCATCCCGGCTTCATGGGCTGGGTGCATGGCGGCGGCACCGCGGTCGGCATGCTCGCGGAGATGCTTGCAGCGGGTCTCAATGCCAATCTCGGCGGACGCGACCACATGCCGATCGAGGTCGAGCGCCAGATCGTCGACTGGATGCGCCGGCTGTTCGCGTTCCCGGACAGCGCGAGCGGTATCTTCGTTACGGGCACATCGATGGCCAATCTGATGGCGGTGCTGGTGGCGCGCACTGCCGCGCTCGGCACGCTGGCGCGGCAATACGGCATCGGCAATGACGGCGCGCTGCTCACCGCCTATACGTCGCGGGCCGCGCATGGCTGTGTCTCGCGGGCGATGGAAATTGCCGGACTCGGCACCGATGCGCTGCGCAAGATCGATGTCGACGCCGATCATCGCATCGACGTTGCCGCGCTGCGCGCGCAGATCGCCGTCGACCGCGAGGTCGGCTTCAAGCCGTTCCTGGTCGTTGCCTCCGCCGGCACCGTCGATATCGGTGCGATCGACGATCTCACGGCGATCGCCGCGTTGTGCCGCGAGGAAGGACTCTGGTTTCACGTCGACGGCGCTTTCGGTGCGCTCGCGATCCTGGCACCCGAACTCGCGCCGATGCTCGCCGGCATCGAGCTTGCGGATTCCATTGCGCTCGATTTCCACAAATGGGGACAGGTGCCCTACGATGCCGGCTTCCTGCTGGTGCGCGACGGCGAACAACACCGGCAGGCCTTTGCGCAACCGGCGGCATATCTGAGCCGCGAGGCGAGGGGGCTGGCGGCGGGCGCGGTCTGGCCGTGCGATCTCGGTCCGGATCTGTCGCGCGGCTTCCGGGCGCTGAAGACCTGGTTCACGCTGAAGACGTTCGGTACCGACCGGCTGGGCGCGGCGATCGCGCGAAGCTGCGCGCTGGCGAAATATCTGGAAGCGCGCGTGCAGGCCGAGCCGCGACTGGAATTGCTGGCGCCGGTGAACCTCAACATCGTCTGCTTCCGCTACCGCACCGACGATGCGGCCAATCGCGAGATCGTTGCCGACGTCCAGGTATCAGGCATCGCGGCGCCGTCGGGCACGACGCTGAACGGCAGGTTCGCGATCCGCGCCGCCATCGTCAACCACCGCACCGAGGAGATGGACATCGATGCCCTGGTTGCGGCCGTGCTGGAGTTCGGCGCACGGCGGAGCGGCGGCGTGATCGAGGTCGAGGCGCCACCACTCGCGGCGCAGTGAGAGAAAACGCAAGCCGAGAAACACTGGTCGAAACGACGACGGCCCCGGAGACGATCTCCGGGGCCGTTGTCATTCAGAGCGTTCGCGCAGGTGCGGATCAGGCCGCCGAGCTGACGTTGTCGGCCGGCTCGTTCCTGCTCTTGTCCTGGGCCGTATCGAGATGGCTCCGCAGCTTCTCCTCATAGGCGATCAGCTTGCGGGCATCCTTCAGCGCCCGGTAGAGGTCGCCGTTCAGGATGTTGTTGTTGATATCCTCGATGATCGGCCAGGCGCTCGGCACCGCGGTGACGATGTCGCGCACCAGGTTGAAATAGGTGCCGTGCTGGGTCTGCGGATCCGGCGAGATGTACATGAGCTGGACCGCCAGATAGACCAGCTTGGCCGGCGAGTCGGCGGTCTCGGGCGTGAGAATGTCGCGCTCGCGCAGGATCGGAACGTTCTCGCCGTCGATCAGGAGGCGCGCGCGCTGGTCCGTGTTCGTGATCACGGAGTTACCGACGATGATGCGTTCGTGCGGTTTGAGCTCGACCTTGAGAGCCATGCCTGTTCTCCATCAACCCTTTTGTAACGAGCGTCACGTGTCCGAGCACATAACGTATCGGCAGTGATTTGGCGGCCAATCCTTGCTGAATATGGTTAACGGGGAGTGAACGCTTTCAGGGGCAAGAGAAAACGCGAGTAATTTGAACGACGTAAAGTACGCCGCCGAAGCCTTCTCGGCGGCCGGAACCGGTCCGGCGGGGGCGTTGCTCGGAAACTGCCTGTTTCATTTCACCCTTTCTTAGAGGCTTGGCCTCACGGTTCCGCGGTCGCTTGGACAAGAAGGTCCAGGCAAGACGCGTAGCTACCAGAAAGGTAACATCATGTCCGGTATCGTTCTCTCCTCATCGGTTCGTCAGAACCTGCTCTCCCTCCAGTCCACCGCCGACCTGCTCGCCACCACCCAGTCCCGTCTGTCGACCGGCAAGAAGGTGAACTCGGCTCTCGACAATCCCACCAACTTCTTCACCGCGCAGGGTCTCGACAACCGCGCCGGCGACATCAACAACCTCCTGGACGGCATCGGTAACGGCGTGCAGGTTCTGCAGTCCGCCAACACCGGCATCACCTCGCTCCAGAAGCTGGTCGATTCCGCCAAGTCCGTCGCCAACCAGGCGCTCCAGACCACGACCGGCTATTCGGCCAAGTCGAACGTCTCGGCGTCGATCACCGGCGCGACCGCGTCCGATCTGCGCGGCACGACGAGCTTCACCAGCGCGACCGGCACCAGCAACGTGATCTATGACGGCACCACGGGCGGCACGACTGCAGCCTCGCTGGCCGACACGCTCGGTGGCACCGCCGGTACGAAGACCAGCACCGCGATCACCGGTAACACCTATGTCAACGCGGCTGCCGCTGCCGGTACGCTGATCAACGCGGCCGCCGCCGGTTCGTCGGTGCTGAGCACCGCTGCGGGCGGCGCCTTGACCGCCGGCGATGCGTTCGCCGTGAACGGCAAGACGATCACCTTCACTGCCTCCGGCGCCGCTGCTGCGGACGCCAGCGGTAACTACACGATCGGTATCGACCAGACGCTGGCCGACGTCCTGACGGCCGTCGACGCCATCACGGGCAACACGACCAACGCATCCACCGTCACTGCTGGTCATCTGATCCAGCTCAACACGGGTCTGAATGCGAACATTGCCCTGACCGACACCGCGACCGGCACCCTTGCCAAGCTCGGCCTGGCTGCGGTCACCAACGATGCGACGCGCACCACCACTTCGGTTGTGGCCGGTAGCATCAGCGGTTCGACCAAGCTGTTCGCGGCGACCGGCGGCCTTCAGCTGTCGAGCACTGCGGCGGCATTCGCCGACGGCGACACGCTGAACGTGAACGGCAAGACCGTCACGTTCAAGGCCCAGACGGCTCCGACCACTGCTCCCACCGGCTCGTCGCTGGTCGGCAGCAACGTCGTCACCGACGGATCCGGCAACTCGATCGTCTATCTCGGCACCAGCACGACCTCGACCAGCGTCACGATCAATGACGTCCTCGGTGCGATCGATCTGGCCAGCGGCGTCGCCTACAACAACGGTGGCACCGTGACGGCGAACGCCGGCCAGACCCTGTCCAGCATCGCGGCGGGCGTCACCACGCTGAAGTCTTCGACGGGCTCCGACCTGACCCTCTCGGGCAAGGCCGACTCGCTGAAGGCTCTCGGTCTGACCACGGCGACCGGTGCCGGCACCGCTGTCGTGAGCGCTGCGCGCACGACCAGCAGCGGCTCGCTCGGCTCGCTGGTTCAGGACGGCTCGACCCTGAACGTCAACGGCAAGGTCATCACCTTCAAGAACGCTCCGGCGCCGGCCGCTTCGGCGAGCCACACCGGTGTCACGGGCAATGTCGAGACCGACGGCGTCGGCAACTCCACCGTCTACCTGCAGTCGGCGACCGTTGCCGACCTGCTGAAGGCCGTGGATATCGCCAGCGGCGTGCAGACGGCGACCCTGGCTGCCACGGGCGCAACCTTGACGACTGCAACCGGTGCGGCGAACTCCTCGCTCAGCGCCAGCGGCACGCTCAAGCTCAGCACCGGCGTCAACTCCGACCTGTCGATCACGGGTACGGGCAACGCGCTGGCCGCGTTCGGCCTCAACGGCACCACCGGCAACGCCACCGCCTTCTCGGCGGCGCGTGACTCGGCTGCCGGCGGCGTCAACGGCAAGACCCTGACCTTCACCTCCTTCAACGGCGGTGCGGCGGTCAACGTCACCTTCGGCGACGGCACCAACGGCACGGTCAAGACGCTCGACCAGCTCAATGCTTCGCTGAAGGCCAACAACCTGAACGCGACGCTCGACTCGACCGGCAAGCTCACGATCTCGGCAAGCAACGACTACGCTTCGTCGACGCTCGGCAGCGTGACCTCGGGTGGCGTGATCGGCGGTTCGCTGACCACGGCTCTGAGCTTCTCGACGGCGACTGCTCCGACCGTCGATACCGGCGCCCAGAGCACCCGCGCCAACCTGGTGAAGCAGTTCAACGACATCCTGTCGCAGATCAACACGACTGCTCAGGACGCTTCGTTCAACGGCGTCAACCTGCTGGGCGGCGACACCCTGAAGCTGGTGTTCAACGAGACCGGCAAGTCGACCCTGAACATCACGGGCGTGACGTTCGACTCGGCTGGCCTCGGCTTGGCGAGCCTGACCGAAGGCACCGACTTCATCGACAACGCTGCGACCAACAAGGTTCTCACCAGCCTCAACGCTGCGTCGAGCACCCTGCGCACGGAAGCTTCGGCTCTGGGTTCGAACCTGTCGATCGTGCAGATCCGTCAGGACTTCAACAAGAACCTGATCAACGTGCT
>NZ_AKIY01000242.1 GCF_000282615.1 Bradyrhizobium sp. YR681 | reverse complement strand
GGCGGGGGGGAGCCGTACCGGGAATTTTCCCCACGCGCTCACGATCCTGAATCGCAGGACTGCCGCAACAAGCAACATTTGCAGGAGTGCAAAGTCGTCGAGGATCACTCACATGAACGTCGTCATTCAGAAGCTCAATGGCCTATGGCACCTCATCATCGGATCGAGCCAGATCCGAACGCCCTTCCTGGCGACCCAGGAGCGCGCGCTGGTCGTGACTTACGCCCGGCGCGTCTATCCCGGCGCCAGGATCTTCCAGCGCGACTGACGTGAACGGTTGCGCCTAATCGTCGTCCGCCGGACCGCACCAGCCGGGCAGATAGACCGCATCCTTGCTCTTGGCCGCAGCCAGAGCCTTCTCGAGCGCCTTGTCGAAATTGGCATCCACCGCCTTGCGCGTCAGTTTCCGGCGCAGAAAGTCGGCCCAGAGGAATTCAGAGAACGGCGTGGTGTCCTTGGCAAAGCCTCCCATGCGGCGGAGCTCGCCGGCAAGGCTGCGGAACGGATCGTCCTTGAGATCGGCCACCGATTTCGGCAGGTCGCGGAACGGACGCCGCTCCCCCTTGGAATCGTAGGGGTAGACCCAGCGCTTGTTGTCCATCACGCCCCAGAAGGCCTCGCGCTCGACCATCCTGAGGTCGCCGACCACGGTCACCAGCACCTCCTTGACGCCCTCGTCGTGCAGCGCGCGGCCGAGATGATGATGGTCGATCACGTAATAGCGCTGGTCCGGTCCAGACACGACAGGGATCATGTGACTACCGAGCAGCTCCGACTGCTTCTTCTTGCCGTGCTCGCGCCAGCGCTTGCGCTTCTCCTTGACCTCGCGCATGCCGACCGTCATCTGCGTCGGCCGCAGCGACAGGATCGGCACCGGATGCACTCTCGGCTCGCGCGCGTTGGTGGTCATGCTCAAAAGGCCCCTCGGGTGGCTGCAGGTGTGATCCGGGTTCCCGGGATTATGCCACGGGCCCGACGGCGGTAAAATGCGCTCGGCGCGGCGCCGGGATCACAAGGCCGATGGTCGTGTGAACGCATCATGCGCTGCACGGCCGTGCTGCAACGCACCCCCGCCTATTCCTGATACGGGAATGACGGCTGCAGCCGACATCGTTCGCACCCCATGAAAGATAGTGCGAAAGCGCAATGCACGTGCGCGTTGAGAAGATTTCCTGCAACGCTTTCACGACGTATGCTATTTAAAAATTGCTGCTTCGGAGTGATCCTCGCCCCATGAAAACCCAGCGGCCCATAAGCTCGGATGACGAGCACCGGGTGCTCCAGTTCAGGCCGCGCACCTCACCCTCTCCGGCGATCCACCGGGGCAGCGGCACCGTGCAGCCATTGCGTGCCGCGCCCGAGCCGCTCGACCTCTCACGCTACGAGCAGCCCCGCGCCGAGCCGGACGATTTCCGCCACCGCATGCTCGCCAATATCGCCGCGCTCGCCTTCACCATCGCACTGACCGCGGTCGGAATCTGGCTCGCGGTCAGCATCGCCGACCTCAGGCGGACGCAGGATTGCGTGCTGATGGGCCGCCGGGACTGCGTGAAGATCGTGACGCCGCAGATCTAGGGCCGGCCGGCCGCCCGAATGGGTTCAGGCGGGCATCCCCAGCCCTGTCCTTTGACCCGCCCGGCTCCATTGAACTCAGGGCGGCGCTCCGTTATACGGGCTCTCGACCCGGCCAGAGGGGGGTTTGAGGGCGTCATCGGGGCGCGATGCCCACCCACCGTTCCACTCTGGAAAACCTGACAAATACCCGCAATATATCAAAGGCTTAGTGATGTCCTCCACATTCGATCAGGTCGCTACGATCATCGCTGAAACCTGCGACATCCCGCGCGACACGATCACGCCGGATAGCCACGCCATCGATGACCTCGGCATCGACAGCCTCGATTTCCTCGATATCGCCTTTGCCATCGACAAGCAGTTCGGCATCAAGCTGCCGCTGGAAAAGTGGACCCAGGAGGTCAACGACGGCAAGGCGACCACCGAACAGTATTTCGTGCTGAAGAATCTGTGCGCGCGCATCGACGAGCTGGTTGCCGCCAAGGGCGCGAGCGCCTGATCGGGCGGTCATGCAACTCGAATACTTCCACATGATTGATCGCATCGTCGACCTCAAGGTCGACGAGAAGACGATCGTCGTCGAAGCCCTGGTCCCGAAGGAGAGCACCATCTTCGAGGGACACTTCCCGGGCTATCCCCTGATGCCCGGCGTGCTCCTGATCGAATCGATGGCGCAGGCCTCGGGCTTTCTCCTGCTTGGCGTCCTGAAGTTCGAGCGCATGCCGATCCTCGCCGCCGTCAAAGAGGGCAAGGTGCGCGGCTCGGTGTTCCCCGGCGACCTCATGAGCATCGAGGCAAGCCTCACCTATGAGGGCTCGGGCTATGCCATGACCGAAGCCAAGATCAGGGTCGGCGGCAAGCTGCGCGCGAACTCGGCACTCACCTTCACGCTGATCCCCTTCCCCAATGCGGATATGCGCGGGTACATGACGAAGGTCGCCGAGCGCGTCAGCTTTCCGCAACAGGTCGTATCGCCATGACCGACACCGTTTCGAAGTCCGGCCAGACGGAAGTCTGGATTACCGGCATTGGTCTGGCCACCTCGCTCGGCGAGGGCCTCGACGCCAGCTGGGCCGCGCTTCAGGAGAAGCGCATCAATGTCGATGAGAAGGGCTTTGCGCCCTACATCGTGCATCCGCTGATGCCCGTCTCCTTCGACAGCCAGATCCCGAAGAAGGGCGACCAGCGCCAGATGGAAGCCTGGCAGCGCATCGGCACCTATGCCGCGGGGCTTGCGCTCGATTCCGCCGGGATCAAGGGCAACAAGGACATCCTGTCGAAGATCGACATGGTCGTGGCCGCCGGCGGCGGCGAACGCGACCTCAACGTCGACACCGGCGTGCTCACGGCCGAAGCCAAGGGCGCCAACGCGCCGGGCTTCCTCAACGAACGCCTGATGAGCGATCTCAGGCCGACGCTGTTCCTGGCCCAGCTCTCCAATCTCCTCGCCGGCAACATCGCCATCGTCCACGGCATCGGCGGCACCTCGCGCACCTTCATGGGCGAAGAGGTTGCCGGCGCTGATGCGGCTCGCATCGCACTGTCGCGCATCGCCTCGGGCGAGAGCGACATTGCGCTGATCGGCGGCTCGCATAATGGCGAACGCAAGGACCTGATGGTCCTCTACGAATTCGGCGACTTCAATTTGAAGGACAAGTTCGCCCCCGTCTGGGCGCGCAAGGATCACGCCGGCTTCGCGCTGGGATCTGCCGGTGCGTTCCTGGTGCTGGAATCGAAGGCCCACGCGGAATCACGCGGCGCCAAGCCGTTCGCAAAGCTGTCGAGCGTCGTTGCCGACCTCGCCCGCCGCAAGCAACCGGGCGACATGGCCGCGACGCTGGAGAAGCTCTGGGCCCAGCTGCCCAGGCGCGAGGGCAAGGGCGCCATCATCACGGGCGCGACCGGCGCGGAGCCCGCGACCTCCGAGGAGCGCGGCTTCCTGAAAGGCCACGCCGAATTCCCGGTACGCTCGACCGGCACCATGTTCGGCCACACCATGGAAACGCAATTCCCGCTCGGGCTTGCGCTCGCCGCCCTGTCGATCTCGCGCGGCGCGCTGTTCCCGCCGAACGATTCCACGGGGACCGAGATTGAAATGCAGGGGGCGCCTACCCAGATCGTGGTGGTGGGGGCCGGACACTGGCGCGGCGAAGGCATGGCGCTGGTCGAGGCGGTCGGCTGAAGCGCGGCGCGCCTTGGCCGGATGATGCTCTAGCTTGATCGGGGAAACGACATGACTGCACCACGCGACAAACTCGGGCGCCCCGTCGTCGTCGTCACCGGCATGGGCATCATGACCTCGCTCGGTGCCGGCAAGGCCGACAATTGGTCAAAGCTGGTCGCGGGCGAATCCGGCATCCGCACCATCACGCGTTTTCCGATCGACGGCCTCAAGACCACGATGGCCGGCACGGTCGATTTCGTCAGCGTCGATCCGTTCTCCTCCACCGGCCTGTCCGAGCGCATGGCTGAGCTCGTCACGCAGGAAGCGCTGGAGCAGGCCGGCATCGGCGCCAAGGCCGATTTCCCGGGCCCCCTCTTCCTCGCGGTCGCACCGGTCGAAGTCGAGTGGCCGCAGCGCCGCGAGCTCGGCCGCGCCGTCGGTGCGCAGGACTTCACCTATGACGATCTCTTGCGCATCTCCGGTGGCGGCAAGTACAGCGCCTATCATCACCGCTTCATGTTCGGCTCGGTGGCCGCCTACCTCGCCGAGACCTTTGGCACCAAGGGCTCGCCGATCTCGCTGTCGACCGCCTGCGCCTCGGGCGCGACCTCGATCCAGCTCGGCGTCGAGGCGATCCGCCGCGGCGAGACCGATGCTGCGCTGTGCGTCGCGACCGACGGCACCGTGAACCCGGAAGCGCTGGTGCGCTTCTCGCTGCTCTCGGCGCTGTCGACCCAGAACGATCCGCCGCAGGCTGCCTCCCGCCCCTTCTCCAAGAACCGCGACGGTTTTGTCATGGCCGAAGGCGCCGGCGCCCTCGTGCTCGAAAGCTACGAGGCGGCGACCGCGCGCGGCGCAAAGATCCTCGGCGTGATCGCCGGCTGCGGCGAGCTCACCGATTCCTTCCATCGCACCCGCTCCTCGCCCGACGGCAAGCCGATCATCGGCTGCATGAACAAGACGCTGGCCGACGCCGGCATGACGCCGGACCAGATCGACCACATCAACGCGCACGGCACCGCGACGCCCGAGAACGACAAGATGGAGTTCAACACGACGTCGGCCGTGTTCGGCGATCTCGCGCAGAAGATCCCGGTCACCTCCAACAAGTCGATGGTCGGACACACCATCTCGGCCGCGGGCGCGGTCGAGGCGATCTTCTCGCTGCTGACGCTGGAGCATCAGCGCATTCCGCCGACGATCAATTACGAGACCCCGGATCCCACCATCCTGTTCGACGTGGTCGGCAACAAGGCGCGCGATGCCCGCGTCACCGCGGTGATGTCGAACTCGTTCGGCTTCGGCGGCCAGAACGCCTCGCTGATCCTGACCCGCGAACCGGCCTGACCGGACGCATGGCGCTGATTCCTATCAGCACGAAGATTCGCGCGCGGAATGCAGCCAAGTCGATCGGCGGAAGCCTGATCGGCGCGGCCACCGTCGGCATGCTGCGCACCACGCGCTATTTCGATCCGGTCAAGACCTCCGACTTCTTCTCGCGTGCCGTGAAGCTGATCGGCCCGCGCCTGCGCGAGCACCGCATCGGCCACGCCAACCTCACCGCGGCGTTTCCCGAGAAGTCGCCGGAAGAAATCGAAAACATCCTGATGGGCGTGTGGGACAATCTCGGCCGCGTCGGCGCCGAATTCGCCCATATGGACCACGTCTGGGATTACGACCGCGAGCATCCGGAGACCAGCCGGATCGAATTGCCTCAAGCCAGCATCGAACGGTTCGACCGCATCCGCGACGACGGCAAGCCCGCGCTGATCTTCGCAGCCCATCTGGCCAATTGGGAATTGCCCGCACTCGCCGCCGTCGCGCATGGGCTGGATGCGGCGATCCTCTATCGCCGGCCGAACATCGCCTCTGCCGACCGCATCATCCAGGAGATGCGCCAGGTCAACATGGGCACGCTGATCCCGGCGGGCCGCGACGCGCCGCTGCGGCTCGCGCAAGCGCTCAAGGACGGCAAGCACGTCGCCATGCTGGTCGACCAGTATCTCACCGGCGGCGTCGAGGTCACCTTCTTCGGTCGCAAGACCCGCGCCAATCCGATGCTGGCCCGCCTGCTCCGCCAGGTCGAATGCCCGATCCACGGCGTCCGCGTCATCCGCCTGCCCGGCGGCCGCTTCGCTGCGGAGCTGACCGAAGAGGTCCAGCCGGTGCGCGATGCCGACGGCAAGATCGACATCCAGGGCACGACGCAGGCGATCACGAATGTGGTGGAAAGCTGGGTGCGCGAGCATCCCGAGCAGTGGCTTTGGCTGCATCGCAGGTGGCGGTAGGCCAACCTCGCTCATCTGCTTTGTGAATGCGGACCACGAGCATCAAGAGTGATACGGCGTATCTGGATACTCCGGAAAGTCGCGATCTAGCTCTTTAAGCAATTCACCTCGAAGTATACCCCATAGAGCTAAGATTGTGCTGCGAGCAGTGGATGCCTGCGGAGCCGTCACTGCACTACCAAATCCCAACGACGAAACTGTCCCATGAATCTGTTTAAGGGATTCAAACGGGTAAAGTCCAATCTCAGTTCGTTTCGGTAGCTTCTTGAGGGCCGCTATAACATCCTCCAACGACTTAGCCTGTTTGACGGACAAAACGAACGACTTACTCTCTTCAGATAGCCTTGGTTGCCCCTCACCAGGGTTTCTAAATACACCGCGCAAGTCATCTATGCGGCAACTTAGGCTATGCATCACCTTCGCAAAATCGGCTTGCGTGGGACTAGTTAGATGAGTGTATTGAACCGCGTCTTGGATCGTAACCACGATCTTCTGCCAAACGTCGAACAACGCTTTTGTGAAAGCAACTCTACGCTGGACGCAAAACGCCAGCCAACCAGCACCAATCGGAATGAACACGGTCGGTCCAGACCTCAACGCGGCCTGATAATGCTTCTCTGAAGCATAACAACTAAGAGCCAATGATAGAATGGATAGGCAGAGCGCAAGAACAATCGTACCAATTACTTGAAATCTAAAGGTCTTGCCCGTCATCAGCAGCATCCAAAAAAGGGCCAAACGGCGACCCACAACTTGGCATCTAATCTCTTAAATATCAACTATAAGTTGCATATAGTCTAGCAGGATTATTTCCACTTCTTTATTCTGCCGACAGAGATGAGCCGTCTCGCTACCGCCCCGTCTTCACCTTCGTCCACAGCCGGTTGATCACCCGCTGCGTCGCCGGTTCACGCGCCGTGATGACGAACAGTTTTGCGAGCGTCGCCTCGTCCGGATAGATGTTCTTGTCGCCGAGAATCTTCGGATCGACCAGCTTCTGGCTGGCGAGGTTGCCGTTGGCGTAGGACAGGAAGTCCGAGTTCTTGGCGGCGACGTCGGGGCGGTAGAGATAGTTGATCAGCTCGTAGGCTTCCGCGACGTTCTTGGCATCGGCGGGGATCGCCAGATTGTCGAAGAACATCTGCGCGCCCTCCTTCGGGATGGTGTAGCCGATCTCGACGCCGCTCTTGGCCTCGGCCGCGCGGGCGCGGGCCTGCATGATGTCGCCGGACCAGCCGACCACGAAGCAGATCTCGCCGGTGGCCAGCGCGCTCAGATATTCGGAGGAGTGAAACTTTCGCACCGAGGGACGAACCTTGGCGACGATGTCCGCGGCCTTCTCCAAGTCGGCCTGCTTGGTCGAGTTCGGATCGAGCCCGAGATAGCTCAGCGCCGCCGGAAAGATGTCATCGGCGGAGTCGAGCATGTGCACGCCGCAGTCTTTGAATTTTGCGAGGTTCTCCGGCTTGAAGACGATGTCCCAGCTGTCGATCTTAGCGTCGGGTCCGAGGATCTGCTTCACCTTGGCGACGTTGTAGCCGATGCCCGTCGTGCCCCACATGTAGTTGGCGGCGTAGACGTTGCCGGGATCGTAGATGGCGAGCCGCTCGGTCACCACCGGCCAGGCATTGGCAAGGTTCGGCAGCTTCGTCTTGTCGAGCTTCTGGAAGATGCCGACCTTGATCTGGCGCTGGAGGAAATAGGCCGTCGGCACCACGACGTCATAGCCGGACTTGCCGGCCATCAGGCGCGTCTCCAGCGTCTCGTTGGCATCGAACGTGTCGTAGACCACCGTGATGCCGGTCTCCTTGGTGAAGGCCTCCAGGACGTCAGGCGCCATGTAGTTGGACCAGTTGTAGAAGTTGACGACCCGCTCCGCGGCCCCGGCGGGGGCGGAGAGCAATGTCAGCGCTGCGGCGATCGCGAGACCGAAGGGAAACCCCGGGCGGCTGACATTCGTCATCGTCATCTACCTCTTGCGTCCACGCACCGCGTCCGACAGCCGCTCCAGCGCGGTGTCCAGCGTCTCGTCCTTCTTGGCAAAGCAGAAGCGCACCACCGAAGTCACGGGGTCCTGCTCGTAGAACGCCGAGACCGGGATCGCGGCGACCTTGTAGTCTTTCACGATGCGCCAGCAGAACTCGGTATCGCTCTCGTTGAGCCCGAGCGGCGACAGGTCGACGGTGAGGAAGTAGGTGCCCTGCGACTTCAGCACGGGGAAGCCGAGGCTCTCCAGGCCCCTGGTCAGGCGGTCCCTGCTCCGTGTCAGGTCCTTGCGCATCGACAGGAAGTAGTCGTCGGACTTGCCGAGGCCGTAGGCGACAGCCGCTTGCAGGTTCGGCGCGGTGGTGAATGTCAGGAACTGGTGCACCTTGGCGGCGACGCGCAAGAGCGGCGGCGCGGCGCAGACGAAGCCGATCTTCCAGCCCGTCAGCGAGAAGATCTTGCCGGCCGAGCCGACCTTGATGGTCCGGTCGCGCATGCCGGGGATGGTGATCAGCGGGATGTGCTTGTGCTCGTCGAAGGTGACGTGCTCCCAGACCTCGTCGCAGATCGCGATGACGTCGAACTCCTGGCAGTACCGCGCCAGCAGCTCGAGGTCCTCGCGCGGATAGACCACCGCGGACGGATTCAAGGGGTTGTTGAACAGCACCGCCTTGGTCTTTGAATTGAAGACGCTTTTCAGCATGTCCTCATTCAGCCGCCAATGCGGCGGCTCGAGCCGGACGAGGCGCGGAATGCCGCCGGCCTGGCGGATGATCGGCAGATAGGAATCATACACCGGCTGGAAGCAGACCACCTCGTCGCCGGGCTGGACCACAGCGAGGATCGCCGAGGTCAGCGCCTCGGTGCCGCCCGACGTCACCATCACCTCGCTCATCGGATCGAGCTTGAGGCCGTGCCAGTGGCCGTAATGGGTCGCGATGGCCTGGCGCAGCTCCGGCAGGCCCATCATCGAGGGGTACTGGTTGTAGCCGTTCAGCGAGGCCTCGGCGGCGGCGCGACGGATGTCCTCGGGGCCGGGATCGTCGGGAAAGCCCTGGCCGAGATTGATGGCGGCATTGTCGCGCGCGGCCTGCGACATCGCCTCGAAGATGGTGACGGGAAGGTCCGAGAAGACCTTGTTCAGTGACGAGCTTTTTGACATCGGCCCGGTCAGCCACCGACCTTGCTGGGAAGACCGGCCGCCTTCCAGCCCAGCATGCCGCCGGCCAGATGCTTGTCGTAAGGCAGCCCCGCCGCCTGCGCCGCGAGCGAGGCCGTCACCGAGCGTTTTCCGGAGCGGCAGGCGAACACGACCTCCTTGCCCTGGGGATCGGGGATCGCCTTGGGATCGAAGGTCGAGAGCGGCACGACGACGCCGTAGGGATAGGCCTCGGCCTCGACCTCGTTCGGCTCACGGACGTCGACCAGCAGATAGCGCCCTTCCGCGACACCCTTGGAGACCTCGTCCGGGGTCAGATCCTGTACTTGATTTGCCACATCATCCTCCAACGTCGCGGGCCGCTGCCGGGGCGATCCCGGCGGCCGGCAACCTCGCCTCTCGGCAGGCGAAAATCAAGCGCTACAAAGGCTTGAGCCGCATGCCGCAAGTTAAAGCTAAATCGCAGCGACTTGAAGTGCGGCTTTCAGAACCCGCACTCGATGTCATCCCCCGCGAAGGCGGGGGATCCAGTACGCCGCGGCCTCTCGGTTCAATCACTGGTGTCACGGAGTACTAGGTCGCCGGTCAAGCCGGGCGACGACAGCGGAGCTAGATCGTGACCTGGGTGCCGACTTCGACCACGCGGCCGCTCGGGATCTGGAAATAGTCGGTGGCGTCGTTGGCGGATCGACTGAGCGAGATGAACAGCCGATCCTGCCAGCGCGGCATGCCGGAATGGGCGGCGGGCTTCAACGCCCTCCGCGACAGGAAGAACGAGGTCGACATGATGTCGAACTGCCAGCCGAGCTTGCGGGCGATGGCGAGGGCCTTCGGCACGTTGGGCGATTCCATGAAGCCGAACTTCAACGTCACCTTGGAGAAGGTCGGCGAGATCTGCTCGAGCCGCACCCGCTCGGCCGGATCGATGCGCGGGGTCTGCGCGGTCTCGATGGTGAGAATGACGTTCTTCTCGTGGAGCACTTTGTAGTGCTTCAGACTATGCATCAGCGCGGTCGGGGCACTGAGCGGGTCCGAGGTCAGGAACACGGCGGTGCCGGGCACGCGCTGCGGCGGCCGCTTCTCCAGCATCGCCACGAGGTCGGCAAGCGGGAACTCAAGCTTGCGCGACTTCTCGAACAGCAGCCGGCTGCCGCGCCGCCACGTGTACATCAGCATGATCATGAGCGCGCCGAGCGCCAGCGGCACCCAGCCACCCTCGAACACCTTCAGCAGATTGGCGGCGAGGAAGGTCAGGTCGAGGAACAGGAACGGCGCGATCAGCGCGGCGGCCGCGAAGGGCGACCACTTCCAGACCTTCCAGATCACGACGAAGCCCATCATCGCCGTCACCACCATGGTGCCGGTGACGGAGATGCCGTAGGCCGAGGCGAGCGCGCTGGAGGAGCGGAACAGCAGCACCAGCAGCACCACCGCGACCAGCAGCAACTGATTGATGCGCGGGATGAAGATCTGGCCGGAATGGGCTTCAGATGTATGGCGAATTTCAAAGCGCGGCAGCAGGCCAAGCTGAATGGCCTGGCGCGTCAGCGAGTAGGCGCCGGTGATGACGGCCTGGCTGGCGATGACGGTCGCGGCGGTGGCGAGAACGACCATGCAGCCGCGGAAAAAGCCTTGCGGGAAGAGCTGGAAGAACGGGCTGACGATCGCGCCGGGGTCGCCGAGCACGAGCGCCCCCTGCCCCAGATAGTTCAGCGCCAGCGACGGCAGCACGATGAACAGCCAGGCGGTCTGGATCGGCCGCTTGCCGAAATGGCCGAGGTCCGCATAGAGCGCCTCGGCACCGGTGACCGCCAGGAACACCGCGCCCAGCGTCACGAAGCCGATGATGCCGTGGTGGAACATGAAGGACACGGCGTAGAGCGGGTTCAGCGCGAACAGGATCTGCGGCTGTTCGATGATGGGGTGGATCGCCGCGACCGCAATGACCGCGAACCAGACGCACATCACGGGACCGAAGAACGCCGCGACACGGGCGGTACCGCGCGACTGCACGGCGAACAGGCCGACCAGGATGATCACGGTCAGCGGCACAACGTAGGGCTCGAAGTGCAGCGTGACGTCCTTCATGCCTTCGATCGCCGACAGCACCGAGAGCGCCGGCGTGATCACGGCATCGCCGTAGAACAGCGCGCCCGAGATGATGCCGAGCAGCACGATGGTCGCCCCGCCGGTGCCGACCGCGCGCTGGGCCAGCGCCATCAGCGCCAGCGTGCCGCCCTCGCCGTTGTTGTCGGCGCGGAGCAGGATCACGACGTATTTGAGCGTCACCACCACGATGAGCGCCCACAGGATCAGGGAGACCACGCCGAGGATGGCCGCCGGTGTCGGGGCGCCCTCCGCGCCCGAGGCCGCCATCACCGCCTCACGGAAGGCGTAGAGCGGGCTGGTGCCGATGTCGCCATAGACGACGCCGATGCTGCCGAGCGTCAGCGCGCCGAAACCGGCAGTGGTGTGGGCGTCGCCATGCCCATTGGCCGCCGCCGTTTCCGGGGCGGGAACTGCTACGTCACTTGTCATGGGAGAGCCCAGTGGCCTCTAAAAATGCTTCACTGCACAACGGCGGAGGAGCGCGCGGCTTATAGTCCTGCGCTGCCGGCATAGCCTAGCCCGATTTTGGGCCCTCACCATGCAAAATTCGCATAGGTCCGCCGATTGCGTTCAAATGGTAACTTGGGTGCCGACTTCAACCACCCGTCCGGTGGGAATCTGGAAATAGTCGGTGGCGTCGTTGGCCGAGCGGCTCAGTGCGATGAACAAATGGTCCTGCCAGAGCGGCATGCCCGACTGAGCCGAGGCCTTCAGCGAGCGGCGGGACACGAAGAACGAGGTCGACATGATGTCGAACTGCCAGCCCTGCTTGCGGGCGATCGCGAGCGCCTTGGGCACGTTCGGCTGCTCCATGAATCCGAAGCGGAGGCGCACCTTGGAGAACTTGTCGCTGATCTTCTCCATGCGGAACCGGTCGGACAGATCGACCCGCGGCGTGTGCGCGGTCTCGATGGTCAGGACCACGTTGTGCTCGTGCAGCACCTTGTTGTGCTTGAGATTGTGCAGCAGCGCGGTCGGCACGAAGGAGGGATCGCTGGTGAGGAACACCGCGGTGCCCTTGACGACGTGGGGCGGCCGCTTCTCCAGGCTCCGGATCAGATCGTCCAGCGGCACCTCGATCCGGCGCGTCTTCTGAAGCAGGATGCCGGTGCCCTTGCGCCAGGTCCAGATCGTCCCGGCCATGGCCACGCCGAACAGCAGTGGCACCCAGGCGCCCTCAAACAGCTTGAGGAGATTGGCGCTGAAGAAGCTCAGGTCGACGACGACGAACGGCACGATCACGGCGGCCGCCGTCGCGGCGCGCCAGTTCCACAACTTCCAGATCACGACAAAACCCATGATGCCGTCGGCGACCATGGTGGTGGAGACCGCGATGCCGTAGGCCGACGCCAGATTGCTGGGGGTGTGGAACAACAGCACCAGCAGCATCACGCCGATCAGGAGCAGCCGGTTGACGCGCGGCAGATAGATCTGGCCGGCGTGGGTTTCGGAGGTGTAGCGCACCTCGAAGCGCGGCAGGAGGCCGAGCTGCACCGCCTGATAGACCAGCGAATAGGCGCCGGTGATCACCGCCTGGCTCGCGATCACGGTCGCCGCGGTCGCAAGTCCGACCAGCGGCAGCACCAGATACTCGGGCACCATGCGGTAGAAGGAATGCTCGATCGCGCTGGGATCGGACAGCACCAGCGCGCCCTGCCCGAAATAATTGATCAGCAGCGCGGGCAGCACGAAGAACATCCAGGCCGACTGGATCGGCTTGCGGCCGAAATGGCCGAGATCGGCATAAAGCGCCTCGCCGCCGGTCACCGCCAGGAACACCGCGCCCAGCGTCACGAGGCCGATCGTGCCGTGCGACAGCAGGAATTGCAGTGCATAATACGGATTGATCGCAGCCAGCACCGACGGATCGTCGGCAATGTGAACGATGCCGAGCACCGCCAGGACCGTAAACCACACCACCATGACCGGCCCGAAGGCCGAGGCCACCAGCGCAGTCCCCTTGCTCTGCACCGCGAACAGCAGCACCAGGATGATGACGGTGAGTGGCACGACATAGTGCTCGAATGCGGGGGTGACGAGCTTCAGGCCCTCGACCGCCGACAGCACGGAGATGGCCGGCGTGATCATGGAATCGCCGATGAACATGGAGGCACCGACCACGCCGAGCGCGAGCAGGAACCAGCTTCGCCGTCCCAGCGCGCGCTGGCCGAGCGCCATCAGCGAGAGCGTGCCGCCCTCCCCGTTATTGTCGGCGCGCAGCAGCAGCAGGACGTATTTGGCGGTGACGACGATCAGCAGCGCCCACAGGATCAGCGACAGCACGCCGAGCACCATGACCCGCGAAACCGGCTCGCCGTGGGCGGCTCCCCGGACCGCCTCGTGGAAGGCGTAGAGCGGCGAGGTGCCGATGTCGCCGAAAACGACGCCGATGCTCCCGAGCGTCAGGCCCCAGAAACCCGAGGTGACCGGCCCGTCCTGGGTCTCGGCCTGTGTGATGCTCGCCGTCATGAGAAACTGGAAACGCTTCTTCCCGAGAATTGATCCGGCGCCTTTTGACGCTTCCGGCGCGCGTGTCAATCGGCAGCCCACCTTAGCAGGCGCTGAGCCGGATGCTGTGACGGCGCGGCCACGTTCGTCGCCCGCGCGACGACATGCCTCAGGTAAGATGGTAGCGCAAGGGGGTTACGGCTTCAGATTCGGCGGCAGTGGCGGATCTTCGCGCATCAGGGTGATGGTCACGCGCCGGTTGGCGGCGAGCGAGGGATCGTCCGGAAACAGCGGCTGGGTGTCCGCCTTGCCGGCGACGGCGAAGATGTGGGACGGCGGCAGACCCTCGCGCTCGAGAATCTGGCGCACCGCGTTGGCGCGGTCCGCGGACAGGTCGAAGGCGCCGTAGTCGCTGCGGGTCGGCACGAATCCCGCCGCGGTGTGGCCGGCGATGGAGACACGCAGCGGCGTGGCTTTCAGCGGAATCGCAAGCTTCTCGATCAGGCGGCGGGTGCGGTCATACGGCACCTTGGAGCCGTCGGCGAACATCGAGCGCCCGTCCTGGTCGACGATCTCGAGGTTGAGGCCCTGCTTGGTCTCCTCGAACATGATGTGCTTGGACATCTCGGTCAATTCCGGCATGTCCTGCAACGCTTGGCGCAGTGAGGCTGCGGCCAGCGCGAAATTGCGGTCGATCTTCAGCTTCGCGCCCGAGGTGCGGTCGCGATCCTCCTGATCCGGGGTCGGTGTGTTGGAGGAATCCTCGGGCTGGATGTGGTCGACGTTCTTCAGCCGCGGGCGGGTCGGCAGGCCGTCGGACTCGACGATGCCGGCATAGCGCGCTTCGCTCTGTACGCCGAAGGCGTCGCGCATCGAGCCTGCGACGATCTTCAGCTTGTTGGCGTCCTGCGTCGAGAACGCGACGAGCATCACGAAGAAGCTCATCATCAGGCCCATCAAATCGGCGAAGGTCACGAACCAGCCGTGACCGCCACCGTGAGCATCGCCGCGCTTCTTCTTGGCCATCTCTCAAAATCCCGGCGGGCGGCCTCAGGCCGGCACCGGCTCGCCTTCGGCATGGCGATGCTTCTCCGGCAGATAGGCCAGCAGCATTTCGCGCACCAGCGTCGGGCTCTTGGAGTCGCGGATCATCAGGATGCCGTCGATGATCAAGGTGCGGTTGGTTTCCTCGTCCAGCAGCTTGCCGTGCAGCTTGTCGGCGATCGGCAGACAGAACAGGTTCGCAACCAGCGCGCCGTAGAGCGTGGCGAGCAGCGCGGTCGCCATGAACGGGCCGAGCTTGGAGGGGTCGGTCATGTTGGCGAACATCTGCACCATGCCGATCAGGGTGCCGATCATGCCGAATGCCGGGGCGCAGTCGCCGATGGCGCGGTAGATCTTGCTGCCCTCGTCCAGGTGCATCAGGAAGTTGTCGCGGTCGCGCTCGAGATTGTCGCGGATGAAGTCGAGATCGTAGCCGTCGGCGACGTAGCGGATGCCCTTGGCGAGGAACGGCTCGTCGGTCTCGACCTTTTCGAGGCCGACGGGGCCCTGCTTGCGGGCGATCTCGGCGATGCGGGCGAGCTCGTCGACGAGGTCGTGGGCCGACAGCCGGCTCATGGTGAAAGCGAACTTGGCGCCGAGCGGAAGGCCGTGCAGGAGCGCTGAGAGCGGAAAACGGATCATGGTGGCGGAGATCGAGCCGCCGAAGATGATGATCATCGCATGTTCGGAGATGAACATGTGCAGGTCGCCGCCCATGAAGACCATCGCCACGATGACGATAGTGCCCGCGATGAGCCCGACGCTCGTCATAATATCCATGGGATACTCCAACGCGTACGCAACAACGGCCGTCCTGGCCGCTGGCGCGGCCCAACCCCGAACCGCATCGGAAACCCTAGAGCGCCGCCCTTAAAGCCGCGTAAAGGTTAAGTTGAGCCGGCGCGCCCGCGGCGCGCAGCACGCTGAAAGGGGGCCGGCTTTGCCGTCCGCCGACAGGATTTTCAATACTTTGCTAACCATAATTGCGGCGCGTCAGGACGACAGTCCCGTCAGCTTCAGGCTGAGCGCGCGCAGACGCCTGCGCGCATCGGCATCATAGGCCAGCGGATTGGCGCGGGCCTCGTTCATGCCGTTGAAGAACAGGCCGCTCTTGCCCGCAACATCGTCGCCTTCGACCAGGTGCAGGATCGCGCCGCCGCCTTGCTCCACCGTCGAGATCGGCGTGATGCCGCCGGCCCGCACCATCGTGGTGTTCATGTAGGTCGCCGGGTGCAGCGAATTGACGGTGACGCCGGCGCCTTTCAGTTCTTCGGCAAGATCGATCGTAAACATGATCTGCGACAGCTTGCTCTGCGCATAGGCCCGCGAACCGCTGTAGCCCTTGGTGATCATGACGTCGTCGAAATCGATCGGATGCTGTCCGAGCGAAGCGACATTGACGATGCGCGACGGAGCCGCGGCCTTGAGCAGCGGCAGCAACAGGTGCGCCAGCAGGAAGCCCGAGAGATAGTTCACGGCAAAGCGCAGCTCGTGACCGTCAGCGCTGACTTGCCGCTGCGGTCCGTCATTCTGCGAGCCGATGCCGGCATTGCTGACGAAGACATCGAGACGTTGGTGATCGCGGATGACGGCGTCGGCGAGCGCGCGCGTACCCGACATCGACGAGAGGTCGGCCCGATAGAAGGTCGGAGCGGCATGGCCGGCCTTCACGATCTCGTCGCTCAGCGCCTGCGCACGTGCCGGGTCGCGACCATGGATCAGGACTCTGGCGCCTTCTTCAGCCAGCCGGCGCGCGACGTAGCGGCCGACGCCGTCGGTCGAACCCGTGATCAGTACGGTCTTGCCGCTCATCTTCATCGGTGCACCCTCCGGCTGCGGCCCTGCGCCACATCCGCGGCGAGGGACGATGCAGTATTCTGTGGCCGTGCCGCCTGCCCTATCGCAGGAGCGATTTGCAATGTTGACGCTGTTCAGTCTTCTCACCGCGCTGCCGGCGGTGCTGGCGCTCCATCTGCTCGAGCCCGAGCTCGTCCTGCCGGCATTCAGCGTGCTGTTGTTTGCCGAGGCCGGCTGTGCCGTGATCGCAGCGCGATGGGCTCACGTCTCCGATGATGCCGATGACATCACCCTGTGGGATCTCGCCGGCGGCTTCACACTGATCGGATGCGCCGCCGCAGTCTTTGGCGAGCCCGATCAGGCCGCCCTGTTTTTCGCTGAACAAGGCGGCCCTCGGCCGGCATCGCGACCGTAGATCGTCCAGTCGCGCGTTAGTGGATCTCGGCCGAGCGCTTCAGCGCGGCCTTCAGCTTCTCCAGCGAGAAGTCGGGGCTGCGGGCGATCTCCAGGATCGGCGTCTCGCGGCGGCCGCAGAGCTCGGCGGCCTCGGGCAGCTTTGCGGCGATGTCGAGCGGGATCACGATGGCGCCGTGCTGGTCGGCGTGGATCAGGTCGTCCGACTTCACGGTCATGCCGGCGACGCGCACTTCGCCGCCAAAGCTCTCCGCGTGCACCCAGGCATGCGACGGGCCGATCGAGCCGGCCAACGCCTGGAAGCCCGGGGCCCATTGCGGGATGTCGCGGATCGAGCCGTCGGTGATGACGCCGAGGCAGCCGAGGGCCTTGTGCACGTTGCTCTGCACCTCGCCCCAGAATGCGCCGTAGCCGACATCGGGGCCGTCGATGTCCTGGATCACCGAGATGCGCGGACCATGACCGGTGCCGACATATTCGTAATAGTCGATGCGGCGCTTCGACTGCTCTTCGGCCGGCAGCGACGATTTCAGCACCGAGCGGATCGCAACCGTGCGGGCATAGCCGACGATCGGCGGCAGATCGGGGAACGGGCAGACCAGTTGCTTGGTGGTGTAGCCGATCAGCCGGCGCTCGGGCGCCACGATCTCCATGGCGTTGCAGATCGTCGGGGTGTCGTAGCGGCCCAGCGCTTCGAGGACGGAAGCGGGCAGCGGCCCGGTCGCTTTTTCAGTCACGGCGTTCTCTCCCAGATTGGCGGCTGATTGACGCGGTGCCGCCGGCACAGGGCGATATAGCCGAGATCGGGCCTCAACCCAACTCGGGCCGCCTTCATGGCAGATATCCGTTGGAAACGCTCAGTGCAGCCGTCCGGGCCGATCGTCCTCGTGCGGCGGCTCGGACAGGTTTGCCAGCGTCGGCGCCGAGGGCGGCGACGGGACCTCGCCACCACCCGACGATGCGGCGGCTTCCATCGCGCGCGCCTGGTCGCGGTAGGATTTGTAGCCGAGCGGCAGACCAAGCAGATACAGCACCGTGCCGATCGACAGCACGTGCCAGGGATAGGCGATCAGGATCGCGATGAAGACGACCACCGCGACGAAGGCCGGCAGCACCAGCTCGGGCGACACGCGCATGCGCTTGGTCTTGCCGGAGAACACCGGCAGGCGCGACACCATCAGGAACGCGATGAGCAATGTGTAGGCCGCCGTCACCGCCGCGGGCAGCCGGCCGAGGTCGAGGAACGCCAGATAGATCGGCAGCAGCACCGTGATCGCGCCGGCCGGCGCCGGCACGCCGGTAAAGAAATTGGCGGCGAAGGCGGGCTTGTTGGGATCGTCCATGGTGGCGTTGAAGCGCGCCAGACGCAGGCCGCCTGAGATCGCGAACACCATCGCGGCGATCCAGCCGGCATTGCCAAGCTCGTGCAGCTGCCAGAAATACAGCATCAGGCCGGGCGCGACGCCGAAATTGACGAAGTCGGCGAGGCTGTCGAGCTCGGCGCCGAATTTTGACTGGCCCTTGATCATGCGTGCGACGCGGCCATCGATGCCGTCGAGCGCGGCTGCGAACACGATGGCGTAGACCGCGAGCGTCATCCGCCCCTCGATCGACAGGCGGATCGAGGTCAGGCCGGCGCAGATCGCCAGCAGCGTGATGACGTTGGGCACCAGCATCCGCACCGGAATCGGGCGGAACCGCCGGCGGCGGACGTCAGGGTTTTTGAAGTCATAGGGCGTCATGGCTCGTCCTTACCTTAAGGCGAGATATAGCAAGCCCCGTTCCCCTCCGCCATTGCGGCGGAAGGCCTCCACGGACCGACTATTGGTTAATTGGCGCGGTAGGCGCGGCTCGGGTCGTCGCCGGCAAGGTCGGCCAAAATGGTCTCGCCGGCGATCGCGGTCTGGCCTTCCGACACCAGCGCCTTGGTGCCGGCAGGCAGATAGACGTCGAGCCGCGAGCCGAAGCGGATCAGGCCGAACCGCTCGCCGGCGCCGATCGCCTGGCCTTCCCTGACGAAGCAGACGATGCGCTTGGCGATCAGGCCCGCGATCTGGACCACGCCGATCCGCGCATTGGGCGTCGTGATCACGAGCGAGTTGCGCTCATTGTCCTCGCTCGCCTTGTCGAGCTCGGCATTGATGAACAGGCCGGGCCGGTAGGCGATGCGGTCCACCCTGCCCGCTACGGGAGCGCGGTTCACGTGGCAGTTGAACACGCTCATGAACACCGAAATGCGCGGCAGCGGCCGGTCGCCGAGCCCGAGCTCGGCCGGCGGCAGCGCCATGGTGATCATCGAGACGCGGCCGTCGGCCGGCGACACAACGAGGCCCTCGCGCACCGGCGTCACCCGCACGGGGTCGCGGAAGAACAGTGCGCACCACACGGTCAGGATCGTGCCGATCCACCCGAGCGGCGACCACAGCCACATCAGGAAAATGCTCACCGCCGCGAAGATGCCGATGAAGGGGTAGCCCTCCTTGTGGATCGGCGGGATCTGACGCTGAATCGAATCGAGAATGGACATCGCTATTTGCCGATCGGGGTTAATGGCACGGGTGGTCGCGCGGGCTTGTTTAGGCCAGAGTTGGGACCGGAGACAAGGTCACTCCGCCGCCGCAGGCGTCGTCAGGACGTCATCGACCGGCGGCGGCGCCCGGTTGGGCGCCTCGGTGCTGTCGGCCATCTTGGCCAGCTTCTCGCGCGCGGCCTCGGCCTCGCGCTGCCTGTTCCACATGCTGGCATAGAGGCCGCCCTGCCCGAGCAGCTTGGCGTGGGTGCCGCGCTCGGCGATCCGGCCCTGGTCCAGCACAATGATCTCGTCGGCCCCGACGATGGTCGAGAGCCGGTGCGCGATCACCAGCGAGGTGCGATTCTTCGCCACGCGGTCGAGCGCACCCTGGATCTCGTGCTCGGTGTGGGTGTCGAGCGCCGAGGTCGCCTCGTCCAGCACCAGGATCGGCGGCGCCTTGAGCACGGTGCGTGCGATCGCCACGCGCTGCTTCTCGCCGCCGGACAGCTTCAAGCCGCGCTCGCCGACCTGGGTCTCGTAACCCATCGGCGCCATGCGGATGAAATTGTCGATCTGCGCCAGTCGCGCCGCCTCTTCGACCTCGGCATCGCTGGCGTCCCAGCGGCCGTAGCGGATGTTGTAGCGGATGGTGTCGTTGAACAGCACGGTGTCCTGCGGCACCATGCCGATCGACGCGCGCAAGCTGGCCTGCGTGACCTCGCGGATGTCCTGGCCGTCGATCAGGATTTTGCCGCCGGAAATGTCGTAGAGACGGAACAGCAACCGCGAGATGGTCGACTTGCCGGCGCCGGACGGGCCGACGATCGCGACCGTCTTGCCGGCCGGCACCTCGAAGCTGATGCCCTTCAGGATCGGCCGCGTCGGCTCATAGGCAAAGCGCACGTCCTCGAAGCGCACGATGCCGGCGGAAATGACCAGCGGCTGCGCATCGGGCTCGTCCTTGATCTCGGCCTCGCGGCCCAGCACGCCGAACATCTTCTCGATGTCGATGATGGCCTGCTTGATCTCGCGATAGACCATGCCCATGAAATTCAGCGGCTGGTAGAGCTGGATCATCATGGCGTTGACCAGCACGAAATCGCCGACCGTGTTAGTGCCGTTGCGCACGCCGATCGCGCACATCAACATGGTCGCGGTCAGTCCCAGCGTGAAGATCACGGCCTGGCCGGTGTTGAGCACCGCGAGCGACGTATAGGCCTGGACGCTCGACTCCTCGTAGCGCGAAACCGAGCGGTCATAGCGTTGCGCCTCGCGCGCCTCGGCGCTGAAATATTTCACGGTCTCGTAGTTGAGCAGCGAGTCGATCGCCTTGGTGTTCGCCTCGGTGTCGGAATCGTTCATCTTGCGGCGGATGCCGATCCGCCACTCCGTCGCGATGTAGGTGTAGTACATGTAGACCGCGACCGTGATCAGCGTCGCCACGACGTAACGCCAGTCGAACTGCCACAGCAGCACGGCGAGCAGCAGCGAGACCTCGACGATGGTCGGGATCAGCTGCAGGATCACCATGCGCACGATGACCTCGATGCCCTCGCGGCCGCGCTCGAGCACGCGCGTCAGGCCGCCGGTCTTGCGTTCGAGGTGGAAGCGCAGCGACAGCTCGTGCATGTGGATGAAGGTGATGGTGGCAAGCTTGCGCACCGCATGCATGGCGACACGCGCGAACAGGCCGTCGCGCCATTGCGTCAGCACCGCCATCAGGATCCGCGTCGCGCCGTAACTGGCGGTCAGCAGCAGGGGCGAGGCGATCACCCAAAGGTGCCAATTGTCGGCCTGCACCGGCGCGGTGTTCGCCCCGGTCAGCGCGTCGGTCGCCCATTTGAAGCTGAACGGCACCGTCAGCGTGATCAGCTTGGCCGCGAGCAGCAGCACCATCGACCAGACCACGCGCATTTTCAGGTCGAAACGGTCGCCCGGCCAGATATAGGGCCACAGATGCGCCAGCGTGCCCATCAGGGTGGCCCGCTCGAGCCGCCCCCCTGAGGGATCGGACACGTCGGGGACGTCTGGCGAATGAGGTGGACTCATCAAGAAACCTGGAGGCCCGCCGGATGCGGGCACGCTGCGATTAACTGTTTTCGCCCGTCATATAGAAGCTTCCGGAGGCGAGTGCACCCCGCCAGATGGCGAATCTTTGATTGTTTGTCGCCATTTACCGGTAGATTTCCGGGTAGTCCGAATCACCTGAAGGGCTTGACGCCCCTTCGCTGCAATGCATCATGGCACCAATGAGCACGATCAAAACCGTCTGTGTCTATTGCGGCTCCGGCCCCGGAACCAATCCCCGCTTCACCGAAGGCGCAAAAGCGTTCGGCAAGGCGCTCGCCGAGAACAACATCCGCCTGGTCTATGGCGGCGGCTCGCTCGGCCTGATGGGCTCGGTCGCAACCTCCGTGCTGGATCATGGCGGCAGCGTCACCGGCATCATCCCCGAATTCCTGCGCAAGCGCGAGAACGCCCTCACCCGCGTGCAGGAGATGATCGTCACCCCCGACATGCACGAGCGCAAGCGGCTGATGTTCGAACGCTCGGACGCCTTCGTGGCGCTGCCGGGCGGCGTCGGCACGCTGGAGGAGCTGGTCGAGCAGCTGACCTGGAAACAACTGGGCCGTCACGCCAAGCCGGTGCTGCTCGCCAATATCGACAATTTCTGGGAGCCGCTGTTCTCGCTGCTGTCGCACATGCGCCAGACCGAGTTCATCCGCGCCGGCCTCTCGGTCGACATCCTCAAGGCCGATCGCGTCGAGGACATCCTGCCGAAGCTGAAGGCGGCCGTGGCACAGCTCGCCGAGTCGGAAAAGCAGCTCGCTCCGGAAGTGGCGCGCAAGCTCTGACGGTCGGTTCTTTCGATCCGGCCGCGGGCTCCGTCACCTCTCCCGCTTGCGGGAGAGGTCGCCGCGTAGCGGCGGGTGAGGGTTCTCTCCTCATTGGGAATCTCTCTGCGGAAATACCCTCTCCCCAGCCCTCTCCCGCAAGCGGGAGAGGGAGCGCACCTCCGTGGTGGCGACATTAGCCTACTCAATGTCACGCTCTATTCGCTCGGGAACGTCACCGCCTCGATCCGGTTGCCGTCGGGATCGGTGACGAAGGCTGCGTAATAGCGCACGCGATCATGCGGGCGCAGGCCCGGCGCGCCGTCGGAGGCGCCGCCGGTCGCAAGCGCGGCGGCGTGAAACGCATCGACCTCCGCCGTCGTCTTCGCCCGCAGGCAGATATGCACGCCGCTCGAAGGGGCCACCGGCAGCATGCCCTCGCGCAGATTGATCCAGAATTCCGGATAGGCCTTGCCGAAACCGACGGTGCGCGGCCGCGTGACGAGGCGCGTGAGGCCGAGGGTCAAGAGCGTGGCTTCATAGAATTTTGCGGAGCGATCGAGATCGCTGACGCCGACAGAGATGTGGTCGATCATGGGTCGCGCTCCCCTCTCTCAACGTCATTGCGAGCGAAGCGAAGCAATCCAGAAATGCATCCGCGGAAACAGTCTGGATTGCTTCGTCGCTTCGCTTCTCGCAATGACGGCGTTTGTGGCACCGCCGCCGTCCTACATCACCGTCTCTTACGCCGGCGCGCCCGATTTCACGAGCTTGTAGATCACCGAATCCATCAGCGCCTGGAACGAGGCGTCGATGATGTTCGGGGACACGCCGACCGTGGTCCAGCGGTCGCCGTTCTCGTCCTCGCTCTCGATCAGCACGCGCGTCACCGCGCCGGTGCCGCCGTTGAGGATACGCACGCGGTAATCGATCAGCGTGAGCCCCTCGATGTATTTCTGGTACTTGCCGAGGTCCTTGCGCAAGGCGACGTCGAGCGCGTTGACGGGACCGTTGCCTTCGGCCGCCGAGATCAGATGCTCGCCGGCAACGTCGACCTTGACCACCGCGAGCGCCACGGTGACGCGTTCGCCGTGCGAATTGTAGCGCTGCTCGACATTGACGTCGAACTGCTCGACCTCGAAATAATGCGGCACCTTGCCGAGCGTGCGGCGTGCCAGCAGATCGAACGACGCGTCGGCGGACTCATAGGCATAGCCCTGTGCCTCTCGCTGCTTCAATTCCTCCACCAGCCGCGTCAGTTTCGGATCGCTTTTCTCATAGGCGATGCCGGCGCGGTCGAGCTCGGCGATGACATTGGAGCGGCCGGCCTGGTCGGACACCAGCACCTTGCGGTGATTGCCGACCAGCTCCGGCAGCACGTGCTCATAGGTCTGCGGATCCTTCAGCACGGCGGAGGCATGGATGCCGGTCTTGGTGACGAAGGCGCTCTCGCCGACATAGGCCGCATGCCGGTTCGGCACGCGGTTGAGCATGTCGTCGAGCGTGCGCGACACCTTGACGAGCGTCGCGAGCTTCTCAGGCGTCACGCCGATCTCGAAGGCGTCGGAAAACTGCTTCTTCAATTTCAGCGTCGGGATCAGCGAGCAGAGATTGGCATTGCCGCAGCGCTCGCCAAGGCCGTTCAGCGTGCCCTGGATCTGCCGCGCACCGGCGCGCACGGCGGCGAGCGAGTTCGCCACCGCCTGCTCGGTGTCGTTATGGGCGTGGATGCCGACGTGATCGCCGGGGATGTGTTTTGTGACTTCGGTGACGATGGCCTCGATCTCATCGGGCATGGTGCCGCCATTGGTGTCGCACAGCACCACCCAGCGCGCGCCGGCGTCATAGGCAGCTTTCGCACAGGCGAGCGCGAAGCCGGCATCTTCCTTGTAGCCGTCGAAGAAATGCTCGCAGTCGAGCATGACCTCGCGGCCGGCCGCCTTCGCCGCCGCGACGCTGTCGCGGATCGAGGCGAGGTTTTCGTCCTTGGTCGTCTCCAGCGCGACGCGCACCTGATAGGCCGAGGACTTCGCCACGAAGCAGATCGCATCGGCCTTGGCTTCGAGCAACCCGGCGACGCCGGGATCGTTGGAAACCGAGCGACCGGCCCGGCGCGTCATGCCGAAGGCGGTGAAGCGCGCATGCGAAAACTTCGGCCTGGTACCGAAAAACTCGGTGTCGGTCGGATTGGCGCCGGGATAGCCGCCCTCGACATAGTCGATGCCGAGATCGTCGAGCATCGCTGCGATGATCTGCTTGTCGGTCAGGGTGAAATCGACCCCATTGGTCTGCGCGCCGTCGCGCAGCGTGGTGTCGAACAGATAAAGGCGCTCCTTGCTCATTGCGGTGCTCCGAGCGTCTTCTTCATGGTGGTGTTGGCGAGCCACTCGTCGTTGATCGTGATGCTGTTGCGCTGCATGGCGACATAGCCGCGCTTGGCGAAGAAATTCTGCGCGGTGTCGCTGGCATCGACCGACAGGCTGGTCGCGCCGCGGCCGCCGGCCAGCTTCTCCAACGCATCCACCAGCAGCGTCGCAATGCCCTGCCCGCTGACGGCCGGATGCACATAGAGCATGCGGATGTGATCGGCGCCGCGCAGCGAGGCGAAGCCGACGGGCGAGCCTTCCAGCGTCGCGATCAGCGTCAAATCGGCCGCGAGCCGCTTGCCGAACTCCTCGGTTTCCGCCGCCTCCATCCAGGCCTGCTGTTGCGCTTCGTTATAGTCCTCGCCGGTCAGCTCCTCGATGCTGGCGGTGAAGATCGCGGCGAGCAACGGCACGTCATCAGGCAGGAAGGGCCGCAAGCCGGGCTTTGGCAAGGTCTGTCCCATCGTCGTCACCACATCCCATAGAGTTTCAGCACGATCGCCAAGGCGGCCCCGAGCAGCAGGATCTTCAGCGCGATGTAATAGAGCCAGTGCCGCGGGAACGGCGTGTCGGGCCGCTTCATCGCGAGAACTCCCATGTCGTTCCTTCCTTGGAGTCCTTGATCGCGACGCCCATCGCGGCAAGCAGGTCTCGGATGCGGTCGGATTCCTTGAAATCCTTGCGCGCACGCGCGGCCGTCCGTTCCGCGAGGAGGCGTTCGACCTCCTTGGCATCGACGCCGCTCGCCTGCTGCTTGCGGCCTTCCCACTGCGCCGCGCTCTCGGACAGGAATCCAAGCAGCCGCAATGACCCCGCCAGCGCGGCCACATCGCTGTTGCGCAGGCTATGCAGCGCCGCTATCGCCAGCGACGTATTGAGGTCGTCGAGCAGCGGCTCGACCACGGACGCAGCCGGCTCCCCCGGTGTAACGTCGGCCGCGACGCGATACCAGTCGTCAAGCGTCTTGGCGCTCTCCTCCAGCGACTTCATGGTCCAGTCGATCGGCGAGCGATAATGCGTCTTGAGCATGTTCAGGCGCAGCACCTCGCCCGGCCAGTCCGCGAGCAGCTCGCGAATGGTCACGAAGTTGCCGAGCGACTTCGACATCTTCTCGCTCTCGACCTGCAGGAAGCCGTTGTGCATCCAGTAGTTCGCCATCCGCTCCCGGTGGAACGCGCAGCAGGTCTGCGCGACCTCGTTCTCGTGATGCGGAAACACGAGATCGATGCCGCCGCCATGGATGTCGAAGTGCTCGCCGAGATGCTTCCAGGCCATGGCCGAGCACTCGATGTGCCAGCCCGGGCGTCCCTGCGCAGCGATCCCCGCCGGCGACGGCCATGACGGCTCGCCCGGCTTGGACGGCTTCCACAGCACGAAGTCGGTGTTGTCCTTCTTGTAGGGCGCGACGTCGACGCGGGCACCCGCGATCATTTCGTCGAGCGAACGATTGGACAACGCGCCGTAGCGCGGCAGCGAGGAGTTGGCCGCGTTCATCGCCTGCGGCGAGAACAGCACGTGGTCCTCGGCGGCATAGGCAAACCCGCCGGCGATCAGCTTCTCGATGATCTCGCGCATCTCGCCGATATGCTCGGTGGCGCGCGGCTCCACGCTCGGCCTCAGCGCGCCGAGCGCATCGACGTCGGCGTGAAACTGCTGTCCGGTCTGTTCGGTGACCTTGCGTATCGCCTCGTTCAGCGGCAGGCCGGGGAAGTCGCGCGCGGCGCGGTCGTTGATCTTGTCGTCGACGTCGGTGATGTTGCGGACGTATTTCACGTGCGCCTCGCCATAGAGATGGCGCAGCAGCCGAAACAGCACGTCGAACACGATCACCGGCCGCGCATTGCCGATATGGGCGAAGTCATAGACCGTCGGTCCGCAGACATACATGCGGACGTTGTCTGGATCGAGCGGCACGAACGGCCGCTTCTCCTTGGTCAGCGTATCGTAAAGGCGTAATTCCATATGGATACCCGTCGGCTGTTGGCCGGGCGTCCAGTGCTCTCAATGGTTTTGAGAAAAGACGGCTCCAGCCAGCGAATCGCTAGCTCGTAATCTCGCAAATGGTGCAAATGGCGAGGAGACCGTTCATGCGGGAACATATGGGCCACCAGAGGCCCTGACGTCAAGGGAGCCGCGAAAAAGCCGTCTTCCGTCCGCACAGCGCCACCGCCCGCCATAGCGGTTCCATTATCCTTAACCTTTTGAGCCCATTCTGGAACTGGCGGTTCCTTCTATTTGCCCCCCGGTGATTTCATGCGATCTCTGCTCGCGCTCATTGCCAGCGCCTCCATCCTTGCGGCATCCAGCGCTTTCGCCGAGACCCGCGTCTTCATCATCCCAAACCAGGCGGACGGCTACGGCGTCGATCACTGCCTGGCCAAGGGCGACAAATGCGGCGCACAGGTCGCGCGCACCTACTGCCAGTCACGCGATTTTGCCCAGGCATCCAGCTATCGCCGGGTCGATCCCGACGAAATTACCGGCTCTGTCCCCAAAACCGGCGCAAACTGCTCCCATGGCCATTGCGACGAATATGTCGCAATCACCTGCCAGCGCTGAATTCCTTCGGAGCTGGCAGACCTTAGGACCAGTCTTCGGCCCTTGAAACGACGTGACGATGCCGCAGGAAGCGGCTATTGGAGGGCGCGCTTCGGCCCCCCAATGTCACTTGGGCCGTGACCTCGCTAGAATGGCGGATATGCCTGAATTTTTGTCTCTCTCCCGTGCTCGCTTCCTCCTTGCCTGCACCGTGCTCCTCGGCATGGTCGTGCTCACTGGCTCCGCTTTCGCGCAGGCCGGCCCGCCCGGCCCGCCGCCGCAGCCCGGCCAGAACGGGCTCGGGCCGAACCCGATGTGCTCGCGGCTGGAAGGCCAGCTCGCAGCGCTCGATCGCGGCGGCGGCGGTGACCCCGCGCGCGAAGACCAGATCCGCCGCTACCAGGATTCCCAGGCCAAGCAGCAGGCCGAGCTCGACCGCGTCACCATGCAGGCCAAGCGCATGGGCTGCGATTCCTCGGGCTTCTTCTCGCTGTTCAACGGCCAGCAGGCGCAATGCGGTCCGGTCAACACCCAGATCCAGCAGATGCGCGCCAATCTGGACCAGATCACTGGCAATCTCGAACGCCTGCGCGGCGGTGCCGGCGGCTTCAGCCCCGAGCGCGACAACCAGCGCCGCTCGGTGCTGGCGGCGCTCGCGCAAAACAATTGCGGCCCGCAATACGCCAACGCCGCGCAGTCGCAAGGCGGCAACTTCCTGACCAATCTGTTCGGCGGCAACAACCCGAACAATCTGCAAGGCGTGCCGCCCTCCGATCTCGGGCCGCAATCGGGCACCTACCGCACCGTGTGCGTGCGTACCTGCGACGGCGCCTATTTCCCGGTCTCGTTTGCGACCGTCCCGGCGCGCTTCCCCGACGACGAGAAGACCTGCAAGGCGCTGTGCCCGGCCGCGGAAGCCGTGCTCTACACCCATCGCAATCCCGGCGAGGACATGAACTCCGCGGTCTCCACCAGCGGCCAGCCCTACACGGCGCTGCCGACCGCGTTCAAATTCCGCAGCGAGTTCAACCCGTCCTGCTCCTGCAAGGCCGCGGGCCAGACCTGGGCCGACGCGCTGAAATCGGCCGACGACAAGGCCGCCGCCGAGCAGCAGGGCGACATCATCGTCACCGAAGAGAGCGCCAAGAAGATGCAGCAGCAGCGGCTCACCAAGGGCACGCCTGCGACGACGGCAAAGAAGGGTGCGGCTCCGGCGCCGACGACGGCCAGCGCACCGGCCGCGACGCCGCCGGCGGATACCGGCACGGCTGCGACGAGCTCGGAGAACAAGCCGATCCGTTCGGTCGGCCCGACGTTCCTGCCGCAGCAGCAGAAGTAACCCTCGCTGCGACGAGATAAGCGTGTATCGGCTCTAGCCCCTTCTCCCCTTGCGGGAGAAGGTGGCGCGAAGCGCCGGATGAGGGGTTCTATCCGCATGCACATGAGTACGCGGATAGAACCCCTCACCCAAGCGAGTTCGTTTCGACGGCGGTGCTGCCCTCTCCCGCAAGGGGCGAGGGCACAATAACGACCATCTGGCGCGCGGGGAGAGCACGCGCCGCCCCTACCCCTCGAACGCGTCGATCGACGCCCGGCTGCCGCGCGAGACCAGCGTCTCGTCATGCGCCGGCAACGGCTCTCCCTTGTCGCGAAACCGGTTGGTGATGGGATAGCGACGGTCGCGGCCAAAATTCCTGGCCGTCACCTTCACGCCGGGCGCGGCCTGGCGGCGCTTGTATTCGGCGACATTGAGCAGATGGTCGATGCGGGTGACCGTCTCGCGGTCGAAGCCGGCGGCGATGATCGCATCGAGCGGCTCCTCGCGCTCGACCAGTCGTTCGAGGATGGCGTCGAGCACCTCGTAAGGCGGCAGCGAATCCTGGTCGGTCTGGTTCTCGCGCAGCTCTGCCGTCGGCGGACGCGTGATGATATCGGGCGGTATCACCTCGCCCGCCGGCCCGAGCGCGCCCTCCGGCTTCCAGCTGTTGCGCAAGCTTGCCAATCGGAATACCTGCGTCTTGTAGATGTCCTTGATCGGATTGAAGCCGCCGTTCATGTCGCCATAGAGCGTGGCGTAGCCGACCGACATTTCCGACTTGTTGCCCGTCGTCACCACCATCAGGCCGGTCTTGTTGGAGATCGCCATCAGCAGCGTGCCGCGGGTGCGGGCCTGGAGATTTTCCTCGGTGATATCGGGCGGCAGGTTCTTGAAGATGCCTTCGAGGATGGTCTCGAACCCGTTCACGGCTTCGGCGATCGGCAGCACCTCGTAGCGGATGCCGAGATGGCCGGCGAGTTCGCCGGCGTCCGCGATCGAGTGTGCGGCGGTGTAGCGATAAGGCAGCATCACGCCATGGACCTGGTCGGCGCCGAGCGCATCGACGGCGATCGCCGCGCACAGCGCGGAATCGATGCCACCGGAGATGCCGAGCAGCACGCCGGGAAAGCCGTTCTTGGCGACATAGTCGCGCAGGCCCAGCACGCAGGCCGCGTAGTCGGCCTTGTCGCCTTCGACAAGCTCCGCGATCGGCCCGGTGCAGCGCCAGTCGTCACCGTTGCGCGTGAAGCGCAGCGTGGTGACGCTCTCCGCGAACGCCGGCAATTGCGCCGCGAGCGAGAGATCGCCGTTGAGCACGAAGGAGGCGCCGTCGAATACCAGCTCGTCCTGACCGCACACCTGATTGAGATAGACCAGCGGCAAGCCGCTCTCGGTGACGCGCGCCACCGCGACCGACAGGCGCACGTCGTTCTTGTCGCGGGCGTAGGGCGAGCCGTTCGGCACCAGAATGATCTCGGCGCCGGTCTCGGCCAGCGTCTCGACCACGTTCTCGTAGTCGTCGGACTCTTCCAGCCAGATATCCTCGCAGATCGGCACGCCGATGCGCACGCCGCGCACGGTGACGGGCCCGGCTGCGGGCCCGCGCGAAAACAGCCGCTTCTCGTCGAACACGCCGTAATTGGGCAGATTGCATTTGAAGCGCAAGCCGGCGATGCGGCCGCCGTCGAGCAGCGCGCAGGCATTATAGAGCTTGCCCTCCTCGATCCAGGGCGTGCCGACCAGCATGGCCGGGCCGCCATCGGCGGTCTCGCGCGCCAGGCTTTCGATCGCGGCGCGGCAGGCGGCCTGGAAGGCCGGCTTCTGCACCAGATCTTCCGGCGGGTAGCCGGCGATGAACAGTTCCGGAAACAGCACGAGATCGGCGCCGTCGGCGATCGCCTGCACGCGCGCCGCCCGCGCCTTCGCGGCGTTGCCCTCGATGTCGCCCATGACCGGATTGAGCTGGGCGAGCGTGACCGAGAATGTGTTGAGACGTTCGGTCATGGCCGCCTCGTCCAGCTAGAGAAACCCCAATCGCTCGACGATGGCGATGATCCAGAACGCACCGGCCATCAGCAGCGCAACGCCGACCGCGGCCGAGCCCATGTCCTTGACCCGCCCGATCTGCTTGTCGTGATCCAAGGTCAGACGGTCGGCGAGCTTCTCGATCGCGGTGTTGAGGAGCTCGACCGTCAGCACGAACGCAACCGAACACACCAGCTCGACCGCACGCATCGCGGTCGCACCGACGAACCAGGCCAGCGGCACCGCCAGCAGGAGCGCAAAAACCTCCTCGCGGACGGCCTGCTCCGAACGGAACGCAAAGGCCAGACCGTTGCGGGAATTGATCGTGGCCTTCCAGATCCGCAGCAAGGTCTTAGAGCCCCGCTGCGGCCGGCATCGGCCTGGCCTTGCCGGCGCGCTCCTGCTTCAGCAGCTCGGCGACCAGGAAAGCCATGTCGATGGACTGCTCGGCATTGAGGCGGGGATCGCAGACCGTGTGGTAGCGGTCGTTGAGGTCCTCGTCCGTGATCGCGCGGGCGCCGCCGAGACATTCGGTGACGTCCTGCCCGGTCATCTCCAGATGCACGCCGCCGGCATGGGTGCCTTCGGCCGCGTGGATCGCGAAGAACGACTTCACCTCGGACAGGATGCGGTCGAACGGGCGCGTCTTGTAGCCCGACGTCGAGGTGATGGTGTTGCCGTGCATGGGATCGCACGACCAGACCACCACCTTGCCCTCGCGCTTCACGGCGCGGACCATGTTCGGCAGGTGCTCGCCGACCTTGTCGGAGCCGAAGCGGCCGATCAGCGTCAGCCGGCCCGGCTCGTTGTCGGGGTTGAGCACGTCGATCAGCTTCAGGAGTTCATCGGTCTTGAGCGACGGGCCGCACTTCAGGCCGATCGGGTTCTTGATGCCGCGGAAATATTCGATGTGGCCGTGGTCGAGCTGGCGGGTGCGGTCGCCGATCCAGATCATGTGGCCCGAGGTGGCGTACCAGTCGCCGGTCGTGGAATCGACACGGGTCATGGCCTGCTCGTAGCCGAGCAGCAGCGCCTCGTGGCTGGTGTAGAAATCGGTCGAGCGCAGCTCCGGATGGGCCTCGAGATCGAGGCCGCAGGCGCGCATGAAATTGAGTGCGTCCGAGATGCGGTCGGCCAATTCCTTGTAGCGGCGGGACTGCGGTGAATCCTTGAGGAAGCCGAGCATCCATTGATGCACGCTGCCGAGATTGGCGTAGCCGCCGGTGGCGAAGGCGCGCAGCAGGTTCAGCGTCGCGGCCGACTGGCGATAGGCCATCAGCTGGCGCTGCGGATCCGGCACGCGCGCTTCCTTGGTAAAGGCGATGTCGTTGACGATGTCGCCGCGATAGCTCGGCAGCTCGACACCATCAATCTTCTCGGTCGGCGACGAGCGCGGCTTGGCAAACTGCCCGGCGACGCGGCCGACCTTCACCACGGGGACGGCGCCCGCATAGGTCAGCACCACCGCCATCTGGAGCAGCACGCGGAAGAAGTCGCGAATGTTGTTGGCGCCGTGCTCGGCAAAGCTTTCGGCACAGTCGCCGCCCTGAAGCAGGAAGGCCTCGCCGGCCGCAACCCGCCCCAGCGCCTTCTTCAGATTGCGTGCCTCGCCCGCGAACACCAGCGGCGGAAAGCTCGCAAGCTGCGCCTCGACGTCGGCAAGCGCCTTGGCGTCGGGATAATCGGGCACCTGGAGCACCGGCTTGCTGCGCCAGGACTCGGGCGTCCACCGCTCGGACATCGCAATCTCTCCGTGAAGCAAAAAGCACAACCTGATCTAGGGGTTGCGAGGGCCGCCTTATACACAGGCCGGCAAAGGACCGCCAGTTGTAAATCCATTTCGCACTGCAAACCCTTGCAGGAAAAGCAAAATTCGCATTTGCTTGGGAAGGGTTGAGGAAACTGGCAGGACCTGGGCTGCCCATGGATGCGCCGCGCGACGACGTTTTCATCGACGAGATCAGCTTCCCGGCGACCGACGGGTATGCGCTGAGCGGCACCCTGTTCCTGCCGCGCGGGGCCAAGCGCCACGCCGTCCTGATCAATTCGGCCACCGCCGTCCCACGCAAAATCTACCGCGGCTTTGCCTCCTATCTCGCCCATCGCGGCTGCGCGGTGCTCACTTACGACTATCGCGGCATCGGCGACTCCCGCCTGCCGGCGATGGTCGGCTACAACCAGCCGAAATCGCTGGTCGGCTTCAAGGCCTCGATGTCGGACTGGGCCGCGCTCGACGTCACCGCTGCGGTGAGCTGGATGCGCGAGCGCTACACCACCCTGCCCCTTGCCTATGTCGGCCATTCCTTCGGCGGCCAGGCGCTCGGGCTGATCGCCAACAACACCGACATCGCGCGCGCCGCCTTCGTCGCCTCGCAGGCCGCGACCTGGCGACTGATGACCTCGCCGGAAAAATACCGCGTGTTCGCTTTCATGAATTTCGTCGGCGTGCCGCTGGTCCACGCGCTCGGTTACGCCCCGGGCTGGGCCGGCATCGGCGAGGACCTGCCCAAGGGCGTGTTCCTGCAATGGGCCGAGTGGGTCTCGAGCCCGCGCTATCTGTTCGATTCAAAACTGCCGGCGCTGGACAATTTTGCAAAGTTCAGAGGCGAGCTGCGCGCGCTGTGCTTCTCCGACGATCCCTGGGCGACCCGCCCCGCGGTCGAACTGCTCGCGAGCGGATTCACCGCGATCAAGCCTGAGGTGTTGACGGTGAAGCCGTCCGAAATCGGCGCCAAGGGAATAGGCCATTTCGGCTTCTTCCGCCCCGAGCACCGCGACACGCTGTGGCGCGGCGTCGCGGAATGGATTCAGGGGGAGTGAGGCGTCAGCGGATAATCGTCGTCAAAGACGAGTAGCGCCTGTTCGGCTTGGCCTCACCCGGCGCGAACTGCGCAAAGGCTTCGCTGACGCGCACCGCCGGCGGCGTATCGCTCGCGAACCGAAACTCCTTCGGCCGCGGCGCGTAGAAGCTGGCGCTGTAATAGGCGTCGTCGAAGCGTGCGTCGCCGACGCCGAACAATGCGTCGCAGACGAACAGGAGCGCGTAGACTCCCGCGACCGCTGCGACGATCTCCCTGAGAATTGACATGCCGATAGCCCCACCCTTTTGCAGGCAGGATGCAGGTCGGTTCCAAAACTCTGGTTTAAGACGGCGCGCTTCTTGTCCGCAGGGTTTGCCGCCGGTGAGCGGAATGCAGACAATTTTATCGATCGCGAAAAGAGAGCCCGCCTGAACATGCGATCAGGCGGGCTCCAGGCTTGGCCGCTCGGGAGGTATCAGACGGCCAGGTTCATCCACACCGCCTTGGGCTCGGTGAAATTGTCGAGCGCGGCGGTGCCGTGCTCGCGACCGAGGCCGGAGTCGCGCTCGCCGCCCCAGGGCAGGCGCACGTCGGTGTAACCATAGGTGTTCATCCAGACCGTGCCGGCGCGCGCCCGCTTGGCAAAACGCTGGAGCTTGCCGATGTCACGGCTCCAGACCCCAGCGGCGAGGCTGTAGGCCGTGCCGTTGGCGATCCGTAATGCGTCGGCTTCGTCCTTGAACTTGATGACGCTGACGACGGGGCCGAAGATTTCCTCCTGCGAGATCCGCATCTCGTGCGCGACGCCTGCGAACACCGCGGGGCTGATGAAATAACCGCGATCGCCAACCTTCTCGCCGCCGGTGACGAGGCTCGCCCCTTCCTGCCGGCCGATGTCGACATAATCGAGGATCGACTTCATCTGCTTCTCGGAGATGACAGGGCCGAGCGCCGTCTTGCGATCGAGCGGATCGCCAATTCTGATCGACTTCGCGCGCGCCGCCAGACGTTCGACGACCTCGTCATACGCCTTCTCCTGCACCAGCACGCGGGAGCCGGCCGAGCAGACTTGGCCGGCGTTGAAGAAGATGCCGGAAGCCGCAGCCTTGCTTGCTGCTTCGAGATCGGCATCGTCGAAGATGACGTTGGCCGACTTGCCGCCGAGCTCCAGCGAGACGCGCTTGAAGTTGCTCGCCGCGCCCTTCATGATTCCACGGCCCACGCCCGGCGATCCGGTGAAGGTGACCTTGTCGACGTCAGGGTGATTGACCAGCGCGTCGCCGACGATGCGGCCCGGCCCCGTGACGACGTTGAAGACGCCCGCCGGCAGGCCTGCCTCCAGCGCGAGTTCGGCGATGCGCAGCGCCGACAGCGAGGTCAGCTCGGCCGGCTTCATCACGATGGTGCAGCCGCAGGCCAGCGCCGGCGCCAGCTTCCACATGCCGATCATCAGCGGGAAATTCCACGGCACGATCGCCGCGACCACGCCGACCGGCTCGCGCACGGTGTAGGTCAGGGCATCGTCGCGCACCGGCACGACATCGCCGCTGATCTTGTCGGCCCAGCCGGCGTAATAGATCAGTGTGTCGACGGCGGCCGGAAAGTCCTGGCGCGTCGTCGCCGAGATCGGCTTGCCGGCATCGATCGACTCGAGCTCGATGATTTCTTCGGCGTGAGCTTTGAGCAGGTCCGCCCAGCGCAGCAGGATCTGGCCGCGCTCGGAGGCGCGCATCGTGCGCCACGGACCCTCGAACGCCCGGCGCGCGGCGGCCACGGCGTGCGCGACATCGGCCTCGTTGCCCTCGGCGATGGTGGCGATGACCTGCCCGGTGGCGGGATTGAGGGATTTGAAGGTGCGGCCGGAGCTTGCAGGGACGCGGCGGCCGTCGATGAGCAGATGCTGCGGCCGGGCCATGAACTCGGTGGCCGGCGAATGCGCAAAGTCATATGCAACTGACATCATATTTCCTCCTGTTCTGGTATACCAGACTAGGCGCCTGTTACGCGGAGTAAATATGATATGGTGTGCCGATGGGCGCCTATTATATGAAGTACACTTCATAAGGATGATCGATGCTTCAGATCGAGATCGAGGCCGTCTGGCGGTTTCGCCGCGACGGCAATCCGCGCACCGCCGTCATCATGCTCGGCGTCCTCAACGAAATCCGGAAGACCGGGAAGATCACGAGCGCGGCCGCCGACGCGCACCTGTCCTACCGGCACGTCTGGAATCTGATCGAGCAATGGTCGGAGTTCTTCGGCACCCCCCTCGTCGAGACCCAGCGCGGCAAGGGCTCGAAGCTGACGCCGTTCGGCGAGCGGCTGGTGTGGGCGGGCGAGCGCATGCAGGCGCGGCTCGGGCCACAGCTGGAAAACCTGGCGCAGGAGCTGGCGAGCGAGATCAAGCCGTTCCTCGAACAACGGCCCTCCGTGATCCGCGTCCATGCCAGCCACGGCTTTGCGGTGGCAAAGCTGCGCGAATTCCTCGACCGCGAGCCCGGCATCGGCGTCGATCTGCGCTATGTCAGCAACCAGAATTCGCTGGTGTCACTGGCGCAAGGCGCCTGCGATCTCTCCGGGCTGCATCTGCCGCACGGCGCATTGCGCGCGCAAGGCATCAAGGCGGCGCGCGAATGGCTCGATCCGCGCGAGGACCGCATCATCAGCTTCGTCACCCGCGAGATGGGGCTGATGGTCGCGCACGGCAATCCGCTGCGGATCGCCTCTCTGAGTGACCTCACCAATCCAAAAGTCCGCTTCGTCAACCGCGATCATGATTCCGGCACGCGCCTGCTGTTCGACCAGTTGCTCGCGGCAAGCGGCATCGATGAAAGCAGGATCAACGGTGCGCAGCAGATCGAGTTCACCCACGCCGCCGTCGCGGCCTATGTCGCGAGCGGCATGGCCGATGCGAGCTTTGGCGTCGAGGCGGCCGCCCGCCATTTCGGCCTCGACTTCATCCGCCTCCTCACCGAGGATTATTTCTTCGTCTGCAAGCGCGCCTTCCTCGATACCGGGCCGATGCAGCGCATCCTCGAAATCATCCGCAGCGCCGATTTTCGCGCGGCCGTCGCCACCCTGCCCGGCTACGTGCCGTCGGATACGGGCAGCGTGACCGGCGTGAAGGCGTTTCTGGAGATGCACGCCGTGCGATGATGAATGACGACTCGCTCACCTTGTCGGTCGCGGGCAAGAGTGGCAATCTCGCCGGCGAACAGAGCAAGAGACCCCGTCATGTCGCGCGCGAGCGCCAAATCGCTTCCCCAGCTCAGCCTTCGCATCGACCTCGACGGCGAGGATCGGATCGGGCCCGGCAAGATCGAGCTTCTGGAGCAGATTCGCGAGCAAGGGTCGATTTCGGCGGCCGGCCGCGCCATGGACATGTCCTACAAGCGCGCCTGGGATCTCGTGGACGAGATCAACCGCATCTGCGGACATCCCGTGGTCGAGCCGCAAGCCGGCGGCAAGAACGGCGGCGGCGCGCTGCTCACGCCATTCGGTGAGAAACTCGTTGCGCGCTACCGCAAGATCGAGCGCGACGCCGCGCGCGCGGTGCACAAGGAGCTGGAAGCGCTCAGGAGCGACATCGCCCGTTCGCGGAAATCGTGAGCGGCGCGCGCGTGGACGAGCCCCTGGTCATTCGAGCCGCGGCGCCCTCGGACCTGCCGCAGCTTCTCGCGCTCTACCGGCACCTCGATCCCCAGGACGAAAATCCGTCGCTCGACCTCGCTGCAGAGCGTCTCGCGCGGTTGCACAATCTTCGCGTAAGCGCGGTCCTGATCGGGCTCTCCGAAAATTCCGTCGTTGCATCCTGCACGCTGGTCGTGATTCCCAATCTGACGCGTGCCGGCCGCCCCTATGGCCTGATCGAGAACGTCGTCACGAACGCCGCATTCAGGGGCTGCGGCTACGGCAAGCAGATGCTGGAGGCGGCCGTCGCCGCCGCGTGGCAGGCCGATTGCTACAAGGTCATGCTGATGACGGGCTCGAAGAAGCCGTCGACCCTGGCCTTCTACGCCTCGGCGGGATTCGAGCAGAGCAAGACCGGCTTTCAGATCCGGCGGCTGCCGCCGAGGTCAGAGACAGCCGACTAACACCGCCACTGAAAACACTGGCCGTTAATTGTCTCGTGATCAGGTAGGGCTTTGAAGATGCAATCGGCCCGGATCGGCCGGCTCAAGCTGCCCCGGAGCCTCGACCATGGAACCTACGCCGCCAGCCCACGGACAGCATGACCGGGTCACGCTTGCCGAGCTTCTGGGTGCCCTCAGCCACGCGCTCGATCTGACCGAGGGGCAGCCGGCCGGACATTGCGTGCGATGCAGCCGCATCGGCGTCGAGATCGGCAAGGACGTCGGCCTTGGCGAGGATGAGATCACCGAACTTTACTACGTGCTGCTGCTGAAGGATCTCGGTTGCAGCAGCAATGCGGCCCGCATCTGCGAGCTGTATCTGACCGATGATCTCACCTTCAAGCAGGACTTCAAGCTGATCGACGGCAGCCTGCCCCAAGCACTACGCTTCGTGCTCAGCCATACCGGCCTGAAGGCCGGACTTGCCGAACGGTTCCGCGCGATCGTCAACATCTTCCAGAACGGCGGCGAGATCGCGCGCGAGCTGATCGAGACGCGCTGCCATCGCGGCGCGGATATCGCCCGCAGGATGCGCTTCTCCGAGCCCGTGGCCGAAGGCATCAAGAATCTGGATGAGCATTGGGATGGTGGCGGCAAGCCGCTTGGCTTGTCCGGCACGGCCATCCCGATCTATTCGCGCATCGCTCTGCTGGCACAGGTCATCGATGTATTCCATATCTCGAACGGCCCTGAGGCGGCGTTGCGCGAAGCGAAGAACCGATCGGGGACCTGGTTCGATCCAGACCTCGTCGCTGCCTTCGAGCGCATCGCAATCCGGCCTACGTTCTGGGACATGCTCCGCACCGGCGACGAGCATGAATCGGCCATTCGCCAGGCACCGGAACAGGCGAGCCTGCCGATCGACGAGGACTATCTCGACGACATCGCAGCCGCCTTCGCGCAGGTGGTGGATTCCAAGAGCCCCTACACCAGCGGTCACAGCGAACGCGTAACGTTGTTCACCGACATGATCGCCGAGGAGCTGGCGTTCAGCGCCGAGCAGCGGCGCAGGCTCAAACGTGCGGCACTGCTGCACGACATCGGCAAGCTGGGCGTCAGCAACGCCATCCTGGACAAACCGGGCAAGCTCGACGACGCCGAATGGGAGGTCATGCGGATGCATTCCGCGCATTCCGAGGCCATCCTGTCCCGCATCGGCGCCTTCAGTAAACTCGCCCCGATCGCGGGCGCGCATCACGAGCGGCTGGACGGCAAGGGTTATCCGCGCGGCCTCGCAGGAGACCAGATCTGCCTGGAAACGCGCATGATCACCACCGCAGACATATTCGACGCGCTCACCGCCGATCGTCCGTATCGCGCCGCGATGACGATCACGAAAGCGATGGCGATCATGTCCGGAATGGTCGGGAGCCAGATCGACGCGGACTGCTTTGCGGCGCTTCAGAGAGCGCTGGGACGCATCCACGGCACGCTGGCGGCTTGACCAGCCGCGAGGCTCGCCCCAGTTCGGCCAGCGCGATCGCGCCGTCGCCACGGGTCGCCCTTCGAGGCCGGCTTGCTATCGCATCCAGCTTGGCACCGGCAGGTTTTTCTGGCGCAAGGATTCCGGATTGAACAGCTTGGATTGATAGCGCTGACCGCCATCCGCGAGGATGGTGACGATGGTCTTGCCGGGACCGAGGTCGCGCGCAAGCCGCATGGCCCCGACGATGTTGATCGCGCTCGAGCCGCCCAGCACCAGGCCCTCATGCGCGATCAGGTCGAACAGAACAGGCAAGGCTTCCTCGTCCGTGATCTGATAGGCCATATCGATAGGCGTGCCTTCCAGGTTCCTGGTGACACGGATTTGCCCGATCCCTTCGGTGATGGAGTCGCCTGCCGTCGTCAGCTCGCCTTTGGTGAACCAGTTGTAGAGCGGCTCCCATGGGATCGCTGAGCGCAATCTTGATGCCTGGATTTCGCTCTTTGAGCGCACGCCCAGGCCGCTAGTTCGGCCGCACCGTCATTCCGGGCATCGGCTGCGTCAGGGCCTCGCCAAGCAGGCTCTGCTCGTCCCTCGGGATCGAGAAGCGGACCTTGAAGCCGTCCTCGGTCTGAAGCGTGATGATGCGCTGGGTCGTGTCGGTCGACTGCTCCAGCACCCAGGACGCCAGCGGATAGGCATAGCGCAGGCTCTGGTCGCCATAGCGGGCCTTCAGCGCCGTCTCCAGCAATCCCGGAAGCGTCATGATCAGGACGCCGACCTGGTTCAGCGAGACGCTGACGGCGGCGGCATTGCCCGTCACGTCCTCGAAGCCCAGCGAGATCGCACCGCCGTCGGCCGCGACCTCGCAGGTCGTGAGCTGCCTCACCTTGATTTCCATCGCCAGTCCCGGAACGCAGTTCGCTATATCCGATACGATATATCGATAGGTCCGCCCGCGTCCAGCCCTGCTTTTCTGGAATTGATCGAGCGGCTACTCGTCCTTCAGCGCCGATACCACCTGCTCGCCGCGGTCGGTCAGGCGATAGGTCACCAGCGGACGGCTCGACGGCGGCTTGCGGTCGATCTCGACGATGTAGCCGCGCACCATCAGCGCTTCGAAGCTGCCGTAGTAACCATACATGCTCAGCTCGTTCTGCTTGAGCAGCTTGAACTCGCGCAGCAGGCGGATCTCGTTGCCGGAGAGCAGCGACCGGCGCACGCGCTGCACGAACCGCGCGCGCTGCTCGAACCAGGCTTGATCTGGTAATTCGTGCGCGACCGGCGCCGGATCCCGCTCGCAAGGGCGCGCCTCCGGCGCGGCCTCGACCATGACAGACGGCAGGCACGGCATGCTGCCGACGACCGCGTCCTTGGCGACGTCGAGCAATCCGATCGGCCAGCGCCGCTTGTTGTCCACCATGACGGGCGGCGGCACGACGTTGTCGCGCACCAATTGCTCGAAGCGCCCGGCAGTCACGCCGACATAGGCGGCCGCACGACGGCGATCGACCAGACGGGTGTCGGGCCCGTGCTCCAGCTCGCAAGCGATGTTCTCGTTCACCCCGAAATTCCCCTGGCGCGTCGTTGCGCGAGGCCTGACCGGGCCCATTGGGACCCGGCCGAGCCGGCGGCGAACCTAGGGGGGAGCAGTGATCTCGAAAAGCAGAGAATTTCGTACAGGTTGATGCCGTTTCGGCAACGGCTATAGTTCTTCCCGGGGGACCCATGCGCTTTCACTCACCGGCCATCCAGTACTTCCACGCCGTCCGCCGCACCGGATCGATCCGGGCCGCGGCGCGCGTCCTGAACGTTGCCTCCTCGGCCGTCAGTCGCCAGATTCTCAAGCTGGAACAAGAGGTTGGATCGCCTCTGTTCGAGCGCAATGCGCGCGGCCTGACGCTGACGACGGTCGGCGAGATGCTGGCCCGGCATGTCATGAACGTGCTCCAGGACCTCGACCGCTTCCGCTCCGACGTCGCGTCCCTGTCGGGCAATTGGCGCGGCTCCATCAGCATCGCCTGCATCGAGTCGCTGACGGAATCGGTGCTGCCGGAGCTGATCGCCTCGCATCGCGGCCGCGCCCGCCGCGTCAGCTTCACCCTCGAGGTGAAGGGATCGGCGGACGTGCTGGAGGCGCTCAGCCGCGGCGAGGCCGACATCGGCATCGCCATGGCGCTGCGCCATCCGCCGGATCTGCGCCAGGTCGCCTTGAAGCGGTTTCGCCTCGGCGCCGTGGTCGCGCGCGAGCATCCGCTGGCACGCCGCAAGACGGTGACGCTGGAGCAATGTCTCGCCTTCCCCGTCATCAACGCGCTGCCGGAGCTGTCGATCTATCATCTGCTCCAGCCGCTGATCGCCCAGCTCTCCGAGACGCCGGAGCCGGCGATCCAGGCCAACTCGATCGATCTGATGCGCGAGCTCGCCGCGCGCGGCGTCGGCGTCGCCTTCCAGACCCAGCTCGGCATCGGCCGGCTGTCGCGCGACAGCCAGCTCGTGTTCCTGCCGCTCGACAATGCCGGTAGCCCGGTCTGGTCCGACCTCGGCATCTATGTCCGCGCCGAGCGCACCCTGCCCGCCTACACGGAATCTTTCCTCCAGGAGCTGGTGCGCGAGCTGGGCGAACGCGAGCGGCGCGAGAACGCGGCTTATCCGCAGACCTCTTAGCGTCTCGGGACGGCACGGCGGCGATCGTGCCCCGTGGTCTTGCGGACTTGCGTGAAGCACGGTTGCTCCGGCAACGTTTCCGGCCGATGTCGCACGCGCGAGGTCGAGGACGCGCCGGCACATGCCGAACGCCGCAAATCACTGAGGCCCCGAGATGCCGGTACGTTGGCTCAAGCCGTCGCGAGTGCTGAGCGTCGAGCACTACAGCGACTTCGAGTCGTTTCGTCCGAGCGAAGTGCTGGGCGGCGGCACCAGCACGCCGCTCGAGCCGCGCCAGTTCTCGCTGCACCGCGCCATCCTGCCGCTCCGGGACGGTCTCTTCGTGCTCCAGCGCACGTTCGCCCGGCGCCTTCAGGCCAATGTCGGCACCGACCACGGCGTCGGCCTCGTCATCCCGCTCGCCTGTCATTCCACCGCCAACGGGCGCGAGATCGACAATTCGATGATCGGGGTCGTGCGCGGCAAGGTCGCCACCGAGGCGGTCGAGCATCATCCCAACACCTATCTGATGCTGCGCTTCAACTCCGACATGCGCCATCGCGGCTGGGCGGATTACGAGACCGGGCTGGAGTTCACGCGTCTCGACGACGATGCGATGGCACGCCTGCGCGCCACCATTCTCGACATGTTCTGCCTGGCCTCGCAGTGCAACGATCCCAGGCAGTTCGAAGCCATCGACCGGCCGATCCAGGAAAGGCTTCTCGCGACCCTCGATGACGCCCTCGCCCCCGTCGATGCGCAAGATCTCCGGCGCGGCTCGTTCGACAAGCATCGCAAGCTGGTTGCGCAGCTGGACGAGGCGGCCGCGCTGTCCGGCAGCAGCCCGCTCTACAGCGGCGATCTTGCAAATGCGCTCGGCGTCTCCGTCCGCACGCTGCAGAGCGCGACGCAGGCGGTGCACGGCGTCAGCCTGCACCACCATCTCAGGCTGAAGCGGCTGTGGTCGACCCGCACGCAGCTGATGACCGGAGGTAACGGAATGACCGTGAAAGCCGCGGCGCTCGCCAACGGCTTCTGGCACATGGGCGAATTCTCGAAACTCTACAAGACGACGTTCGGCGAGATGCCGTCGGGAACGCTGGCGCAAGCCCGTGATTTTGCGGATGTGAGCGCGCACCTGTGACAGGGCTCCGGTCAAACACGGGCGCGTTGCCCGTTTCCGACCGCCGCCTGCACGCTCCGTTAATGACGCCGCGAATTGCGCGCCTGCGCATCGGCCGAAATTAGCGAGTCGGCAACGCCGCCTGACGATCGTGACCGGGATCAAACCGGAACTGCGCGATGCCGTCGAAACGTCTTCATGCTGAGATCCAGCACCACCCGACCATGGTCATATGGGCCTTCGTCGTGCTCATGAGCGCATGCGTGCTCGGGCTCGTGGCATGGAAGGCGACGCTCGGCCGCAACACGGCGCTGACGCGCAACGAGGAAGACGTCCAGAACCTCGTGCATTCGCTCACCCAGCATGCGGTGCATTCGTTCCAGGCGCCCGACGTCGCGATGAGCGGCATCGTGGATCTCCTGAAATACCGCAAGCCCGAAAGCGCGGCGCGCCTCACCGCCCATCTGGCGAGCACCGTGCGGTCGCTGCCCCAGCTCCGCGAGCTCAAGGTGCTCGATCGCAACGGCGAGGCGATCTATTCGAGTGCACCGACGCTTGCGCCCCACAACAATGCCGACCGCGACTATTTCCTGTTTCACCGCGACAACCCGGATACCGGCCTGCACATCAGCGGCCCCCAGGTTTCGCGAACCACGGGACAGCCGACCATCGCACTGTCGAAACGGATCAGCGACGCCGTGACCGGGGAGTTCTCCGGCATCGTCGTGGCGGCGATCCCGTGCGACTATTTCCGCGAATTCTATCGCTCGTTCTGGGTCGGCGAGGACGGCGCCATCAGCCTGATCACCAGCGAGGGCACGGTGCTGGTCCGCTCGCCGTCGGGCTCCGCCGGCCGCGACCTCTCCGGCACGCCGCTGTTCCAGACCCGGCTGAAGCAGACCAACGCCGGCTACTACAGGATCACCTCGCCCTTCGACGGGATCGGCAAGTATTTCGGCTACGAACAGAGCGTGCGCTATCCCATCGTCGTCACCGTCGCGCGATCGGAGGCGCAGATCCTCGGCGCATGGCACCAGAACCTGCGTTGGGACGCCCTGGTGGCCCTGTTCTTCCTGCTCGTGGTCGCCGGGACCGCGGTGCTGCTGGCGCGCCAATTCCGCTATCGCTCGCATCTCGAGCAATCGCTGCGCGAGCGCGAGGAACGCTATCGCCTGCTCGCCGACAACATCGCCGACATCGTCGTCGTGCTCGATGCCGAAGGGATTTGCCGCTACGTCTCGCAATCGGTCCATACCGCGCTCGGCATGACCGAGGACATGGTGGTCGGCCGCTCCTGCCTGGCGCTCGTCCACCCCGACGACCGCGAGATGGTGGCAAGGAGCAACCAGCTCTTCGATGGCAGCGGGGCCACACGCACGATCAGCTTCCGCGTCCAGCGGCCGGACGGCGCAGTGGTATGGCTTGAATCCAACTTCCGGCCTGCCGAGGGGCTCGGCACCGGTGGGCGCGAGACCGTCGCGGTTCTGCGTGACGTGACGCAGCGCAAGCTGCTCGAAGACGAGCTGTCGACGGCGAACCGGCGTCTCGCGCAGCTTGCCACGACCGACGGCCTCACTCGGCTCGCCAATCGCCGCAGCTTCGACGGTTTCCTGCGCGATGCCTACGCGCACAATTCGCTGCTCTCGGTGCTGATGATCGACATCGACCATTTCAAGGGCTTCAACGACACGCTCGGCCACCAGGCCGGCGACGCCTGCCTGCGTCAGATCGCCGGCGTGATCGAGAGCGTCACCGCCAATACCGGCGGCCAGGCCGCGCGATATGGCGGCGAGGAGTTCGCGATCGTGCTTCCCGGCATGACCGAGGCGGGCGCGATGGAGGTCGCCGAACAATTGCGGCAATCGATCCAGAAGCTCGACATTCGCCATCCGGCCGCGCCGCGCGGCCGTGTCAGCATCAGCATCGGCGTGGCCGACAAGCACGCGGCCTGCGCCAACGACATCGCCCTATTGCGCGATGCCGACATCGCGCTCTACCACGCCAAGGACACCGGCCGGAATCGTGCGGTGGCAAGCAGCTCGCTCCGCGCGAGGGAAACCGTCTCGCCGCCGCTCGCCGACCTGGATCTGGCCGGCCAGGTCAGGCGCGGCCCTCAGCCGTGACCTGCTGCCTTGCGGTGCCCGGTCTCGCCGAGACGGTCGACCCAGGCGATGCCGATCGCGGAGACAATGAAGGTCAGGTGGATCAGCACCTGCCACATCACGCCACTCTCGGTGAAATTGCTGCGCGTGGTGCCGAGATTGCCTGCCTCGATGAAGGTTCTGAGCAGCGAGATCGAGGAGATGCCGATGATCGCCATCGCGAGCTTGATCTTGAGCACGCTGGCATTGACGTGGCTGAGCCATTCGGGCTCGTCCGGATGGCCGCTCAGGTTCAGGCGCGAGACGAAGGTCTCGTAGCCGCCGACGATCACCATGATCAGAAGGTTCGAGATCATCACGACGTCGATCAGCCCGAGCACGACCAGCATGATCTGCTGCTCGCTGGCGTCGAACGAGTGCAGGACCAGGTGCCAGAGCTCTTTCAGGAACAGCAGCACGTAGACGGCTTGCGCAATGATGAGGCCGACATAGAGCGGCACCTGCAGCCAGCGCGAGCCGAAGATGACCTGGGCGAACAGGCCGATCGGCGGCGGCACGGGCGCCACCGAAGGTGCTTTGGGTTCAGGCGTCATGGATCACTCCGGAGTGCGGGCAGGAAACGTCACCTCAGAGACTCGCGATGACAGGCGCGAGCTCGAGCGAGCCGCGATAGATCATTTCGAAGGCGACGTAAATGATGATGGCCAGACCGACATAGGCGATCCAGCGCTGCTTCTGGAGCACCCGGCCGAGCAGGTCGGCGGCGACGCCCATCAACGCGACCGACAGCAGCAGGCCGAACGCCAGGATGTAGGGATGCTCGCGCGCAGCACCCGCGACCGCGAGCACGTTGTCCAGCGACATCGAGACGTCGGCGGCGACGATCTGGGCCGCGGCCTGCCCGAAAGTCTTGCGCGGCGGCGCGGCCGCGCTTGCGCCACCGCCATGGCTGAACGCAAGCTCGCTCGCGTGTGCGGACTGCTCGCGCAGCTCGCGCCACATCTTCCAGCACACCCAGAGCAGCAGCACGCCACCGGCGAGCAGGAGGCCGATCACCTGCAGAAGCTGGGTCGCGACGCCGGCGAAGACAATGCGCAGGGCGGTGGCGGCGACGATGCCGACGACGATGGCGCGCCGACGCTGCTCGGCCGGGAGGCCCGCTGCGGCAAGGCCGATGACGACGGCGTTGTCGCCGGCGAGAACGAGGTCGATCAGGACGACCTGAAGCAGCGCGGACAGCGCGTCGGCGGTGATGAATTCAGTCATGATCGATCATTTTTTCGGTGCGGACGGATCGAGCCATTGCGGCTTCTTCCGCTCGATCCAGTCGAAGACCTTTGAACGGGAGGAGCGCAGCGCCGGCACATCCTCGGCCAGCAGCGCAAGGCCGAGCGGCAGCATCCAGACGCCGAGCACCGGCAGGAAGGACAACACGCCGCCGACGACGAGCAGCGCGCCCGAGGGGATTCTCACCCAGCGGCTGGACGGCTTGAGCAGATAGGTGACGGTGTCGCCGATGCGCGGCGGCAGGCGATGGACGAGCTTGTCGAGGCGCGGGTCACCGCCGGCCATCTGGCCGGAGGCGCCCTCGGTTCCGGTCGTACGCTCGTCCGATGCAGCGCTCATGCTCACTCCTTTGGGGCGGTGCTGTCAGCACCGGGCCCGACCTGTTTTGCGCGCGGCAACACCAGCGTCAAAAGCCGCAGCAGCTTGATCGCCTGCACCTCATGGGGATGCACGTCCTCATCCGCGGCCGCGACGCGCTCCGACAGCTCCATCAGATGGGACGAGAGCGGCATGTTCGAAACCGGCCGCAGCGTGTCGATCACCACATTGGCAAAGTCCGGCTCCTCCAATCGTTCCGCCAGTTCGTCGAACATCGCGAACAGCCGTTCGTCGCCGACATGCGGCGCCAATCCGCGATCCCGGATGAAGCGGATCACCTCGTCGCGCTCCACCGGCGAGACCTGCCGGTCGGCGACCGCGACGAGCGCGCCGGCGATCACCAGGGCCGCCGCAGCCTGCTCGTTCAGGCGGGACGGGTCGGTGATCTCGATCTCGATCGGATTTGCGTATTTGGCGTCAGACATCGATGCTCCTCAACGTTGCGAAATGGCCGCGCGGAGCTGCGATGGGGACGATTGGGTCGGAGGGAACTCAAGAAGGCCCGACGATCGGCCAATCCATCGCATTCGCGCGGGACAGGTCATCCGACATCGCGAGGTTTTGCCGACATCTGTCGGCGTCCTCGCCAGAGGGGCCCGGATTCTTGTTCTCCCAGACATAAAGACGGGCCTGTCGGAATCAAGGCGAGCAGACTGCGACCAGCCGCCGCATCAGTTCCATGTTGCGGTTTGAGCTGCTCAGCGCCCTGTCGTCGGTTCCGTCATCCTGAGGTGCGAGCTGCGCGGTGCAAAGCACCGTGCAGGGAGCCTCGAAGGATGAACGGCCGGGGATGCAGCCGGGCCGTCGCCCTTCGAGGCTCGCCTGGCGGCGCGATTGCGCCGCAAGGCTCGCGCCTCAGGGTGACGGGTGATCGATTGGTGGCGACACTTCCTGACGCTACCCCACAAGCTCCACCAGATGCGCGCGCGACGGCGACGGATCGAACCGGTCGCCGAAATATTGCGTCTCGTGCGCGACGAGTCCCTCGCGAAACTCCATGATGCTGACCACGTAGGACGGCACCCCGTCATAGCTCAGCACGAACTCGCTGACCCAGAGATCGCCGCCGCCGATGATGCGCCGAACCGCAAAACGCTTCCTGTTCGGCTGCACGAAGCGACTTTCCTGAATGTTCCGGCGGCCATGAATCCGCTCGCCCGATTGCGGATATTCCAGCACGGCATCATCGCGATAGATCTCGTGCTCGGCCTCGAAATCATTCGCGTCGGAAGCCTCCCAATGGCGCCGAAGCGCCGCAAGTGTCGCCTGATCATCCATCGCGCCTCTCCGATCTGCCGTCTCCGCGTTTCAAATCGGAGCCCGGGCGTCCCGTAGCAAGACACTCTAGCAACGTCTAACAACCACTAACGGGCAAAACATCCGATCTGGATGCAGATTGACGGTGCGGTAATCTGGAATCCGCCGGGTTATGCATCTGCGCTGGTTACGTCGGGAACATCCATGGCCCATCTGCTCTCCGTCAATGTCGGCCTGCCGCGCGACGTCGCCTGGCAAGGCAGGACCGTGCACACCGGCATCTGGAAGGCCCCCATCACGGGCCCGCGCAGGGTGCGCCGGCTCAACATCGACGGCGACGGCCAGGGCGACACGGCAGGGCACGGCGGCGAGCAGCGCGCCGTCTACGTCTACCAGCAGGAGTCCTATCGCTACTGGCAGGAACGACTGGGGCGAGCGAACCTCGTCCCCGGTCAATTCGGCGAGAATTTCACCGTCGACGGCCTCTCCGACACGAAGGTGTGTATCGGTGACCGCTACAGGATCGGCTCGGCCCTGTTCGAGGTGACGCAGCCCCGCGTCACCTGTTACCGGCTCGGCATTCGCATGGAGGAGCCCGACATGGCCGCGCTGCTGGTCAGGCACGGCCGGCCCGGTTTCTATCTTCGCGTGATCGAGGAAGGCGACGTCGAGGCCGGCGACGAGATCACGCAGGTCGCAAGCGGCCCTGAAGGCATGAGCGTGTGCGAGATCAACGCGCTCCTTTACCTGCCCCCTCACCCGCGCGAGCGCCTCGAGCGCGCGCTGAAAATTCCGGCGCTGAGCCGCGGCTGGCACCATTCCTTCGTGGCGCTGCTCGCGCAGACCGACCAGCCGGCCGGAGGAAACGCCGGGCTCGGTCCGGCCGCAAGCCCGCCTCCGGCCTGGCGCGGCTTCCGGCCGTTTCGGGTCGCGCGCAAGATCGCCGAAAGCAGCAGCGTGACGTCGCTGATCCTCGAACCCGCAGACGAAGGCACGGTCGCCACCGCCCTGCCCGGCCAGTTCGTCGTCGTGCGGCTCGGGCCATCCGCGATGACGCGCAGCTATTCGCTGTCGCGCCGCACCGACGCGGCATCCTATCGCATCAGCGTCAAGCGGGAGACGCACGGCGCGGCGAGCGGCTATGTCGCCGACCAACTTGAAACCGGCGAAATCGTCGAGCTCGGCGCACCCCGCGGCAGCTTCACGCTCCGGCAGGATGCGCGGCCGGTCGTGCTGCTCAGTGCCGGCATCGGCGTGACGCCGGTGCTCGCCATGCTCCACGCACTCGCCGCGGACGGCACAACGCAGGAGGTCTGGTGGCTGCACGGCACCCGCAACGGCCGCGAGCATCCGTTCGCTGCCGAGGCGCGTGAGCTGCTCGCGGGGCTCGCTCACCATCACAGCCATATCTGCTTCAGCGCGCCCGACCCGACCGATCGTCCGGGAGCGGATTTCGACAGCGCCGGACATTTAAATCAGCACCTGCTCGAACAGCTCAACGTGCCACGCGACGGCGATTTCTATCTCTGCGGACCGGCCGCCTTCACGGGCGATCTCACAGCGGGCCTCCTGGCGTTGGGAGTCGCCTCCGATCGCATCCACACCGAGCTGTTCGGCAGCAAGCCCTCGCTGACACCCGGCATCGCCGCCGCGCCGAAGGTGCAAGTCCATAAGCCGGCCGGCGCACCCGGCCCCGGTCCGATGGTGTCGTTCGCCCGCAGCGGCCTCAATGTTTGCTGGGGAGCCGCCTATGCCAGCCTGCTCGAGCTGGCCGAAGCGTGCGATGTCCCCGTGCGCTGGTCGTGCCGCACGGGCGTCTGCCACAACTGCGAGAGCGGGCTCGTCGCCGGAGCAGTCGCCTACGCCCCCGATCCGCTCGACCCGCCGGCGGACGGCAACGTTCTGATCTGCTGCGCACGCCCGCAAGGCGATGTCGTCATCGATCTGTAAAATCATCGGCACATTTGCCGGACATGGGAGCGTTCAATGCGAAGCGACATGATGCCGGGAGTAACTTTCCCCGATTACGAACTCAGCGACCACACCGGCAAGCACCGCAAGCTCTCCGAGCTGCAGGGTGGCGATCCCATGATCGTCGTGCTCGGCCGCGGCGGCTTCTGTCCAAAGGATCGCCGCCAGACCGAAGGGCTGGTTCAACTGCATCGGGAGATGGAAGTGGGCTATTGCCGCCTGGTCACGATCACCACCGACAACATCACCCAGACCAACGAATATCGCAGCGGCGCGGGCGCGCACTGGCCATTCCTCTCGGATTCCAGGCGGATCATCCAGAAGGACCTCGACATCGCCGAGTACACCGATCCCCTCCACAATCCGATGATCCCGCATGTCGTCGTGCTGGAGCCCAACCTCCGCATCCACAAGATCTACAACGGCTACTGGTTCTTCGGACGCCCAACCATCGAAGAACTCCGCCAGGATTTGCGCGCCGTCAGCATGAATTGCCGTCCGGACTGGGACATCACGGCGCCGGGCCTGAAGGCGCTCTGGGACCAGGGCCGCAAGGAGTATTTTTATCCCTACGGCAAGGCTTACGTCGAAACTCTCGGCGAACGGGATTAGAACCACATTCTTGCATCGTCCATGCGGACGAAGCCCGCCTCGAATGTGGATGATCGGGATGAAGACGACGACCGGGCGCCGTTCCAGCCGCATGGGCGCGCGCGAGATCTACGAGGCGTTGCGCGATCAGATCATGGCGCTCGTGTACGGGACGGACGGCCTGCTGCCGTCCTCCCGCGCGCTCGCCGGCGAGATGGGCGTCGCGCGCTCGACGGTGACGGTGGCCTACGAGCAACTCGCGGCCGAAGGCTTTATCGAGACGCGCCACGGTGCACGCCCGCGCGTGGCCCGCGCCGTCGTCGCGCGCGGACGCACGCGTGCCTCCTCCCGCCCGCCGGCGCGCAGGATGCGGCTGTCGGCCTTCGGCGAGCGGCTGCGGCAGAACCCGCC